>JAQBVV010000004.1 GCA_027622905.1 Acidobacteriota bacterium
CGGAGGTCGTGTCCTCGGACTGAACCCGGATCTGCTTGACCCGACCCTCGATGGCCGCCGTCGTGCCGCCGCCCTCGACGATCGTGGTGTTGTCCTTGTCGATCGTGACTTTCTTCGCGGTCCCCAGATCTTCGACCTTGATGTTCTCAAGCTTGAGCCCGAGGTCTTCGGTGATCGCCTTGCCGCCCGTGAGGACAGCGATGTCCTCGAGCATGGCTTTCCGGCGGTCGCCGAAACCGGGAGCCTTCACCGCCGCCACCTGCAGGGTGCCGCGCAGCTTGTTGACCACGAGCGTGGCCAGCGCTTCACCTTCGATATCCTCTGCCACGATGACCAGCGGACGGCTCAGGCGCACAATGTGCTCCAGGAGCGGAAGGAGATCTTTCATCGAACTGATCTTCTTTTCATGGATCAGGATGACCGGGTTCTCGAGCACGACTTCCATGCGCTCGGCATCGGTCACGAAATACGGCGACAGGTAGCCACGGTCGAACTGCATGCCTTCCACGACATCCAGTGAGGTTTCGAGGGTCTTGGCCTCCTCCACCGTGATGACGCCGTCCTTACCGACCTTTTCCATCGCGTCGGCGATGATCTTGCCGATTTCCTGATCGCTGTTCGCCGAGATCATGCCGACCTGGGCGACCATGTTGCCCGACACCGGACGCGACATCTTCTTGATCTCGTCGACGATCGCCTCCACCGACTTCTCGATGCCGCGCTTGAGTTCCATCGGGTTCGCGCCAGCTACCACGTTCCGAGCGCCTTCGCGATAGATCGCCTGCGCGAGCACGGTCGCGGTCGTGGTGCCGTCACCTGCCGTGTCAGAGGTCTTGCTGGCGACCTCACGAACCATCTGCGCGCCCATGTTCTCAAGCGCGTTCGGAAGATCGATCTCCTTGGCCACCGTCACGCCGTCCTTGGTGATGGTGGGAGAGCCGAATTTCTTGTCCAGGACCACGTTGCGGCCCTTCGGGCCGAGCGTGACCTTGACGGCGTTTGCCAACTGGTTGACGCCGCGGAGAATCGCCTGGCGCGACTCTTCGCCGTAAATAATCTGTTTTGCCATTGTGTAGATGTCTCCATCGACCGGGGCCGTGAGGCCTCCGGCGACCGTTCGTTATTTTTTACCCTTCGAATCCATGACCGCGAGCACTTCGTCCTCGCGCATGATGAGGTACTCCTCACCATCGATCTTGATCTCCTGCCCCGAGTATTTCCCGAAGAGGATCGTGTCGCCGGTCTTGACATCGAGCGGCTGGCGCTCACCGTCGTCCTTGAACTTGCCATCGCCCACGGCGAAGACCTTGCCCTGCTGCGGCTTCTCCTTGGCGGTGTCGGGAATGATGATCCCGCCGACTTTCTGCTCGCCCTCGTCGAGGCGCTGGACGATGATGCGGTCGTGTAGTGGTCTGACTTTCATGTGCGTTCTGCTCCAGACTGTGTCTGTAGGAAGCGGGTACGGACCCGCCAGTTAAACCCTCGGCTCGCCGGGCGTCCAGCCCGGCTTGGCACCCCTGAAACGAGGGGAGCGAGCCATCGGCTGGTTAGCACTCAGCCTATACAACTGCTAAGTGTAGCGGGCCGCTACAGGGCTGTCAAGAACGGCGCCGAGAGGAGCTGAGAGGAAGCGGGCCATCCCGTAGGCCGCGAAAGCGCTTTCGGAAGCCTAGGGGTGTCGGCGCAGCCGATACTCGGAGACCTTGCGGCTCAGGGTATTGCGGTGCATCCCCAGGAGCCCGGCGGCTTTGCCGAGATTCCCTCCGGTTCCCGCCAGCGCGCGCGCGATGTAGCGCTTTTCGAACTCCCTGTGCGCGTCGTCGTAGCGAACGCCCTTGGTGACCATGGTGTCGATCAGGCGTTCGAGGTCCTCACGCAGCGCCATCAGTCCAGGTCCCTGCCGGTCAAGCGGCGGAAGGCCTCGATGTACTTCTCTCGTGTGCGTGTCACGACATCATCCGGGAGCGATGGTACGGGCGGCTGCTTGTTCCAGTGGATCTGTTCCAGATAGTCGCGGACGAACTGCTTGTCGAAGCTGGGTTGCGGCTGACCGGGGCAGTAGGCGTCCTTTGGCCAGTAGCGCGAGGAATCCGGTGTCATGACTTCGTCGATGAGGAGGATCTCGTCGTCGGACGTGAGACCAAACTCGAACTTCGTGTCGGCGAGGATGATCCCGCACGCGTCGGCGTGCTCCACCCCGCGCTCATATAGCGCCATGGTGAACGTTCGAAGCTTGGCAAGCAGCGACGTGCCGATGAGGTTCGCGGCCTCTGCCTCGCTGATGTTCATGTCATGGCCACTGGTCGCCTTGCTGGCCGGGGTGAAGATCGGTTCAGGAAGCCGGTCGGACTGCCGCAGTCCAGCCGGAAACTGGACGCCGCAGACCGAACCCGTTGCTGTGTAGTCAGCCCACCCGGACCCGGACAGGTAGCCTCGCGCAACGCACTCCACGGGAACCGGTGTCGTCTTGCGTACCAACATTGAGCGGCCGGCCAGCACGGTCGCGTGTCGTGCCAGGTCCGCAGGGTAGCGGTGGACATCGGTTTCGAGGACGTGGTTCGGCAGGATGTCGCGCGTTCGGTCGAACCAGAACGCCGACAGCTGTGTCAGGACCTTGCCCTTGTCAGGAATACCCGAGCCGAGAACGCAGTCGAACGCGGAGATACGGTCGGTGGCGACCATGAGGAGTCCGTTGTCGACCTCATACACATCCCGGACCTTACCCTGGCGATGCAGCGTGAGTCCGCTCAATCGAGCTTCAAGAAGAGGAGGGGCGGGCGGCACGTGTTCGGTTCTGGGAAGGCCCTTGTCAGGAAGCGCGCATCTTACAGGCACCGCGCCACTCCTGCAACAGTACACAAGACTACCGGTCAGTGCGGACGGGGGGCCTGATATATTGTGTTACCGCGTGTCGGGGTTCTGGCAGCGTAGCTGAAGTGTGAAGGGTTCGTGGTGCGAAAACGTACGGTGCTCGTGTCGGTGCTGGCTGTGGCCCTCATGGGCTGGTTCCTGCGAGGTACCGACCTGGAGGATGTGTGGACGCAGGTGCGCGCAGCGCGGCTGGACCTGCTCGTGGTGGGCTTCGTGCTGGTCGTGGTGACGTTCGTGATTCGCGCGCACCGATGGCAGTACCTCTTGAGACCGATCGGACCCACGCGGTTCAGGACCGCGTTTCGCACAACGGTCATCGGCGCCGCCGCCTTGGCCGTCCTGCCGGCGCGAGCAGGGGATGTGTTGCGGCCCTACCTGCTGGCTCGGCAGGAAGGCTTGAGCACGTCGGCGACGCTCGCGACCATCGTGATGGAGCGAGTCCTGGACTTGATTGCGATGTTGGCGCTGCTGGCGTTGTACGTCTGGGGTACCGCCGATCCATCGCGGCTGCCCGTGCCACTGCGTCACGCCATCGAAGCGTCGGCCGGTCTCGCGAGCGGTGTCGCACTTCTGCTCGTTGCACTCACCTGGGTGATGGCGACGCACCCTGAGCGCATCGGCCGCATGGTGTTCGGCGCGGCGAGTGTCTTTTCCCACAGGATCGCGGAGCGCCTGGCCGGGTATGCCACGACCTTCAGCTCCGGTTTCGCCGTGGCGCGCGAGCCGCAGGCGCTGGCCATGGCGCTGTTCTGGTCTTTTTCACTCTGGGTGGTGATTGCCGGCGAGGCGTGGTTGATCGCGCTGGCCTTCGGCATCTGCATGCCCTTTGCGGGATCGTTCCTGTTGCAGGCGCTTCTCACGATCGGAGTGGCCGTGCCGACGCCGGGCGGCGTCGGTAGCTATCATGAGGCCTACCGGGTCGGCGTGACGACGTTCTTCGGGGCAGCCAACGATGCCGCGGTGGCTGCGGCCATCGTGACGCACGTCATTTCCTACGTCCCGGTGGTGCTGGCGGGCGCCGTCTTCATGGCGCAGGATGGCATCGGCTTCGGGGGCCTTCCGAGACTGTCGCCGACGCCGCAGGAAAAGGAGATTCCCTCGGGGCCATGAAGTGTCCATTCTGTGGTCAGCTTGGCGACAAGGTTGTCGATTCGCGGGAGAGCAAGGAAGGCGAAGTCATTCGTCGCCGGCGCGAGTGTCTCGACTGCCGGCGCCGCTTCACCAGTTATGAGCGGATCGACGAGATCCCGTACATGGTGGTCAAGAAGGATGGCACGCGCGAGCGTTTTGAGCGCCAGAAACTCATTGCCGGGTTGCTCAAGGCGTGCGAGAAGCGTCCCGTGAGCGTGTCCGCAGTTGAAGGGGTGGCCGACCGGGTCGAAGCCGCCGTGCAGGAGCGCCCGGAGAAGGAAATGAGCACCGAGGAGGTCGGCGCGCTCGTCATGGAGGAGCTCAAGCGACTCGACAAGGTCGCCTACGTGCGATTCGCGTCCGTCTACCGCCATTTTCGCGACATCGGCGAGTTCATGACGGAGCTCACCGATCTACTGAACGTGAAGGAGTAGGGAAGCCTGCCGACGTCGGCGGCGGTCTGAGCCGCGAAGAAGACGATGGCCATATCACTCCCTGAGTCCCGGGTGGAGGAAGGTCCGGCGGTGCCGCCGCGGGGGTCTCGGACCGTGCCCGTTCGCGCGCGACCGCTGCGCGACAATACCGGGCTCCTCCTGGCTGGCGGCGGAGTGCTGCTCGCCGTGCTGGTCGGTCTGCTGGCGCTCGCGAGTCGCTCGGCCACGCTTGCACCAGACTTTCTGACCGAGGTGGTGCTCTACGCGTTGTCCGCGACGAATCTGACGATTCTCGTCGCCCTCGCGTTCGTGCTCGCGCGGAATATCGTCAAGATGCTCGTCGAGAAGCGTCGGGGCCTGCCGTTCGCGCACTTCCGCGCCAAGCTCGTGGCGGTCCTCCTCGGGATGACCCTCATCCCGGCGCTGCTGGTCCTGCTCGTGGGCAGTGGCCTGATTCGCAACAGCATCGATCGCTGGTTCAACGCGCCGATGGACGATGTCCTGTCTTCGGCGAACGCCATCGCCGGGGATCACTATCAGGAGCGGCAGCGTCTGGTCGAGGCGCAGGCAGGGCAATTGGCCCGCGCACTGGCCTCCGTCGATCTGTCCGCATCGTCCGAGGCGTCGGTGCGGGCGATCGTCGAGCCGGACGTGCTGCGGGGACGGGTCAGCTTGGTTGAAGTGTATCGGGTTGACCCGGCTGGCACCGCGGAGGTGCCGGCGCTGGTTCGGGTTGTCGATATCGGCGGTGCGTCGCTGGCGAGCCCGGCGGCACCCGGGTCGGCCGAGCGGCTCGCCGCGGGCGCGGCTGCCGTGGCGTTGGCCGCGCCGGTCGTCGAGCGCCTGGCTGATGGCGGCGATCTGATCCGCAGCGCCATGCCGATCCGTGTGTCAGCCGGAGCGCCGTTGCAAGGCGTCGTGATCGCGAGCGAGTACGTCACCGGGCAGTTTGCCGCGCGTGCCAGACGCATGACCGAGGCCTACGAGGACTACCAGCAATTGCGGGTGCTCCAACGGCCGCTGGCGGGTGTGTACTTGTCGTTCTTCTTCATGCTGACGCTCATGATTCTGGTCGGCTCGACGTGGATGGGGCTGTACCTGGCGAAGCGGATCACCCGCCCGGTGCAGATGCTGGCAGTCGCGGCGAACGAGATCGGCGCGGGGCATTTTGACCACCGCGTTGAGGCCGAGACGCGCGACGAGTTTGGATCGCTGATCGACGCGTTCAATCGGATGGCCTCGGATCTGTCGGCAAGCCGCCGGCGTCTCGAACGTTCTGCGATCGATCTCGAGCAGAAGCATCAGGACGTCGAGGGACGGCGGCGGTACGTCGAAACGGTCCTGCAGCGTATTGCCACGGGTGTTGTCTCGGTCGACGCGGCTGGCAATGTTCGGACGATCAATGCCGCAGCCTCACGGTTGCTCGGTTTGAGCAACAGCGCGGCGGGTCAGCCAGCCGCCACCGTGTTCGGCACGCCTGAGCTGCGCCCACTGGCTGCGGTCATGGACGAGGCATCTCCGGATCGCACGGAGGCCTTGCCGCAGGAGGTGTCGATCACGCGCGACGGTCGCGATCTCCATCTGGCGGTCATGACCACGCGGTTACGGCGGGAGGACGGCGTCTCGGACGGCATCGTACTCGTGCTCGAAGACGTCACACCGTTGATCCGCGCGCAGCGCGTCGCCGCGTGGCGCGAAGTGGCGCGCAGTCTGGCCCACGAGATCAAGAATCCGCTCACGCCGATTCAGTTGTGCGCCGAGCGGATGCAGCGGCACTTCGCGGGCGCACCCGAGCCAACCCGGGCGCTGGTCGACGAGTGCGCCACGACGATCGTCGGAGAAGTGGAATCGCTGAAAGGGCTTGTGGATGAGTTCTCGCAGTTCGCTCGGATGCCGGCACCACGGACCGAGCCGACCGATATCCATGCACTCCTGACGGATGTATTCGCTCTCTATCGCGGCATCTTCACTGCCGTCGATGTGCACCCCAGGTTCGCGGAGACACTCCCGCAGGTGTCGGTCGATCCCGAGCAGATCCGACGCGTCGTGATCAACCTGATCGACAACGCCGTCGAGGCGATGGCGCAACGAGGGACGATCGACGTCGAGACGCACTATGCGCCGGCCGACGATGTGATTCGCATCGTGGTGGCCGACAACGGTCCCGGCATTCCGCCAGAAGAACGGGAGAAGCTGTTTCTACCGCACTATTCGACTAAGCAGCGAGGGAGTGGGCTCGGCCTCGCGATCGTGCGCCGAATCGTGACCGAGCATGGCGGGAGTGTTACTGTCACCGAGAACGTGCCGCACGGGACGCGGTTCGCGATCGAGCTTCCCTGCTGAGCCATGCCTTCGATTCTGATTGTTGACGATGAACCCGGCGTCCGCAGTTCGCTTGCGGCCGTGCTGCGCGACGAGGGGTACGAGGTGGACGCCGTCGACAGCGGGGAAGCGTGTCTCGAGCGGTTGGCGCGTCAGGCCTACGACGTGGTGCTGCTGGACATCTGGCTGCCCGGGATGGACGGGTTGGCCACGCTGGCACGCATGCGTGAACGCGAGATCGATGTGCAGGTGGTCATCATTTCCGGGCATGGCAACATCGAGTCTGCGGTCCGCGCCATCAAGATGGGCGCGTTCGACTTTGTCGAGAAACCGCTCTCGCTGGAGAAGACGATGCTCGTTGTGCGAAACGCCTTTCGGCAGCGGCGGCTGGAGGCGGAGAACCGGGCGCTCCGGGCGAAGGTCGGTGCACGCCACGTCATGGTGGGTGAGAGCTATGCCATGACGAAGCTGCGCGAGCAGGTGGCGATGGCAGCGCCCACCAACGGCCGCGTACTCATTCTTGGCGAGAACGGCACTGGCAAGGAACTCGTCGCCAGAAATGTGCACCAGTTGAGTCGTCGGCGCACGGGCCCGTTCGTGGAGGTGAACTGTGCGGCGATACCTGAAGAGCTCATCGAGAGTGAGCTGTTCGGGCACGTCCGCGGCGCGTTTACCGGCGCCGTGTCGGACCGCCGAGGCAAGTTCGAGGCTGCGCACGGGGGGACGATCTTCCTCGACGAGATCGCTGACATGAGCCTGAAGACGCAGGCCAAGGTGTTACGCGTGCTGCAGGAGCAAGTTACGGAGGCCGTGGGTGGTTCGTCCCGGATTGCCGTGGACGCGCGTGTGCTCGCCGCAACCAACAAGGATCTGCCTGCGGAGATACGGGCGGGGAGATTCCGGGAAGACCTGTACTTTCGCCTGAACGTCGTCCCGATTCTCGTCCCGCCGTTGCGCGAGCGTCAGGAGGACATTGCGCTGCTGGCGGACCATTTCATGGCGATGCTGGCGCGTGAGTACGGGCGGCGTGCCAAGACGTTCGAGCCAGACGCGATCGTGGCACTCCGAGAGTACGAGTGGCCCGGGAACGTTCGCGAACTCCACAATGTCGTCGAGCGACTGATGATCATGGTGCCCGGCGATCGGATCTCGTCGCGCGAGCTCTCGTTCCTCGATCAGGGCCTCAGCGCAGGGAGCGGCGGGGCGCCGGAGGATGTTGACACCCTGGTGGCGGCCACGCTTCACGAGGCGCGCGGCCGGTTCGAGGCTGACTACATCCGGCGGGCACTGCTGGAGCAGCAGGGCAATATTTCCCGCACCGCGGATCTGCTGGGCATCGAGCGGAGCAACCTCTACCGCAAGATGCGCGGATTCGGTATCACGCCGTCGCGTCGATCCGAGGATGAGCCGCGTGAGCGATAGCGCGCGGGTGCAGGAGACGGCGCCGCGGAGTGTGCGTGGCGTACGGGACGTCGGCCGAATCCCCACTCCGGCGCTCGTGATCGATATCGCCGCAATGGATCGCAACATTCAGAGGATGGCCACGTTTTTTGCCGACGGCCCCTGCCGGCTCCGCCCGCATTTCAAGGCGCACAAGACGCCTGACATCGCCAGGCGCCAGCTCGCAGGCGGGTCGTGTACAGGATTGACGTGCGCGACGGTATCGGAGGCGGAAGTGGCGACACTCGCGTTGGGCGAACTGCTTGCAGACGTGTCGGGTGACATCCTGATTGCCAACGAGCCCGTGGGCCCGGGAAAGTGTGCGCGGGTGGCCACCCTTGCCCGACGCGTGCCCGTGACGGTGGCGGCCGACTCGGTCGCCGGCCTGGAGGCGCTGGACCGCGCCGCGACCGAAGCAGGGGTCACCATCGGGGTGCTCGTCGATCTGGATGTCGGGAT
The DNA here is from genome assembly GCA_027622905.1 of Acidobacteriota bacterium. Classification (GTDB taxonomy): domain Bacteria; phylum Acidobacteriota; class Vicinamibacteria; order Vicinamibacterales; family UBA2999; genus JAQBVV01. Next base: position 8,658 of record JAQBVV010000004.1, read on the forward strand.
GGCGCGATGCGGCGTCCCACCTGGCGGCGCTGCCGTGAGTCTCGGCCGCAGGGTCGTGGCAGCCAGGGGACTGCGTCTGCGGGGGGTGATGGGCTACGAGGGTCACCTGGTCGGTCTCGCTGACCGAGATGAGCGCGATGCACGTACGCGTCAGGCGATGGCCGGGCTTGTGGAGACGGCTGAACGGTTCCGGGCGGAGGGGCTTCCCTGTGATGTCGTATCGGCCGGCGGGACCGGCACGTATGACATCAGCGGACGCGTCGATGGCGTCACGGAGATCCAGGCGGGTTCCTACGTACTGATGGACAGCGACTACGCGCGGCTCGACCTTCCGTTCGAGCAAGCCCTCTGGGTGCTGGGCACGGTCATCAGCCGCCCGACACCGGCGCGGTGCGTGCTCGATTGCGGGCACAAGTCGATGTCCAAGGACCATGGCTACCCGTCAGTGCGCGACGTTGCCGGCGCAGCCGTGCTGGCGCTGAACGACGAACATGCGACGATGAGCGTGCCGTCGGACTGCCTCCTCGGTATTGGCGATCGCGTCCATGTCCAGCCGTCGCACATCGATCCGACCATCAATCTGCACGACGTGTTCTACGTGCTCGAAGGCGACCGCGTCGTCGGTGTCTGGCCGATTGCTGCCAGAGGCTATCAGGAGCATCGCGAGATCGCGTAGTCACAGCGCTGTCGCGCTGGTGGTAGAGGCGTGGCACAATTTCGACGCCGCAATGGCGCGGCGAAACGCGGCAGGTGATCCGTGCGAGGCGGGAGCCAGTCCGCGATGAGTAGCCTGATGCATCCAGATTCTCGTTCGTCGAGGGGGGCCAGTCTGCGGGGCTGCGTCCGATACGCCGTGATGGTCGCGATGGTGGTCGGGTTGGCGTGTCCGCTCGGCGCGCAGAACAGCGCCCCGTCGCTGACCGGCGACGACTACGCGGACATTCTTCAGTTGTACTTCCGCTACCCGGTGGCGCTCGACAGCGGCGACGCGGAGGGCTACGCGAACCTGTTCACGGACGATGGGTCGTTCGGCGATCGCGTGGGCCGGCAGGCGTTGCTGGAGTTTGTTCTGGGGCGTGCAGCGTCAACAGTGCGACACGCCCCGTTGACGCCCGTGATCACCGCTACTGCCGACGGCGCGACCGGCATGGTGCTCAATCTGTTCGTGGACGTGGCGCAGAGCCCTGCCGTCATTACTCGCGTCAGCCAGTACACGGACACCCTGGTCAAGACACCGGCGGGATGGCGCTTCAAGACCCGCGTGAACGGGTCAGCGGATCTCAGCGGCCGGTAGCGCGGATTCCACGTGTACCTGTTCGCCCGATCGTCGTTCTCCGGGTAGGAGAAGACGACCTCAGAAACGAAATCCGCGCTGAGCGGCTACTCCCCGCCCTTGTCGCTTGGGACCAGGAGCGAGCGCAGCAGCACCGCCGGATGCATGGCATCGACGCCGGTGAAATCGTGGATCTGATGGCGGCACGACGTACCCGCGGCCGCCACGACCGTGCCCGGTTTCCGGTCCCGGACCGCCGGAAACAGCACGCGCTCGCCGATGGCGCGTGACACATCGAAATGCTCACGCGCGTATCCCCAGGACCCGGCCATGCCACAGCAGCCTGAGTCCAGGTCGGTCACCGACGCTCCAGGGATCTTCGACAGGAGTGACTTCGCCGGCCGGACCAGCCCCATCGATTTCTGATGGCAGTGTCCGTGGAGCAGGATGTGCTCCGGTCCCGCGGCCAGCGTCAGTCGTGGGAGCAGCGTTTCCGCGAACTCCTCGAACAGGACCGCGGCCTTCGCGACCGCCTCCGCGCGCTTTCGGCTTTCGCCTTTGAGCAGTGCCGGACAGTCCTCGCGTATCGCTGACAGGCAGCTTGGCTCGCAGAAGACGATCGGTCGGCCGGCGACCGCGTGGGGGTAGAGGGCGTCGGCGTTGTGTGCCGCCAGCTGCGCCGCTTCGCTGAGCAGTCCCTTGGAGATCTGCGGGCGACCGCAGCACCCATGCTGCGCCAATCCCGCGCGAAGTCCTGCCGCCGCCATGACGTCGAGTGCTGCGGTGCCGATGAGCGGCTCGTAGTAGTTGGTGAAAGTGTCGTTGAACAGCACGGCGTCCGAACGGTCGTCGGCGGCCGGAGCGCGCTCGGCGAGCGTGCGACGCTCGAACCGTGGGAGCGTTCGTCGACGATCGATCCCGAGCACAACCTCGTTCAGATAGCGTACCGGCGCACTGTCGGCCAGCCAGTTCGATATCGGCGAAAGGCGGCTGCCCCAGGTGGCGACGGTGCGAACGCCTCCGAGCAAACGGGCATGCAGCGCGGTCCCGTTTCGTGCCCAGTAGTCGGCCAGGAACTCGCTCTTGAAGCGAGCCATGTCAACGCCCACCGGGCACTCAGCCTTGCAGGCCCGACATTCGAGGCACAGATCGAGGGTCTCGTACACGCCCTGATCGCCGAGCCCCGACTCACCCAATCGACCCACCATCGCCATGCGCAACACGTTGGCGCGTCCCCGGGTCGAGTGCGCCTCCTCGAGGGTGGCCATGTAGGACGGACACATCGTGCCCGAGAGCTTCTTGCGGCATGCCCCGAGGCCGCTGCACATCTCGACCGCGCCACCGAAGCCGCCATACTCCGAATAGTCGAAGTGTGTCTCGGGATCGGGCGTGACATAGCCCGCACCGTATCGGAGGTTCTTCGTGAGCGGAGGCGCATCGACGATCTTGCCGGGGTTGAAGATGGCGTCCGGATCGAACGTGCGCTTGATCGTGCGGAAGGCGTCGTACAACGTCGCGCCGTACATCTTGCGCATGAACGGACTGCGCACCAGTCCGTCACCATGCTCTCCGGACAGTGCACCGCCGTACTCGAGCACGAGATCCGACACCTCGGTGGCGATCGATTCGAACATGCGGACGCCGGCATCGGTCTTCATGTTGACCACTGGACGCACGTGCAGGCATCCGACGGACGCGTGCGCGTAGACGCCGGCTGAGGTGCCGTGCCGTTCGATGATCGCCATGAACTTCTCGATGTAGTCGTGAAGCTTTTCTGGCGATACCGCCGTGTCCTCGACGAACGACAGCGATTTGGCATCGGACTTCATGGCCATCGACAGTCCGAGCGCGGCTTCCCGGAGGCGCCAGATGCGCGCCTGCCCGGGCAGCTCGGTCTCCCGGTGGTAGCGGTACCCGAGTTTCCGCTCACGGAGATCGCGCTCGACCGCGTCCAGCCTCGGCGGCAGGTCTGCGTCACGATCCGCATAGAACTCGACGCAGAGCAGCGCACCCGGCTCACCGTCGATGAACCCCTGCCGGAGCGCCTCGAGCTCGGGGCTCTGACGCGTGTGGCTCAGGATGAAGCCGTCCATGACCTCGACCGCTGAGGGGCCGTGCGTCAGGATGACCGGCGTTGCGGCCAGCGCTTCGAGCAGGTCGGCGAACTGGATCGCCATCACGGCCTTCGCCTTCGGCAGCGGCACGAGGTTCAGCGTCGCGTTCAGCACCACGCCCAGCGTGCCCTCGGACCCGACCATCAATTTCGTCATGTCGAAGGGTTGTCCTGGACGGACAAACTCGTCGAGGCTGTATCCACCCACGCGTCGGACGACCTTGGGAAAGCGTCGGTCGATTTCTTCGGCCTGCGTGGCCGCGATGTCGCGCACGACGCGGTAGCACTGGGCGGCCAGACTCGGCCCGGTGCTGGCGGTCTCCAGCTCGGCCGGAGAGAGCGGCCCGAACTCAACAATCGAGCCGTCAGAGAGCACGACTTCCTGTTTCAGAACGTGATCGATCGTCTTGCCGTACAGCACAGACCGCGCGCCGCTCGAGTTGTTGGCCATCATGCCGCCGATCGTGGCGCGACTGGCGGTCGAAATATCCGGTGCGAAGCGGAGGCCGTGCGGCTGCAGATGCGCATTCAACTGATCGAGTACGACGCCGGGCTCGACGCGTACCCAGCGTTCCTCGAGGTTCAGCTCAAGGATGCGGTGAAGGCACTTCGAGGTATCGGCGACCAGGCCGCCGCCGATCGCCTGCCCCGCCTGCGAGGTGCCGCCGCCACGCATCGTCAGCGGGCATCGATACTTCGCACAGATGCGAACAAGCTCGACGAGGTCCTCGCGCGAGCGCGGCACGACGACGCCGAGCGGCTGGATCTGATACACGCTTGCGTCAGTGGAGTAGAGCGCGCGCGAGATCGTGTCGAAGCGAACCTCGCCCTCGATGCGCTCCCGCAGCTCTGCCTGAAGTGCCTGGCTGTCGATGGCGCTCGTATCCGTGGTCCGGTCGGCGACGGCGGAATCAGTTGGGGGTGCGATCATTGCCGGGAACAATACAGGAAGAGAGCGCGCCCGGGTCGGCAGGGGGCAGGTGTCACCGGCGGCGCTACAGGGGAAAGCAGAGACATCACGCGGGAGAATGGTAACCCCGAATCGGAGAATGACATAAAGCGGAGGTGCGCAGGGTGGACTGGCCTATCCCTCGCTGGTTTGTTGAAGCCTCGTTTCCAGGATCTGGTTCTCTCTGATGACCCCGAGCTGGTGAAAGGCTTCAGACAGCCCGGCGAGCGCCGCCCGCGGTATCAGCCCGATCAGCTCGTGTTCGACCGGCTCCACGCCGTGGCGCCGTGCTTCCCGACAGACTGCCTCGAAGACTCGCATGATGGGTGTGGACTGATAGTTGGTCAGGTTCATCGAGACCTGGACGACGCCGCGGTCCCGGAGCGCGACGCCGATCGCCTTGACGTGAGGGAGGCCGCCCCCGCTGTGGCGCACGGTTGCCGCGATGCGCCGCGCCACGTCGAGTCGATCGGTCGCCAGGTTGATGTTGTACGCGATGAGCGGCATACGTGCCCCGACCACCGAGGCACCAGCGCGCGGATGGGGCGTGCGCGGCCCAAAGTCAGGCGCCCAGCCCGGGCGCAACATGTGTGTCGCGAGCGCCTCGAACTGGCCCCGACGGATGTCTTCCAGCTTCCTGCGGGCCGGATCGCTGGCTGCCGCCTCGTAGAGGTAGACCGGCACCCGGAAACGCCGTGCCATCTCCGCGCCGGTCGCGCGGGCGAGCGCGACGCACTCCGCGAGCGTCGTGGTCTCGATCGGCACGAACGGCACGACATCGACGGCCCCGATCCGGGGATGCGCACCCGTCTGGGTCCGCATGTCGATGGCAGCGATGGCGTGGTCGCACAGCGACAGCACGGCATCCTGGAGCGGCCTCGCTTCCCCGACGATGGTGAACACCGATCGATTGTGCTCCCGGTCCGCCGAGTGGTCGAGCAGGCGCACGCCTCGGATGTCGCGAACGCATTGCGCCAGCCTCTCGACAACTTCCGGGCGTCGCCCCTCGCTCACGTTGGGCACGCACTCGATCAGCGCCATGCGTCGCCTTGTACCACAACCTGAGGATCGGTCGCGTCGGAGGCCCGGCGCGGCTGAGTTCCCGTGGTGTCAGGGGGCAGGACGATTGCTCTCGAATGACTGTAATTCGTTGACCGGTGGAGGGTTTTGGTCGATAATCACACCCACGAAGCCCCCCAACTACTATGCCGAATTCGCAGTCGACGCATCCGGTCCGGTCCGCTGAACCGCGAGACGACGCGGACCGGAACGCGCGCATCGAACAGCTCCTGCTCACGGGGCTCGACCACTACTTCGCCGGCCAGTACGAGCGCGCGATCGGCGTGTGGACACGCGTGATTTTCCTTGACCGACACCATGATCGGGCGCGTGCCTACATCGATCGCGCGCGGAGTGCGCAGGCGGAGCGTCAGCGCGAGTCGGAAGAACTGCTGCATGTTGGCGTGTCCGCGTATAACGCCGGTGACGTGGATCGGGCGCGCAGGCTGTTGACGCAGGCCGTGGAGCACGGTAGTGACTCGGCTGACGTGTTTCTCGATCGACTGAACCGGGCCGACATATCCGGACCTGGAACGGGCGTTCATGGTCGTGACGAGCCGCGGCCGGCAGGCTCGCTCGTGCGGCGCCATCGCGCCGCGCCTCCGACGGCCCGTCAGGGATGGATCGCTGCCGCGCTTGTCGCCATGGTTGTTGGCGCGGTCATGTTGGTGGGGGGGCTTCCGATCGGCGCGTGGTTGCCTGATCTCGAGACGTCGGCATTCCAGGCGCCCACGTCGGCACCGTCGGCCGAATACGCGGGTGCGGAGGCGCTGCCGATCGTGCGTGCTTCGGACATCAGTGTCGATCGCGCGCGGGCGCTGTACGCCGACGGACGTCTGCTCGAGGCCCTGCGCGCGCTTGATGGCATTGGGATCGCGGATCCTAACCGGGTGGAGGCGGAGGCATTGCGAGCTGATGTGCAGCGCGCTCTATTTGCCGACGCCGGGCTGGACCTGTCGATCTCGGCTTCGGCCCTGTCGGGTGGCGCCCGGTGAAGTGTCCGAAATGCAACTATCTGGGATTCGACACGAGCGATCGCTGTAAGAACTGCGGATACGATTTCTCGCTCGTGTCGGCCGGTCACGATCAGGACCACGGGGAGCACGACCTGTCCATACGTCCTGCCGACGACCTGATGACCGATGTGCGCTGGGACGACACATTCGATCAGGCGATGACGGCTCTGGCGTCCCTTGCTGATCTTTCAGCTTCGACTCCGCCGACACCCGATCCGGCTGTTTTCAAGCCAGAACCAGAGCCAGAGCCAGAGCCAGAGCCAGAACCGGAGCCCGATCCTGAGCCGGAGCCTGAGGCCGAGCCAGAACCGGAGCCGGAGCCCGCAGCGCGCGAGCCAGCGCCGGAACCGGAGCGACGTGCGACCGAAACGCCGCAGACCGGTGCGGGGCTAGACCTTTTCGCAGGGACGTTTGACGATTTCGGCGAAGAGCCGCTCATCAAGGTGCCGGCGGCGCCTCGACCCCCGCTGGCCGTGCGTCGCACGCCGCGCACGCCGAGCTTGCGGGTCGTTCCGAATTCTCCGCGCTCTGCGGCGACTGCGGCAGCGCCGGAGATGGAACTATGGGATACGGCGGAGACCGCGCCACTCTCCGGGATGGCGGCGCCCACGACCCCGCTGGGCGTGGGGAAAGCCGTGGTGGCACCGCAGTCGCGTTCTGATGAGGGAGCCGACGTGAGCGGGGCCGTCCGTCGGCTTGCAGCGGTCGCACTCGACCACGCGCTGTTGGTCGCGATTGACGCGTTGGTCGTGTACTTCACGCTGCGCATGGTCGGACTGCCGATGGCGGAGTGGAGGACGCTCCCGCTCGCGCCATTGGCGGCGTTTCTGCTGCTCGTGAAACTGTCGTACTTCTGGACCTTCACGGCGGTTGGAGGGCAGACGATTGGCAAGATGGCCGCGCGCATTCGGGTGGTCACGATGGACGATGCTCCTGTTGACGGGGGTCGTGCGCTGACACGCGCGCTCGCCGGAACCGTGTCGGCAGCGGTCTTCGGCCTGGGCTATCTGCCGGCGCTCGCCGGTCCAAGGCATCTCGCGTTTCACGACTATGTGGCGCGTACCCGCGTCATCGTGCTTCCCTGACCAGTCCTGATCGCCCCGTGTTTACCAGATGACCCGGCTCGGACTCATCATTGCAACGTGCGCAGGTGTTGGATATGCGCCAGTGGCGCCTGGCACCTTCGGTTCTGCACTTGGTCTATTGGTGTTCTACGCCGTGCGCGCGACCGGCTCCACCAGTGTCGAGCTGGCGACCATTGTCATCGTGTTCGTGGTCGGCGTCTGGAGTGCGACCGTGGCGGAACGGCATCTGGGCGACGTCGATCCCGCGCCGGTGGTCGTCGACGAGGTTGCGGGCATGCTGATCACTTTGGCCCTGCTGCCGGTCAATCTGACCGGCGCGGTGGTCGGGTTCCTGATCTTTCGCGTGCTGGACGTCGTCAAGCCCTGGCCGTCATCGCGATTCGAACGGTTGCCGCACGGCTGGGGCATCATGGCGGACGACGGCATGGCGGCCATCTACGGTCAGGTGATCATGCGGGGGCTGATCGCGCTGGCGCCCGGATGGCTCACGTGACCGCGACACCAGCGTCGTCGGGTACGGGGGCCGTCTGGCCCCGCGCCGCGATCATTGCCGTCGGCAGCGAGTTGCTCGGCACGTCTCGGCTGGATACCAACTCGCTGCTGATTACCGAGCGGCTCAACGCGCTGGGCATCGAGGTTGCCTACAAGAGTGTCGTGGGCGACGATCGTGCGCAGCTGACGTCCGCTGTGCGCTTCGCGCTTGACACGGTCGGACTCGTCATCTGCTGCGGTGGGCTCGGGCCGACCGATGATGACCTGACGCGTGCCGTCGTCGCGGGGGTGCTGTCGCTGCCGCTGGTCGAGGACGAGAGCATTACCGAGCGGATCCGCGAGCTGTTTGCGTCGCGTCGGATGGAGATGCCTGCGATCAATCGTCGCCAGGCGATGGTGCCTGCCGGTGCCAGGGTTCTTGACAATCCGCGCGGCACCGCACCCGGGTTGTGGATCGAGGACGGCGACCGTGCGGTGTTGCTGTTGCCTGGACCGCCGCGAGAACTCACACCGATGCTGGCGGCTGCGGCAGAAGACCTGTTGCGCGAGCGGTCTCCGGATCGGTCGATGGTGACCCGCGTGGTCCGGATCACGGGGCGTACCGAGTCGCACACCGAGGAAGCCGTGCAGCCGCTCTACGCCGAGTGGGCGCGGGCCGACGTGCCGGTGTCTCCAACGATCCTCGCGTCGCTTGGCCAGATCGAGCTGCATCTGACGGCGCAAGCCGCGTCGACGGACCGCGCGGCCGCCGCGGCAGAGGCGGCGGCAGCGCAGGTCGTCGAGGTGCTGGGCCCGGACGTGTACAGCGTAGACGGTCGTCCGTTGGAGCAGGTTGTCGGTGAACGCCTCGCGGAGCGCCGGTGGCGCATCGCGCTCGCCGAGTCGTGCACGGGGGGATTGCTGACGTCGCGATTGACCGACGTGCCAGGGAGTTCGCGCTACGTGGAGACAGCGGTGGTCGCGTATGCCAACAGCGCCAAGGTGTCACTCCTCGGGGTGCCCCAGGCGTTGCTCGACGAACACGGCGCGGTGAGCGAACCGGTGGCCATCGCCATGGCCGACGGTGTGCGGACCAGCGCTGGCGCGGACATCGGCGTCGGAGTGACCGGGATCGCGGGTCCGGACGGGGGGTCTGCGCACAAGCCGGTCGGCACCGTCGCGATCGCCGTCGCATTTCCCGGATCGAGTTGCTCGCGGATGTTCCGATTCATCGGCGGTCGAGAGCAGGTGAAGTTTCAGGCTTCCCAGGCGGCTCTCGACATGGTCAGGCGACAGCTGGCCCGCTGACCCGGGTCCCGATGGCGTTTACTGGGGAGCGACGCGCGCATGAAATCGGCGCGGGTCGCGATTACACTGGTTGAACGGCGACGCTCTGCCTGCCCATGGAAGAAGTTCTTGCGGTGACTATCGGGTATCTTGTCGGCTCCGTGCCCTTTGCGTTCCTGCTGGTACGGCGCCGTGGGGTCGATCTGCGCCTGACCGGGAGTGGTAACGTCGGGGCGGCCAATGTGCTCAGAACCAGCGGTGCCGCGACAGCCGTGGCAGCGATGTCCCTGGACGTGGCGAAAGGCGCGGTCGCCGTGTGTGTGGCCCGGCAGCTGTTCGGCGGTCAGGCCACGCCGGTGGCAGCCGGACTGGCCGCCATCATCGGACATGTGTACCCCGTCTGGCTCGGCTTTCGGGGAGGCAAAGGGGTCGCCACCGCAGCCGGCGTCTTCCTGATCTTCACACCGGTCGCGGTAGCGATTGCGGCCGGCGCGTTCGCGATGGCCACATGGATGACGCGGTACGTATCAGTCGGGTCGCTGTCAGCGGCGGTGACACTTGTGGCGGTGACAGCCGTCACCAACGCGCCAGCTGCCGTGACGGTGGGTGCGGCCGTAGCGGCCGTGGTCATCGTGCATCGCCATCGTGGCAATCTCGGCAGGATCCTGGCTGGCACCGAGCGCCGGGTTGGCGAGCGATCGCCCTAGGAGGATCCCATTCGTCAGGTAGCAGTTCTCGGTGGAGGTGGCTGGGGCACGGCGCTGGCTGTGCATCTGGCGCGTGCGGGTCACGAGGCCTGTCTGTGGGCGCGTGATCCGGCGCTTGTCGCCGACATGTCGGCGCGGAGGGCAAACGCTGTCTATCTCCCGGATATCCGGTTTCCAGAGCAGCTTCGTGTCACTGGGGACCTGGAAGACGCGCTGCGCGAGGCCGAGCTTGTTGTCGCCGCTGTGCCTTCCCACGGCACCCGGGCGATCGTGAAGCGGGCCGCGCCACTGATTCGCCCTGGCGCGACGGTGGTGAGCGCCACGAAGGGGCTGGAACGCGAGACCTTGTTCCGCATGTCGGAAGTGATCGCGCAGGAACTCGGTGGTGACGCGCATGTGGCTGTGCTGTCCGGTCCGAGCTTCGCCGTCGAGCTTGCCCGGCAGCTCCCGACGGCGGTGTCAGTCGCGTCGGTGGATCGATCCTGTGCCGAACGTGTGCAAGCTGACTTTGGGACGGGATACTTTCGACTCTACGGCACCACGGATGTGATCGGCGTGGAGATCGGCGGGGCGCTGAAGAACATCATCGCAATCGCTGCCGGGGTGACCGAGGGACTCGCGCTTGGACACAATGCGATGGCCGGTCTCATCACGCGAGGGCTCGCGGAGATTACCCGCCTGGCGTGCGCAGCCGGCGCCCAGCGAGATACGCTGGCCGGACTCGCCGGCCTCGGGGACCTCGTGCTGACCTGCACCGGGGCGCTGAGCAGGAACCGGCACGTGGGTATCGAGCTGGCGCGAGGCCGTTCGGTCGAGGATGTGCTCTCGGGCATGAAGATGGTGGCCGAGGGCGTCGGGTCAACGACCGTCGCACTCGCGCTCGGCGCGCGTCTAGGCGTCGAATTGCCGATCACGTCCCAGGTGGCGGAACTCCTGGCCGGCAGGAAGGATGCGCGCACGGCCCTCTACGACTTGATGTTGCGGCCGCAGCGCTCCGAGGCGGAGTAGGAAACAGACACCATGGGACACGTGCCGATACTGGATCGATTACGCGACGGCCTGACGCGCACCAAGCGGCGTCTCGTCGACCGGTTTGACGAGATCGTTCGGCGCGCCGATGGGCAGACGTCCGGTGGCGACGCGATCGACGTCGATACAGTCGAGGCCCTTGAAGAACTCTTGCTGTCGGCCGACGTCGGCGTGGCCGCCACCGGGCGGATCGTGTCGGCGGTGGCGGGTCGCGCGCGCCATGGTGAGAGCCTGCGCGATCTTGTGAAGGGAGAAATCCTCGAGATCTTCGGCGCGGTGGCCCCGGTCGCGCCAGGGGTGGGCGGACGTGAAGGGGAGGACCCGCGTCAGTCGAACGGACCCCCGTCGCGCGTTGTGCTGGTGGTTGGTGTCAACGGGACAGGCAAGACGACCACCGTCGGTAAGTTGGCGAACCTGCTGAAGGCCTCCGGGAAGCGACCGCTTGTTTGCGCGGCCGACACCTTCCGTGCCGCCGCCGTCGAGCAACTCGCGATATGGGCTGAGCGAGCCGACGTCGAGATCATTCGATCGGGAGATGGGGCGGACCCCGCGGCGGTCGTCTTCGACGCGATCCAGGCAGGGCAGGCGCGCGGCTGCGATCCGATCCTGATCGACACCGCCGGACGACTGCACACGCGAGCGAACCTGATGAGTGAACTCGACAAGATTCGCCGTGTGGCCTGGCGTGCCTCCGAGGGTGCGCCGCATGAGGTCCTCCTCGTGCTGGACGCCACCGTGGGACAGAACGGGCTGACGCAGGCACGTGAGTTCACCAGCGCGGCCGGCGTCACCGGTGTCGTGCTCACCAAGCTTGACGGCACGGCGAAGGGCGGCGTCGCCGTGGCGATTGCCCACGATCTCAAGCTGCCGATTCGCTACGTCGGCATCGGTGAAGGCATGGAAGACCTGATCCCCTTCTCGCCGCAGGAATACGTCGACGCCCTCTTTCAGCAGCAGTGGTAGACGACGCGAAATGGATGCGGCGGGCGCTTGACCACGCACGGAGGGGGCTCGGCCGCACGGCGCCGAATCCCGTGGTGGGTGCCTGCGTCGTGACCAATGACGGTGTCGCGGTCGGCGACGGTTGTCACGAAGGCGCCGGAGGCCCGCATGCGGAGGTCGTGGCGCTCGAGGAGGCTGGCGCGCGAGCGCGAGGCGCGACGCTCTACTGCACCCTTGAGCCGTGCGTACATACGGGCCGAACCGGACCGTGTACAGCGCGCATCGTCGTCGCTGGCATCACGCGGGTCGTGGCGGCAATGGAGGATCCGTTTCCGCTCGTTCGCGGACGGGGGTTCGCAGCGCTCCGCGAGCAGGGCGTTACGGTTGAGGTCGGCGTCGCACGCGACGACGCGGCCCGGCTCAATCAGCCGTTTCTCACGAGCGTTCGCGAGCAGCGACCGTTCGTGATACTCAAGGCCGCGACCAGTCTCGACGGGCGTCTCGCGGCGATGCCCGGTGTGCGCACCAGTCTGACGTCGGCGGGTGCGCAGCGGCACGCGCATTATCAACGTGCACAGGTGGACGCGATTGCCGTCGGGTCCGGCACGCTCCTCGTTGATGATCCGCTGCTCACAGTGCGCCACGTGTATCGGGAGCGCCCGTTGACGCGGGTCATCTTTGACAGGAGACTGCGCGCCGTCCCAGGGGCGCGTGTGTTTTCGACGCTCGCCGATGGGCCGGTCGTGGTGCTCACGTCGTGCGACGCGGTGAGCCGGAACCGCGATCGGGCACGGGTGCTGGAGGAGAAAGGGGTCACGCTGTTGGCCGTCGATTCGTCGGACATCGCGGTTGCCGTGCGCGCACTGGGCCGGCGTGGCGTGCAGAGTCTCCTCGTTGAGGGAGGTGCCGCGCTGCATCAGGCCATCTGGGATGCCGGTATCGTCGATTACGTGCAGCTCTATGTGGCGCCGACGTCGCTCGGCTCGGATGGGCCGGCGTTGCTTCCGGGGAGCACGTTCGGACCTGCGTCGCTGTTTGACCGACAGGTCCGGCAGCTTGGGCCCGACGTGTTGATTGAAGGCTATGTTCACCGGCCTGATTGAGACCGTCGGTCGCGTCGAGGACGCGACGGGTGGCGACGCTGGCATGCGGTTGCATGTGCGAACCGCACTGGCCGATGAGATGCGCCCGGGCGAGAGCCTCGCGGTCAATGGGGTGTGCCTGACGGTTGTGACGGCCGAGGCCGGCACGGTGCGTGCGGATCTCGGGCCTGAGACGGTGCGTCGGACCACGCTTGGCAGCCTGCGGGCCGGTCATCCGGTGAATCTGGAGCGCGCGCTCCGGGCGGACGGTCGTGTCGGTGGGCACTTCGTGCAGGGACACGTGGACGGCACGACCGAGTTGAGGCGCATTCGCGCCGAAGGCGATGCCCGCTGGCTGACGTTCCGTCTTGATGAGACGCTCGCTGCCTATGTCATCGTGAAGGGCTCGATCGCGGTGGACGGTGTCAGCCTGACGGTCGCAGCGCTGCGGGACGACGAATTCGACGTCATGATCGTGCCGTTTACCTGGACCGGGACCAATCTGCGCCTGACGCAACCGGGTGACCGGGTGAACGTCGAATGCGATATGGTGGGAAAGTACGTCGCACGAGCCGCTGAGATCGCCCAGGTAGAGAAATGACCACAAAGAAGTCGAAGATGCGGATAGCAAGGCGCAAGGGTCCGTTTGCGCCGATCGAGGAGGCCATCGAGGCTGTTCGAGAGGGTCGCATGATCATCGTGGTCGACGACGAAGACCGCGAGAACGAGGGCGACCTGACCATTGCGGCGGAGAAGATCACGCCAGAGGCCATCAATTTCATGGCCAGGCTCGGGCGTGGCCTCATCTGCATGCCGATGACAGCCGAGCGCCTGGACCAGCTTGAGCTGCCGCTGATGGTCAGCCAGAACACCACGGCCCTCAAGACCGCGTTCTGCGTGACCATCGAGGCCAAGCACGCGGTCAGCACCGGTATCTCAGCCTCCGATCGGGCGGCGACCGTGCGCGCGGCGATCGACCCGAAGACCCAGCCATCCGACCTCGCGCGACCGGGACATATGTTTCCGTTGCGGGCGCGCGATGGCGGCGTGATGGTCCGGGCAGGCCAGACGGAGGCGGCGGTCGATCTGGCGAGAATCTCTGGTCTCTACCCGGCGGCGGTCATCTGCGAAATCATGAACGAGGACGGCACCATGTCGCGCGTGCCGGAGCTGACGAAGTTCGCGAAAAAGCACGGCCTGCTCATGATCACGATCGCGGATCTGATCAAGTACAGGATGCGGACCGAGCGGCTGGTGAAGCGCGCCGCGTCGGCCGAACTGCCCACCGAGCATGGTCCGTTTGAAATCTTGGCATACGAAAACCAGGTGGATGAGGAGACGCACGTTGCGCTCGTGCGGGGCGAGATCGGCGATGGCAAGGACGTGCTGGTCCGGGTTCATTCGAAATGTCTCACGGGGGATGTCTTTCACTCGGGCCGGTGCGATTGTGGCGCCCAGCTCGAGAAGGCGCTGGCCCGGATCGGTCAGGAGGGGCGTGGCGTGTTGCTCTACCTGAATCAGGAGGGGCGCGGGATCGGCCTCGCGAACAAGATCCGCGCCTACGCGCTCCAGGACCAGGGGCTCGATACCGTCGAGGCCAACGAGCAACTGGGATTCAAGGCCGACCAGCGCGACTACGGCATCGGCGCGCAGATTCTCAACGACCTTGGCGTCAAGACGATGCGACTGCTGACGAATAATCCCCGGAAGTTCGTCGGGCTGCAGGGCTACGGCCTGGCGATTTCAGAGGCCGTTCCGCTGGAGATCCCGGCCTCCGACTCGACTCGCCGCTATCTGAAGACCAAGAAGGACAAGCTGGGACACCGGCTGTCGTCGGTGTAGCACAGCCGGCTGTCGCCAGGTCGAACCGGACTGGTCGGGCAGCGACAGAGAGACGGATGACTCATCGCATGGACGGTTCGTCGTGTACCGGAAGGATTCCGGCGCGCCTCCTCGCAACGGCGGTGCTGCTGGGCACGCTGGCGCTCTCGGGTACGCCGATCCGGGCTCACGACGAAACCCCGGAGGTGATCGAAGGCTACCTGCATGGCCTGGTCGATGACGGCGCCATCACGGAGACGCAGCACCACCATATCGACCGGCTCTACTTTGCCGGTCGCCTTCCGCAGCTACACGCCTGGGTGGAGGCGCAGGAGATTGCTGGGCGGATCACGGGGGATACGCATCTCTATCTCGACTCGCTCCTCGATCTGAGCGAACCTGACCCGACGGCACCCGCCGCGGCGGCTTCCAACTACACCGGCAACGGTAACGTCACCCTGCTGGGCAGGAGCGACGTGCAGCCGCCCAGCCCCTACTATGGCGATAGCCCCTCGACGGGCACGCTCTACAACGGCATCTGGGGCTACGCTGCCGGCTCAAGAGAGTACGCGCTGCAGACCAACAGCTCCGGCCTGCACATCATCGACGTGACAGACCCGGCTGCGTCCTTTCGGGTCCAGTTCATCGCGATGTCCGGCGGCCGCATCTGGCGGGACGTGGACACGTACACCGACTCGGGTGGGACAACCTACGCCTACGTCGGTGCCCAGGCCGGCGGGAACTTCTGGGTCGTGAACCTGTCGTACCTGTCCGACGCGCTGCCCGACGGGGTTGATTCCAACCCGATCCCGCCCGCCGGCATCGCCGACCGGGGTCGCACCAACTACGGTCACACCATCTCCGTGAATCGAGAACTCGGCCTGCTGTTCCTGAACACGGCGAACAGCGGGTCCACGCTTGGCTGCCAGATTCTCGATCTGGAGCAGAACCCTTTCGATCCGCCGGTCATCGGGGGGTGGAGCGGCAGCGGGCACGACTGCCACGATAGCTTCTCGCGGGGCGACGTGCCGGGAACCGGCGGCAAGGATCTGCTCTACTCGGCGGATGGCTACTCGACGCGCTACCGCGTTGTCGACATCACCAGCATCCGCCTCGGCGGGGCGCCCACGCTGCTGGGAGAATCGGTTCCCGTGTCTGGCATCTACGCCCACAGCAACTCGCTGGACGACGACTCCCGGTATCTGTACGCGTTCGAGGAGTTCAACGTTCGCGATATCGGCGTCTACGACGTGTCGGACCCGGCGACTCCGACACTCGTGACGACGTTCCAGTACTCGGGTGACGCGACGGGCAACGCGCGCGTTCACAACGGCCAGGTGCGAGGGAAGTATCTGCTGGCCGCGTACTACGACGCCGGCCTTCGCGTGTTCGACATCTCGAATCCCGCCAATCCGGTGGAGGTCGGGAAGTACGAGACGTGGCGCGATCCCGACGGAGACGGCACGTTCAACCAGGCGATTTCCGGCGGGTACAACGGCGCGTGGAACGTCCACGCGTTTCTCCCCTCCGGCAACGTCCTCGTGTCTGACATGAAGTCGGGCACGTTCATCGTCCAGATCGACCCGGTGGCGGAACCGGGTGCCGCAAGTGGCCTGTCGGCGACGCCAGGCGATGGGCAGGCTGCGCTCATCTGGGCGGCGGCAGACGGGGCCACCGGCTACTCCGTTCACCGCGGGACGACGAGCGGTGGTCCCTACGCCATCGTCGCGAGTAGCGTTGTCGGGACGAGCTTTGTCGACACCGGCCTCGCCAACGGGACAACCTACTTCTACGTCGTGACCGCGACCAACGCCGAAGGCGAGGGCGCGACCTCGAACGAGGTGGCCGTGAATCCACCGGCGCTCGAGCTCGATACGGTCACGCCCGCCGCCGGCCTTTCGTCGGGAGGACAGGAGATCACGTTGACCGGTGCGTTCGCCACGCTCTCCGCCGTGACCGTCGGTGGCGCGTCCGTCCCGTGGAGTTACAGCGGCGGCACCAGCGCCATCACGTTCACGACGCCGCCGCATGCGGCGGGCGCTGTCGACATCGGTCTGTCCCCGACGACCGGAGGGACGCTGGTGAAGGCCAACGCCTTCGCCTTTCTGCCGACGACGTTCACCGATGACGTGCTCGTGGCCGGTGTCACGCCTGTCAGGTCGCAGCACGTGATCGAACTGCGCGAGGCGATCGATGCGTTGCGCGCGATCGCCGGCATGGGATCCGCGTCGTGGACCGACCCGGCGCTCACCGCGTCGTCCTCGCCGATCAGGGCCGTGCACCTCCTCGAGCTGCGAACGTACCTGGAGGGTGCCGCCAGCGTCCTCGGCTACCCGGCCGCGACATACTCAGACCCGTCGCTGGGCGCAGGCTTTCTCATCAGGCGAGTGCACGTCGAGGAACTGCGTCAGCGGATTCGCGACATCGCCGACTGAAGCGTTCGGACGGCCGTTTCCGGCCACGCACCATGACGATCCGCACCGTACGTAACCGGCACTGCGACCGGGCACGATCAGCGCGGGAGCGCGACAGGCGGCGTTTCGCTTGCCACGACGCCCAGGCCTCAACTAAAGTAAGGGTTTGCGCTAGTTAGAGTTAGCGTCGCAGAGGATTGGCGGCCCGGCAGGACCGCAGCCCCATTTTCATGTTCGAATCGCTCAGTACCCGTATCCAGGGCGCCTTCAAGACGCTGCGCGGTGAAGTTCGGCTCACGCCCGACCATGTTGAGGCGGCGCTGCGCGAGATCCGGTTGGCGCTGCTTGAAGCCGACGTCAACTTCAAGGTCGTCAAGGCGTTCATCGATCGGGTCCGGGATCGCGCGATGGACCAGGCGGTCCTGCGTAGCCTGACGCCAGGGCAGCAGGTCATCAAGCTCGTCCGCGACGAGCTATTGGCGCTGTTCGGTGACACCGAGGGCGGCCTGACGAAGGATGCGCCGACGCCGCGCGTGGTGCTACTGCTTGGTTTGCAGGGGGCGGGCAAGACCACGACATCCGGGAAGCTCGCCAAGTGGCTCGTGCGCCAGGGCCGGCATCCGCTGATGGTGTCGACCGACGTGCGTCGACCGGCGGCAGTCGAGCAGCTCTCCGTGCTTGGCCGCAAGGCGGATATTCGGGTTCACGCCCCGGAGACGATGGATCCGGTGGCGCGTGCGAGCGGTGCCCTTGCCGAGGCGAAGGCCATGGGCTTCGACACGGTGATCGTCGACACGGCAGGCCGGCTGCATATCGATGACGACCTGATGGGCGAGTTGCAGGCTATTTCGGATGCCGTGCACCCGTCGGATCTCTTGTACGTCGCCGACGCGATGACGGGGCAGGACGCGATCAAGAGCGCGGGTGAGTTTCACCGGCGCGTTGGCGTGACCGGTGTCGTGCTGACCAAGCTCGATGGCGATGCACGAGGGGGCGCAGCCCTGTCGGTGGTGTCGGTCGTCGGCGTCCCGATCGCGTTTGTCGGCAGCGGAGAGCAGCTCGAGGACCTCGAGCTGTTTCATCCGGACCGGATCGTCTCGCGAATGCTGGGAATGGGCGACATGCTGTCGCTCATCGAAAAGGCCGAGCAGGCGATCGACAAGGATGAGGCTGCGCAGCTTGAAGAGAAGCTGAGGAAGAATGAGTTTACGCTCGACGATTTTCGCAGTCAGCTGAAGGCGCTGAAGCGAATGGGGCCGCTGGAAAGCGTCCTCGGTATGATCCCGGGTCTCGGCGACCTGAAGCAGGCAGCCGAGCACAAGCCGGACGAGAAGCAGCTGGGTCGCGTCGAGGCGATTCTCTCGTCGATGACGGCGGACGAGCGGCGCGATCACAGCGTCATGAACGGGAGTCGTCGCAAGCGGATCGCGGCCGGGAGCGGCACATCGGTCGAAGACGTCAATCGTCTCCTGAAGCAGTTCACGGAGATGCGTCGCATGCTGCAGACGATGGGACGGGGCGGCATGCCGGGCGCCGGTGCGGGGATGAAGCTGCCGAAGATGGCTCATGGCCTTCGGCCCGGCTCGGCGCCGAGGGGGGCCGGATCCGGAAAGAAGCGCAAGAAGGGCGGGCCATGGGGCCTGATGAGGACGCGGTGACAGGAGGTTAGATGCTAACGATTCGAATGACGCGGATGGGGTCGAAGAAGAAGCCCTTTTTCCGTGTGGTGCTGGCCGAAGCACGGTCGGGGCTGCTGGGGGATGTCGTCGAGAACCTGGGCACGTACAATCCCAGGGCCACGCCGGCGCAGGTCAATATAAACAAGGAGCGGGTCGAGCACTGGATCAAGCAGGGCGCTCGACCGTCCAACTCGGTGCGGACGCTGCTGAGCAAGCACCTGACGACCGATCTCGGCGCCAAGGCCGACGCGGCCGTGACTGAGTGATGGACGACGCGGGCGTTGACCAGGGCGGCGTCAGTCCAGTCCGGCAGGTGATCGAAGTCGTGGTGCGCGCGCTGGTCGATCAGCCGGAGGCGGTGCGCGTCACCGAGACCGAGCGGCGGGGTCTGAGCGTGCTGGAGTTGCGAACGGCGCCGGGCGACATGGGCAAGATCATCGGCCGGCAGGGGCGTACCGCGTCGGCCCTCCGGACGCTGGTGGCGGTGACGGCCGAGAAGCACGGGACCCGGGCGCAGCTCGACATCAAGGACTAGCGAGGCTGCGCCTCAGACCGCCGAGCATGTGGCTCCGCCTCGCTAGTGGCAGTATCTTTTTGCCCCGCTCCGCGGGGCGAGAAGACTTGATTCAATTGGTTAGAAATCCGGCGGTCAAGTTTTCTAGCGAGTCAGGCGGCCGATGGTGGACTGGGACAACATGGTGGTGGTTGGGCGTGTCGCCAGGCCACACGGACTTCGGGGGCAGGTCGTCGTCTCGCCGGAGACGGACTTCGTGACTGAGCGCTTTCGGCCGGGAGCGACGCTGTGGGCGCGTTCGGCCGGACAAGAAGAGATGTTGACGGTCGCCTCTTCGAGAGTCCACAACGGCCGGCCGGTGGTGGCGTTCGAGGGGTTGGATCGTATCGAGGCGGTGGAGCGGCTCGCAGGTACGGAGTTGCGGATCCCTGAAACAGCACTGCAGCCACTTGAGCCGGGTCGGTACTATGAGCATCAACTCGTTGGCTGCACGGTCGAGACGGTAGATGGGCGCACCGTCGGAACGGTCGGCAGAGTGGACAGCGGTCCTGGCGGGAGCCATCTGGTGGTCCCTGGAGACCGCGGTGAGATTCTGGTGCCCTTCGTGCCGCAGATTTGCGTGAGCGTCGACATCGACGGAAAGGGCGTGCGAATCGACCCGCCCGAGGGGTTGCTCGAACTGAATGAGACGAAGCGTGTGGTGCTGCGGGCTGCTGGCACGTCTGAGGCGGGCACGACACGACCGTGAGCGCGCAGGCGATGTCGGCCGACTGATATGAAATTCGACATCGTCACGATCTTTCCCCGGATGGTGGAGGCTGGACTCGCCGAGGGTGTGGTGAGTCGAGGTATCGAGTGCGGGGTGCTGGATGTGCGGGTCCATGACCTGCGAGGGTTCGCCGTGGACCGGCACCGCAGCGTGGACGATGAGCCCTACGGCGGCGGTCCGGGCATGGTGATGAAGCCCGAGCCGTTGGTGCGAGCCGTCGAGGACATTCGGCGCCGGCGAGGCAAGGCCGATGCCGTCGTGTTGTTGTCGCCACAGGGGCGGATGTTCACGCAAGCGGAGGCGGTCAGGCTGGGAGCACTCGGGCATGTGGTGCTCCTGTGCGGCCGATACGAGGGCATCGATGATCGGGTTCGGGCGCTGGTGGCGACCGACGAGCTCTCGATCGGCGACTACGTGCTGAGTGGCGGTGAGTTGCCGGCGCTGGTGATCGTCGATGCCATCAGTCGGCTGGTGCCGGGCGTCGTGGGTGATAGCCGATCGGTCGAAGAGGATTCGTTTTCGCGGGGCGTGCTCGACTACCCGCACTATACGCGCCCCTCCGAGTTCGGGGGGTGTAGAGTGCCAGAGGTGCTTTTGTCGGGCCATCACGAAGACGTGCGTCGGTGGCGCAGGAAGACTGCGCTTCTGCGAACGCTTGAGCATCGGCCCGCGCTGCTGGACACGGCAGAACTGGACGACGAGCAACGGGCGATGCTCGACGAACTACGGAAGGAACGCGGTCTCTCGTAACGAGGGGGCCGCAGACGGATGGCAGGTGTGCGACCTGCCTGTGAACAGGAGAGAGAACAATGACTGCGATCGAACTGGTGGAGCAAGGGCAGTTGACGACCCGACCGGACATGAAAGCCGGCGATACGGTTCGCGTGCACGTCAAGATCCGCGAGGGCGAGAAAGAACGGATCCAGATCTTCGAAGGCATCGTCATCGGCATTCACCGCGGTGGGTCGCGCGCCTCGTTCACGGTGCGCAAGGTGTCATTCGGGCAGGGCGTTGAGCGTATCTTCCCGTTGCATTCCCCGACGATTGCCAAGATCGATGTGGTTCGATCGGCCCGCGTGCGGCGAGCCAAGCTGTACTATCTGCGCGAGTTGCGCGGCAAGGCTGCCAGGATGAAGGAAACAAAGCGAGCGCAGTGACGTTGCAGGTTCGGCGACGGCAACCTCGGTCGACTGTCGTCGCGCCTTTCACCGGGGACTAGGGGCTCCGATGGTTCGAACGCGTGCGATGCGCACCCTGGAGAACGCCATGCGGCGGTGGGGCTTCTACCGGGTGGCCGGATGCGACGAAGTGGGGCGCGGCTGTCTGGCCGGTCCCGTGGTCGCCGCGGCGGTCGTCCTCGATCCGGGGCGATCGATCCCGGGCGTGCGGGATTCGAAGATGACGACGGCGCCCGAACGGGAGCGGCTCTTCGAGGCGATCACGCGAAAGGCGCTCGCCTGGGCCGTCGCGTCAGCATCGGCCGGCGAAATCGACGACATCAATATTCACCAGGCCTCACTGCTCGCGATGCGCCGAGCGGTGATGACCATTGCGCCGCTGCCCGATCTGGTGCTCGTGGACGCCTTTCAGATTCCAGCCTTGCCGATACCACAGCGCGCCGTGCCACACGGGGACCGGCGATGCAGCGCTATCGCGGCTGCGTCGATCGTCGCGAAGGTGACGCGCGATCGGGAGATGCAGCGGCATCACACGAGCGATCCCCGCTACGGCTACGATCGTCACAAGGGGTATGCGACGCCGGTACACCTGGCGGCGCTGGCGCGTCATGGCTACTCGCCGATTCACCGGCGTTCATTCAGGCCGTCATCGCTGTTTGATACGATGGACGGCACGCGCCAGCCTGGGCGAGCACCCGCCGGCTCTCGCGATGAATAACCTCATGCACCCTGGGTGACCTGTGCCGATAGATCGCGACGCCGCGCTGAACGAGGCGGAGAAGTTGCTTCGCCAGGGGAAACTGGACGGAGCCATCGAAGCGTACGTGCGCCTGGTCGAGGATCGGCCGTCGGACTGGAGTTCCATCAACACCCTTGGCGACCTCTGCCTGCGCGCTGGCGATGTCGAGCGCGCCATCGAGCAGTTCACCCGCGTCGCGGATCAGTTTTTTTCGGATGGTTCGCTTCACAAGGCAGCGGCACTCTACAAGAAAGCGCTCCGGGCGCAGGAGGATCATGAGCCGGCGCTGCAACAGCTCGGCGAGATCGCCGTGCGGCAGGGACTCCAGGCGGATGCCGAGCTGTACCTCATACGGCTGGCAGAACAGCGCCAGCAGCGAGGCGACGAACAGGGCGCGGCGGAATCGCTTGCGCGGCTGAACGAACTGAAGGAAGCGCAGGCTCGGTCGCGGGGAGTCGCTCCCGCGGAGGAGTCGGACGTCGCCGACGCGCAGCCTGACATTGCCCTCTCGGAGGCGGCGACTGGCCGGGGTGTGGTTGAGGGCAGGAAGACCATTGCTTTCCAGACGACTGCTGCCGAGCCTGGCGCTGCCGACTTCGGCATCGTCGAGCGTGATGCTACCGAGGCTGGCGCTGCCGACTTCAATATCGCCGAGCTTGATGCTGCCGAGCCTGACGCCCCTGAGGCTCACACAACCGAGGTTGACGTTTCAGTCGACGCGATCGAGGTTGATATCTCCGATTTCAACCTTGCCGAGACAGGCCCTGCGGAGTCCAACATCGCCGAGCCTGATGCTGCCAAGCCTGACGCCGCCGAGGCTCACACAACCGAGGTTGATCTTTCCGATTTCAACATCGACGAGCCTGATGCTGCCGAGGTTGAGGCTGCTGAGATGGAGGGTGCTGCAGTAGGCCCTCCTGCGTTCGATGCCATCGAGACCAGTGACACCGAGTCCAGTATTCTCGACGCCCGTACTTCCGAGGCAGACAATTCGGAGAGAGGCACCCCCGAGGATATCGTTGTTGATGATGCCGTCACCGCTCCGACCTCCCGCAGGCTAGCTGTCACCAGCGAATCCTCTGACGGGTCGACGGAAGAGGATTCCGAAGATCCGCTCCGCGAGGACACGCCTGTCGGGGTGCGGGCATGGCACGAGATCGAGGTGTCACTCGACCTTGGCGCGTCAAAGGGGGGGGGGCGCCAGAGGTCGAGCTTGGCGATGCACTGGACGAGATCACGCTCGGGCCGGCCGACACGGCTGATGTGCCGGTCGCGTCACCTCCCGATCGGGAATCGGACCTGGGGGACAGTGCCGAGGATCGGGCCGAGGGCCGTGGAGAGGATCGCGGAGAGGGCACCCTGGCCGGCGCAGTCAAAAGCGGTGCCGGGGACATCGATGTCGAGGCGTTGGAGCTGGCTGCGCGGGACCCCGGCACTCGATTCTCGGCGGCTGCGGCGCTTGGTCGACACTACGTCCGTTGCGGCGACCCGCGCACCGGGGCCCGGTGGCTGGAGCGGGCGCTCTCGGCAACGCCGGCGCGCCGCGAGGACGGCTTCGCGGTGAAGCACGAGCTGGCGGACGCCCTCGAGAGCCTTGGCGAGCCGGCTCATGCGCTCGCCGTGCTGATCGACCTCGATCTCGACTCCGGTGGGTATCAGGATGGGCGCGCCCGCATCGACAGGCTGATGGCGGCGCAGATGAGGAGCGCGGACTCGTGAGACGCCTGCTCCTGATCGTGTTCTTCTTTGAGGTTGGTCTCGTGCTGGTCGTGATTCCGTGGTTGGCATTCTGGGATCGCAACTACTTCTGGGAGCTCGTACCACCGCTGGGAGCGTTCATGACCAACAACTTCGTGCGAGGCGCGGTGTCTGGACTGGGACTGATCAACATCACCGCTGGTTGCCTTGAACTGGTCTCGGTGCTGTGGGCGCGCTCCGAGGGGCGTCAGGCGTCCATCACGTCGCCCTAATGTCCCGCCTCAGAAGTTCGCCGACATATTCCGGGCGGGGCATCCCGTCTGGCGGCGTTGCTCCTTCCTCGAATATTCTCGATATTCTCGGTCGTCGCGCCTGGCCAATCCGGGCGCCGCGCTCCGGAATATTCGTCACCGAACTTCTGAGACGGCACACTCGCATTCGCGACACGAGGGTCCGGTATGTCAGCGATACGTCCCGCAGGATCCGGTCACGGTCGCATGCACGCGTGCGCGCTGAAAGACGCAGCATGACGACGTGCATCCGGTAGTCTGCCTGATCACGCCGTCGGCGTCTGGTGACACCAGCGGCGAGGACGCGCTCGTCGAGCGGGTGGCGCTTGCGGCGCGTGCCGGGGTGCAGTTGATCCAGATCAGGCAGCCCGCGCGTGACGCTCGCTCGCTGCAGCGCGCTGTCGCACGCACGCTTCAGTCGGTGATCGGCACGCCTGCGCGGGTTCTGGTCAACGAGCGCCTGGATGTGGCGCTTGCCGCCGGGGCGCACGGTGTGCATCTGCGAAGCGATTCCATGCCCGCTGGTCGTGTGAGGGCGGTTGCGCCATCCGGATTCCTGATCGGGCGCTCGGTCCATTCAGCGGACGAGAGTGAGCGAGTCGTACGGGAAGGGGGGCTCGATTACCTGCTCTTCGGCACCGTGTTCACCACGCCATCAAAACCGGGGATTGTTGGCGTCGGGGCTGGTGCCTTGGCTGCGGCGTGCTCGCGCGTTTCGCTTCCAGTCATTGCCGTCGGTGGTATGGAGCCTCGCCACCTCGGCTCCGTGTGTCGTTCGGGGGCGGCAGGCTGGGCGGCGATCCGGCTTTTCGCTGATCCCGCGCCCGAGGCGCTTGAGGCGGTGGTCTCAAACGCGCGCTCGGCGTTTGACTCACTCGGGGGGCTCCCCTAAAATGAGGGCGCGCATGGCGACCAATGAGCAGGCTACGCCTGATTTTGGAGTAAGGATGAGGCACCTGCGCGAGGAGCGTGGTGTTACGCTCCGGCAGATCGCCGACGTGACCAGAATTTCGATCAGCGCGCTCGAGGCGCTCGAACGAAACGACATTTCGCGATTGCCAGGCGGGATCTTCAGTCGCGCATTCGTACGCTCCTACGCCATAGAGGTCGGCCTCGATCCCGAGGAGACGGTCCTGGCCTTCCTGGCCCAGTTTCCCCATGACACGGTGATCGCCGGTAGTCCGCATGCTGCCGAACTGCAAGGCGCGCCCAGCGCTGCCCGACGCGGGCGCTCCTTCTGGATCGTCGTCATCCTCCTTGTGCTTGGTGGCATCGTACTCATCGCGCTGGGCGCCCTCCGGTAGACGGACGGGCCTCGCGTAGAGCGTTTATCGATTCGGTGGAGACCGAAGAACGCGGGAAAGCGCTTGTCGAAAAGGCCTGGCCCCTGCGAGAAGCCCTGGACCGAAACGAAGGGCGCTCCAGTCGACCGCGCTGAATCGGTCACGTCTGATTCCCACGTGCCCAGTCTCGTCTCATCTGGGCGAGTCCGTCCATGTAGACCGTGGCCTTCTCCCGGGCGTCCTCCGACGGAAGACTCTTGAGCAGTTCGATCGCATGAGCCAGATCGGCGTCGATCGTTCGCTTGGTCGTGTTGAAATACAACGTTCGGATCTGTTCGAAGGCCGTCGCGGGATCAGGCGAGCCCTGTGTCAGCGTCGTGAGCGGGACGAAGCCGGAGACAGCCTTCGCCGTCTGCTTCATCGTGTCCGAGCCTCGCGCGCTTCGCCTCGTGCCACCCTTGCGTGGCCGCCTGGCCGACGACGGTTGCGGTCTCATCCGCGCGTGAGACCCTGCTGATCGATTCGAAAATCGAGAATGCGGGCACCGCCGGCAACCAGCGCCTCGCGGATCGCGTCCTGGTGCTCGGGAGGGCCGTAGCAGAACAGACAGCCGCCACCGCCGGCGCCGCACACCTTGGCAGCCGATGCACCGGCGCGCACCCCCCTGGCAATCAGTCCATCGATGGCCGGCGTCGATACGCCTGGAGCCAGACGCTTCCGGTGTTCCCATTCACGGCCGATGGCCTGGCCCACGTTGTCCCAATCGCGTCGATTGATCGCCTCGCGCATCGCCACGGCGGTGTCGCGAATGGCCTCGAAGCAGTCGAACACGTGCCGATCTCCGTCGATGTGCCGCTTCATGATGTCCCAGTTGTTCGTTCCTGATTCGCGTGGCTGGCCCGTATAGCACAGGACCAGGCGGCGCTCCAGCTCAGCAGGGTCGACGTCCAGTGGGACGCGACGCACGTCGTCGGTGTCGAGCTCGAGTGCGGTAAGCCCCCCGTAGAGGGCGGGGCGGTAGTCCTGCAGTCCGGTCGGGACACCGATGGCCTGCGCTTCCACGTTCAGTGCGACGCGCAGCAGGGCCTCAGGTTCGTAACTGGCGCCGCTCCACTCGGCCAGCGCGGCGCACACGGCCACGTTGAGCGCGGACGACCCGGCGATGCCAGCGCCGGCGGGAGAGGTACACGCTGTCGTCAGCGTGATGCCACGCGCGCGAAAGAAGTGGGCGAGCAACGATAGCAGACGGAGTTCTTGCCGGTCGCGAAGCTCGCGCCAGTCTTCTGCCTCGACCGTCACGCCGGTGTCTTCGGAGCGCAGTACGACCCGGTGGTCCGATCGTGTGTCGATCGTCGCGTGTGCCCGCAACGTGATGGCAGCGTTGATCGTCTGCGCGCCAGGGTGAAACAAATAGAGGGGCCAGATGTCCAGTGTTCCACCCGCAAGGTCGATGCGGGTGGGGGCGGAGGTCTCAATACGCACACGGCATTATAGATACTGTCCTCGCGCGACTGCGCCGGGCAGAGACGCAGTTGCATGTCGACGTCGCCCATATAATTGTCGGGTGCCGTTGAGTATCCGCCGCCACATTGGCCAGTTACTCATCGGCAGCCTGCCAGGCACGACGATCCCCGGCGAGCTCCGAGCGCTCGCACGAGAGTTCCAGCTCGGGGGCATCATCCTGTTCGCGCGCAACATCGAGGCTCCCGAGCAGGTCGCTGAACTCTCGCACGATGTGCAGGTGCTCGCATCCGAGATTCCGCTCTGGGTCAGCGTCGACCAGGAAGGTGGCCGGGTGGCCCGGTTGGGACCACCGTTTACCGAGTGGCCGCCGATGGCGACGCTCGGGCGATCCGGCGATGTGGGGCTGGCGTCGCGGTTTGCGGCCGCGCTCGGCGCGGAACTGAAGGTGGCAGGCATCACGCTCGACTACGCGCCGGTCCTCGACATCCACACGAACCCGGACAATCCGGTCATCGGTGACCGTGCACTGAGTGACGACGCGGCGATGGTCGGGCTTCTGGGTTCCGCGGTCGTGGGCGGGCTGCAGGGCGAGGGCGTCGCCGCCTGCGGCAAGCACTTTCCGGGCCACGGCGATACGGCGGCTGATTCGCACGACGAACTGCCGCTCGTCGAACACGGGCCCGATCGCATCCGACGGGTCGAGTGCGTGCCGTTCCGCGACGCCATTCGCGCCGGCGTGGCGTTCATGATGACGGCGCACGTCCTGGTGCCGGCCCTGGACGAGGACTCGCCGGCGACCCTATCGAGGTGCATCGTGAACGGGATGCTTCGAGAGGAACTCGGTTTCGAGGGTGTCATCCTCAGCGACGATCTCGAGATGGAAGCACTCGCCGGCACTCACACGGCCCCGGAGGCCGCCGTCCAGGCGATCGCCGCAGGCTGTGACGGCGTGCTCGTCTGTCGAGCGCGGGTGCAGGACCGAAGCCGTGATGTCGAGGTGCTCGCGGCGGTGCTCGAGGCGCTCGTCCACGCGGTTGAGGACGGTCGTATTCCCTACAAGCGGATCGAGGACGCGTTGACGCGACATCGTCGAGCGAAGGAGCGGTTTCTGGCGGACGGGAGATGTGATCGTGCGGCCCGACCGGCGCAGAGGCGTCAGCTCGCCGAGGTCCTTGGCTGTGACGCCCATCGGCGCGTCGCTGAAGAAATGGCGCGGTACGTGTGATCAAGCCTCCGGCCCTCAGGTCCGGCGATCGCATCGCCCTTGTGTCACCGGCGAGTCCGTTTTCGCGCGAGGCCTTCGAACAGGGAGTGGCCGAGATACATCGCCTCGGGTACGAGCCGGTCTACGACGAGTCGGTGTTCGAACGGGCGATGTTTACCTCCGGCTCCGATGCTGTGCGGGCCGAGGCGTTCACGCGCGCGTGGCTGGATCCGCGCGTGGCGGCGCTGATGGCGGTGCGGGGAGGCTACGGCAGCGTGCAACTCCTGCCGAGCCTGCCTGCGGCGCGCTTGCGCGCGGTGCCGAAGCTGTTCATCGGCTACAGCGACAATACCTCCGTGTTGTCCTGGCTGACCTGCCAGTGCGGCATCACGGCGCTCCACGGTCCGATGATCGAGGGTGGCCTGGCCCGCGGTGCCGAGGGATACGACGAGCCATCCTTGCTGACGCTCGTCTCGGGCGGTGGAGCCGAACTGGAGTTGCGGCCGGACGGGCTCTCGGTCGTGAAGGCGGGGACGGCTGTGGGGAGATTGTTTGGAGGCACGTTGTGTTTGCTGGCCGCGTCGCTGGGTACGCCGTTCGCGTTCGATCCACCGCCCGGGAGCGTTCTGTTTCTCGAGGACGTGGACGAGCGGCCGTACCGCATCGACCGGTTGATGACCCAGTTGCGGTTGAGCGGAGTGCTGGCACGCGCCAGCGGGTTGGTCTTCGGAGAAATGCGAGGGTGCGACGAAGCGTCCGGTGCGCCGACCGCGCGCGAGTTGATCGAAGCGCTCACATCGGATTTTGATGGACCGGTGTTGATCGGGTTTCCCGCGGGTCACACCCGTGGTCCGGCATGGACGCTTCCGCTCGGGGTTCGCGTCCGCGTCGAGGCGTCGCCCCGGCCCCGTGTTGTTGTTGAGGAATCGCCCGTTGCGTGACCGGCAGCGAATCCATTTCATCGGCGTGTGCGGCACGGCCATGGCGACGGTGGCGGCCCTGCTGAAGAGGCGGGGACACGACGTGCGCGGGTCCGACCAGCATGTTTATCCGCCGATGAGTGATTTTCTCGTGGGCGAGGGAATCCAGGCGATGGCCGGGTTCTCGGCAGCCCATGTCGGTCCTGACGTCGATCTCGTTGTCGTCGGCAACGCGATCTCCAGAGGCAACGTTGAACTCGAGTCGGTGCTGGAACGGAAGATCCGGTACTGCTCCCTGCCCGAGGTCATTCGGGATCATTTCCTCTGGGACTCACGTTCCATCGTACTGGCCGGTACGCACGGCAAGACCACCACCACGTCGTTGACCGGCTGGCTGTTGACCCAGGCCGAGCGCGATCCCACCGTGCTGGTGGGCGGCATCGCGCTGAACTTCGGTGACGGCGGCTCCAGCTACCGCCTGGGTACAGGTGGGGACTTCGTGATCGAAGGGGACGAATACGACAGTGCCTACTTCGACAAGACCGCGAAATTTCTCAAGTATCTGCCCGAGATCGCGGTGATCGGGAACATCGAGTTCGACCATGCTGACATCTACGCCGACATCGACGCCGTCCGTCTGGCGTTTCGGCGCCTGGTCAACCTGGTCCCTCGAAACGGGCTGCTGCTGCTGGGAGCAGACAGCCCACACGCCGCCGCGCTGTCGGCCGATGCCGTCAGTCCGGTCGACACGTTTGGCACGTCGGTCGGAGCCACGTGGCGGGCTCAAGGCATCGAACATGGCGGGGGCGTTACGCGATTCGCGGTACATCGGCGCGGCGAGCCGTTTGGCCAGTTCGAGTCGCCGATGCTCGGTCTCCATAACGTGAGGAATGCCCTGGCGGCTATCGCCGTTGGCGGTTATCTCGGAGTTGACCCGGTGCAGCTGGCGGACGGTTTACGCACGTTCAAGGGCATCCGGCGGCGGCTGGAGATCGTCGGCGTCGTTCGCGGCGTGACCGTGATCGATGATTTCGCGCATCATCCGACGGCAGTTCGCGAGACGCTCGCGGCACTGCGAACCGGGTATCCGTCACGCCGATTGTGGGCCGTGTTCGAGCCGCGGTCGGCGTCGTCGTGTCGCAGGGTGTTTCAGCATGAGTTCGCGGCGGCGTTCGGCGCGGCCGACGAGGTGGTGATCGCCGGGATCTTTCGATCGTCCCTGCCGGAGTCGGAGCGCCTGTCCGTTGAGACTCTGGTCGACGATCTGCGCACGCAGGACCAGCGTGCTCGACACATTCCCGGCGTGCAGGACATTGTCCAGACGATCGTGGACGAGCATCGAGACGGCGACGTCGTCGTCCTGATGTCCAACGGCGGATTCGACGGCATTCACCAGAAAGTCCTCCAGGCCCTTGACGGGTGAGCACGGGGTGACCGGGCCAGGCGGGCGAATCGTCGAAGCGGGCGATTCCGCCCTTGTGTGCGAGATCGGGCACGCGACGGGAACTGGCGTCGGCGTCGATGCTGACGTCAATGCGTGTGCCGTGGCGATTGCCGCCGCGGTCCGAAAACTGGCGATCCCGGGGGTTCGTGACGTCGTGCCCGCGTTCCATTCGGTGACGGTGTTCTTCGAGTCGCTGGGAACGGACGTGCCTGCAGTGGTCGCGGCACTCGACGAGGCCATGACCGCGCCGCCGTCGGGCTCACCAGGCAAGGCGATCGACGTGCCGGTGGTCTACGGCGGCAAGGCGGGGCCTGACCTTGCGGAGGTCGCGGCCTTCGCGGGGTGCAGTCCTGACGAGGTCATCGAGCGCCATGCGGCGACGACCTACCGGGTGTGCATGCTGGGCTTTCTGCCCGGGTTTGCCTACATGGCGTCGGTGGACACGACGATCGCGGCGCCCAGGCACGCGACCCCGCGGTTGCGCGTCCCCGCCGGTTCCGTCGGGATCGCCGGTCTTCAGACGGGGATCTATCCCAGGGAGTCGCCCGGGGGCTGGCAGATCATCGGACGTACTGCCCTCGATTTGTTCGACCCCGACCGCACACCACCGGCGTTGTTCGCACCGGGCGATCGTGTTCGATTCATTCCCACCGATGGCGCCGATGAGGAAGCCCCCGTCCAGGCTGAGACTGGCTCCGGTTCACAGGCGGCCCTGGGAGCCGGCCGCCGCACGGTGACGGTGCTGCAGCCGGGGTTGCTGACGACGGTTCAGGACGCGGGCCGGTGGGGGCATCAGCACGACGGTGTGTCGGTGGCCGGGCCAATGGACGTGGGCGCGTACCGGCTCGCGAATGCCCTCGTGGGTAATCGGGTGGACGCGGCAGCGCTTGAAGCAACCTGGCTCGGGCCAGAGCTGCGGATGGAGCAGGACACGCGAGTCGCGGTGACCGGCGCGGACCTCCAGGCGACGCTCGATGGTGCCGACGTGCCCCTGGGCGTGGCAGTGCGGTGCGGCGCGGGGAGCGTGCTGCGCTTCGGTGCCCGGCAGGGTGGGGTGCGCGCCTATGTCGCGTTTGATGGGGGTGTCGCCGTGCCGGATGTGCTCGGGAGTCGTGCCACCCATCTGCCCAGTGGCCTTGGCGGAGTCGAGGGACGGCAGCTGATTGAGGGCGATCGTGTGCCGCTTGGCGAACCACCGCAGGGCCTGGCGACTGACGTGGGCCGGGCCGGGGGCAACGTCGGCGCAGCAGGCCTGGACGCTCTGGCCAGTGCCGGGGGTGCGGCACGCCGGGTCCGCGCAGCAGGTGGAGCGCGTCTTCGCGTGTTGCCGGGTCCACAGGCGTCCGAGTGTGGGCCGGCTGTGCTGGAGGCACTTCAGCGGGCCAGGTATACGGTGTCGCCCGAGTCGAACCGGATGGGGTATCGCCTGATGGGCGGTGCGCAGATCCAGGGTGTGTCGGGCGGCGAGATGATCTCCGCGTCCACGTTCGTTGGCGGTGTCCAGCTTCCGCCATCCGGAGACCCGATTCTCTTGATGGGTGACCGGCAGACGACCGGTGGCTACCCGCAGATTGCCGTCGTCATCACGGCCGATCTGCCGCTGGCCGGACAGCTGGGCCCTGGTGACTGGATCGAGTTCGTGGCATGCACGCGCGACGACGCCGTCGCAGCGCTTCGCGATCCCGATGGGACGTCCGGTGTCGCGGGCTGACGGGCGGTTCAGGCCGGCGGTGAGCGTGCCGATGGCGCCACTGACGTCGCTCCACGTGGGTGGACCCGCGCGGTGGTTTGCCCAGGCCGCCACGACCGAAGATGTCGCGGCCGCGTGTCGGTGGTGTGCGGACGCCGATGTGCCCTTGTGCGTACTCGGTGGCGGCACCAACATGGTGGTCGCTGACCGGGGCGCAGACGCCCTGGTCTTGCAGGTGGCCATTCGCGGCGTGGACTTCGGCCCGCGAGGCTCCTCGACTTCGCTCCGGCTGGGCGCTGGCGAGCCGTGGGATGATGCGGTGTCGGCTGCGGTGTCGCGAGACCTGGCTGGTCTCGAGTGCCTCTCGGGGATTCCCGGTAGTGCGGGGGGGACTCCGGTACAGAATGTCGGTGCCTACGGGCAGGACGTTGCGCAGACGATCGTCGGGGTGACCGCGTTCGACCGCGCGTCGGGCGAGATCGTCATGCTCAATGCCAGCGACTGTCAGTTCGGCTATCGAACCAGTCGATTCAAGAGCAAGGATCAGGGACGATTCATTGTCTGCGAGGTGCTGTTCGAGTTGCGCGTGGGTCCGCCGACGGTGACGTATCCCGATGTGGCCGATCATCTGGCGCAGTCCAAGGTCGCGACACCGGTCCTCCAGGACGTCCGGAACGCGGTACTGGCCATCCGGAAAGGCAAGGGCATGGTGATCGACCCTGAGGATCCGGACACTCGAAGCGTCGGATCGTTTTTCCTTAACCCCGTGGTCGATTCGGCACGCCACGCCGAACTTGGCCAGGTGGTCGAAGGGACGGCACCCGGGTTCGTGCTGCCGACCGGTCAGGTGAAGGTTCCGGCTGCGTGGCTCATCGAGCAGTCTGGCTTCGGGCGAGGTTACCAGGCCGGTGCCGTCGGACTCTCGGCGAAGCATCCGCTGGCGATCGTCAATCGGGGCGCCGGCACCGCTCGAGAGATCGTGGCCCTGGCCCGAACGATCAAGCAGCGCGTGATCGATCGTTTCGGGATCTGGCTGCGCGCGGAGCCGGTATTCGTCGGGTTCGGCGACGACCCCGACGTGGCATTTGTGAAGGAGGCTCGCTCGTAAGAGCGAATCAAGTACATGTCGACACTGTTGATTGAAGGCGGACATCGCTTGCAGGGCCGGGTGGCCGTGGAGGGGAACAAGAATGCCGCATTGCCACTGCTGGCCGCGTGTCTGCTGACCGAGGACGAGTGCGTGCTGACGAACGTGCCTCGCATCGGTGATGTGGAGGTCATGGCGCGGCTGCTCGTGGACCTGGGGGCCGAGGTTGATGGCATTGGCACGACGACGCTTCGCGTGAGGGCTGCGGGTGTCCGTGGTCACGTGCCGGACCGCGCCCTTGTCGGCAGGCTGCGGGGCTCAGTGCTACTGATTGGTCCGCTGCTGGCCCGGGTGGGACGCGCGCATCTGGCTCCGCCGGGCGGCGACTTTCCGGCCCGCCGGTCGATCTCAACCCATCTGGATGCTCTCGCCGCGATGGGCGCGGTGCGCAGTCCTGGCGATGGCTACGTGCTGGAGGCTCCGGACGGGTTGAAGGGGGCCTCGATGTACTTGTTCGAGGCGTCGGTCACCGGAACCGAAACGGCGCTGCTGGCGGCGGCAGGCGCCGAAGGCGTGACCGAGATCCGCCATGCGGCGACCGAGCCGCATGTGGTGGAGCTCTGCGAGTTTCTCAAGAAGATGGGCGCCGGCGTCACGGGAATCGGCAGCTCGAAGATTCGCGTCGAGGGGGTGCCGCGGTTGGGCGGTGCCGAGCATCAACTCTGCGGCGACTACATCGAGGCCGGCAGCTGGGCCGTGGTCGGCGCCATCACGGGTGGCGAAATCGATATTGAAGGCGCGCGTGAGGAGGACATCGAGGTCGTCGCCGCCGTGCTCAAGCGGATGCAGGTGCGCTGCGGCATGCGAGATGGCGTGTTCGAGGTGAAACCCTCGAAGCCGCGGGCGATACGCCGTATCGCGACGGGGCTATGGCCGTCCTTTCCCAGCGATCTTGTCAGCCTTGTCACGGTGCTGGCGACTCAGGCCGAGGGGAGAACGCTGGTGCACGACTGGATGTATGAGCTGCGGCTGTTTGCCTTGGAGCAGCTCAGTGGGATGGGCGCCGACCTGTTTCTTGCTGATGCGCACCGGATCATCGTGACAGGACCGACGCAGCTGCGTGCGGGACGAGTGCTGGATAGCCGCGATCTGCGGTCAGGGATGTCGCTGATTGCCGCCGGTCTTGCGGCAGACGGTGAGACCCGCGTCCAGCCGCTCGAGACCGTCGAGCGTGGATACAGCCTGCTCGTCGATCGGCTGGTGGGGCTTGGTGCCCGCGTGGAGCGTGAGGCGTAGAGGGGCGTAGAGAGGCGCAGAAAGGGAGAGAGGCGTAGACACGTGCGCCGCGCCGGCTCGTCAGCTATTCTTGCGGCGCCTCGATCGGCAGGGCCGAGCCCGACGGGTTGACCGGCGCCGGCGCGGCTGGCGGCGCGGCTGGCGGTTGTTCATCGAGGATGGGGAGGTCAATGATCCCGCTCGAGGCTGTTCCCGCGCGACCGACGCGGAAGGGCCGCAGATCCTCTTCGTTCAGGTCGAGCACCCTCACGATTCGCGGCGTCAGCGTCAGCACGATGTCTGATTCCTGCGTCTGACGGCGCGTGTGCCCGAACAGCCGTCCCACCAGCGGGATGTCGCTGAGTCCTGGGATGCCTTCAAGCACATCGCGCTCATCGTCCCGGATCAGGCCGGCGAGGAGGTTCGTTTCCCCATCCTGAAGACGGATCACCGTGTTGATTTCCCGATTGCCGAAGGTTGGCAGCCCGCCGAATCCGGTGCCCGAGATGCTGCTGACCAGGATGCTCAGTGCGAGCGACACCTGCCCGTCATGGTGGGTGCGCGGCGTGATGTCGATGTTCACCCCGATGTTTTCGTAGTTGTACGACGTGATCGGTTGCTGAGCAACGCCGCCAGTGGCGAAGGGCGTGAAGGTCGTGACAGGCACCGGGACCCGCTCACCGAATCTCGCCTGTGCCGAGATGCCTTCCGATGTTCGCAACTGTGTATTGGCCAGCGTACGCGTGTTGCTGTCGGTCTTGAGCAGGCGATAGAAGAGGTTCGGGAGACTCGTGAGGAAGACGTCGGACGTCGTCAGATCGCCCAGGTCCCGCAGCGTCAGGCCTTCCCGGTTCACGCTCGCCGTACCGTCGATCCCGGCGGAACCGGCCGACGCCAGCTTCAGCCCGTATTCCTGCAGCCGCGTGCGATCGAACTCGAGCAACTCGACGTCGATGACGACCTCCGGCCGCGCCTTGTCGATGGCTGAGATCAGGTTCGCCGCGGCGGCGACGCGCTCTGGCGTGTCCTTGATCGAGAGGGCATTGGTGGCGGTGATCGGGGCGAGGCGCCGATTGTCGATCACGATCCGCAGCAGGTCGAGTGTCTCGCTGACGTCGGCATTGCTCAGGTAAAACGTGCGCACGATCTCGTCCTGGTATTCCGTGCGCTTTGCCGGCGTGTCAGGAATCACCGTGATCGTGCGCTGCGCCGTGACCTGGTAGAAGCTGCGAGTGGCCGTTGACAGCGAGGCCAGCGCGCTCTCGAGCGTGGCGTTTCGCAGGTCGATCGTCACTGGCTGCGGGTTGAACTGCGGATCGAACACGACGTTCACGTTGGCCATTCTGGCCAGTGCGGTGTAGACGTCCCGGCTGCTGGCGTCGCGGAATGTCAGCGTGGTGGGAAGCGTGATGCCTGACGGCAGGTCGAGCCCAGCCGGCCGCAGCGTTTGCGAGCGTTCGATCAGGGCTTCCAGGTCGGTTTGTCCCGTGCGGGCGGACTCGGTGCCGGCGCGCAGTTGCGCCTGGACGCTGTCGAGCAGTTGAAGCACGTTCGTGTCGTCCGGGTTGAGCTCCTCGGCGAGCTGCAACTCGAGCATGGCCTCGCGCAGCATGCCGTCGGCGTAGAGTCGCCGTCCGCGTGCGAAGTGATTCTGGGCGCTTCGCAGCCGGGCACGCTCGAGCCCTTGCTGCGCGTTGGCATTCGACGCGTCCGCCTGCAGGACCCTGGTGTACTCCATGACGGCCCGGTCGTAGTCTCGGTCGAGCTCAGCCTGCTCGCCTGACCGAAGCGCCGCGGTCGTCGCACACCCCGACACGGCGAGTGCCAGCAGGACGAGCAGTGACCACTGACTAATTCGATGCGTCATTGGTGATGATGTCGACGCCTCGCGGTATACGGAACACGAATTCCTTATCGGCCACTCCCTGGTTCTCCTTCAGGTTCGTGAAGGAGAGCGTCGAGTCGCCGCCCTGACGGTCGCGTGTGCTGAGCGCGAGAATCCGCAGCGTGGACGGATCCACGGTCACGACCAGATATTCGTACTCTGGCTGGGACTGGTGCGGCGTCAACCTCAGGGCCGTGCCGCCTGGTGACGACGGCTCATCGAACGCGGCGACGAAATCCCGCTCGATGTCGCCATGGCCGGCAAGAAACGCCGCGCCAGTGGTCGCGTTTTCGCCCGGTGTCAGTGCCGTGACCATGACCTGGCGGTCCTCCGGGATGTAGGCGTACATCGTGAGGCCATCGGAGACGAATTCCTTTCGCTCCGGGGCGGTGTAGATCCATCGCATCTGGCCAGGCTTCTTGACGACGACGGTGCCTCGCTCGACCGTCTGCGTGCGAAGGATGCCGCCCCGGTACGTGTGGACGAAGTCCGCCGAAAAATCACGAATGCCCTGATATCGCTCCTGAAGGGTGCGCGCGACGTGCGCGGGCGTCCCCGAACCCTCGCGCAGCCCTTGAGGCTGACTCTGTGCGTCCTGCGCCCGTGGAGCAGCCGGGAGCATGCACACCACCGCGATGCCCGCGATGGCGGTGCAGATCACGGGGGGCGCGGTCATTCTGAACATTCTGAACATAGGCGGCAGCAACTGGCACAGGTCCTCTTCAAGCTTCGGGCCAATCCTCGCCTACGATTCTAGGCCACAAGACGCCGTTTGCCCCCGTTCCTCCGGTTTCGGCTGTGTCGTATCGACCCCATTACGTGGCGTCCATTCGCCCAGGACCGGGCCCGGCGGGCCACTATCGAGGCGCGCGCTTACGTTCCACGAATGCACGGATCTCGTCAGCTCCACCCGTATTCAGGACCTGCTCCCGCCCGATCCAGCCTCGGCGGGCCGTCCCGACGCCGAACTCCATCTGAATGCCGAGTCTCTCGACGCGGTGGCAATCGCTGTCGATGACAATCGTGACTCCGGCCGCCGCCGCGCGACGGGCAACGGTGCCGTCCATATCGAGGTGACCAGGCGCACCATCCACCTCCATGGCTGTGCCGGTCTCCGCCGCTGCCGCAAAGAGACGATCGAGATCCAGCGGGTAGCCGTCGAACCGTCCCGGCACGCGGTTCGTCGGGTGGGTGATGACGTTGACCAGCGGGTGACGGATGGCTCTGAGATAGCGCTCGGTCAATCGCGCGCGCGCATCGCCGCGGCCATCGTGCAGCGATGCCAGCACGATGTCGAACTGTTCAAGCAGGTCGTCGTCGAAGTCGAGGCTCCCGTCCGACATGATGTCCACCTCGACGCCATGGAGGATGTTGATATGCGGCATCGCGTGGCGCAGTGCGTCGATCTCCTGACGTTGTTTCGACACGTCGCGTGCCTGCAGTGTGCGGGACGCGGGCGCTCGCTCGGAATGATCCGTGATGGCCACGTACTCGTAGCCGAGGTCGACGGCGGCCCCGACCATGTCGGCGACCGCGTGTCGGCCGTCGCTCCAGTTGCTGTGCGTGTGCAGGTCGCCGCGGATATCCCGCTCGGAGACCAGTGCGGGCAGGTGTCCTCGCTCGGCGGCCTCGATCTCCCCGCTGCCGTTGCGAAGTTCAGGGGCGATGAAGGGGAGTCCGAGCATCGCATACAGCGCGTGTTCCGATTCGCACGCGAGTTCGGGACTCGTGACTCCTCGTACCGTGGCCGCGGTGAACTGCAGTCCCATGCTGCCAGCGCGGACGCGGAGATGATCGACGTGCGCAGATGAGCCCGTGTGCCAGACGAGCGCCGCCCCGAGCTGCCCGGGCACCGAGAGGTGCAACGTGACTGGCCCATGCGTGGTCTCGACCGTCATGCTGGATCGGCGTGCCGGCCTGGACCGTCGGACCATCGGCAGACGAGCGAAGGCCGTCTGGACCGATGCGTGGTCCGCTTCCCGTGCGACCCCGAGCAGCGCCACCTCGTCGACCACGGGGGCGAACCTGCGCAGGCCTCCGACCGCCACGATCGTATCCAGGCCGATGCCCGCGTATTCTGCGTCGGCGATCATCGAGGAGGCAATCGCATGCGCCCGCCCGAGAGAGATACGGGGGCCGCTCATGGGAGGAGTCCCGCGATGTCGCGGACGGGGAGTGGAATGCGGTGGACGGCAGGGGGATCGACGCCGCGACCTCTGTCTTGCGAACGCGAGGCGACACCGGCGCGCGGGCCCGCCATCAGTAGGCGCAACGCCTATGCCCGCGGGATCGGCCTGCCGCCAAGCACCGCGCCACGCGGGAACAGCCGCTGCTGGCCCGGTATCGTGTTTCCGTAGTTGTCGAGGAATTCGAAGTTTCCTTCACGCAATTCCAGGAGCGCAATATCGGCCACCGCACCCACATTCAGGGTGCCTCGGTCGCGAAACACCTCGAAGGTACGGGAGGCGTTGACGGTCGCGCGGGTCACTGCTTGCGGCACCGTCATGCCGTAGCCCAGTAGTTTCGACATGCAATTGGGGAAGTCGACCACTCCCGTCGACGGACTCTCGACGTTCCAATCGGTGGAGAACGTGTCTGGCCAGAAGCCAGCCTGCATGACGCGCTCCACGATGTCCCACCTCATGTGACCGTTCCGCCCGTTGCCGACGTCGAACCAGACGCCGCGGCGGCGCGCGGCCAGTACCTCCGGAAGGATACGGCCGTTGTCGTCGATGATGCTATTGGGCGGCGGTGCGAACATGTGGGTGACGATGTCGCCGGGCTTGAGCTGATCCACCAGCCGGGGCAGTGGCGAACGCGACTGCCCCATGTGGATCATCAGGGGCATGTCGAACGAGGTGGCCACCTCCTGCGCGCGCCGCAGCACCTCGGCGTCGTTGTCGCCCGCCACCGATCCCGACAGCCTCGCCTTGACCCCGACGACCACGTCGCGGTGTGTCGCGATCGCGTCACGCAGCGCGCCCGTATCAGCGCGGGCGAGATCCATGGTGTCGCCATCGGGCAGAATACCGGCGCGTCCGATATTGACGAGCACGCGGCCTGGCTGTGGCGACGCCCCGGCCACGGCGGCGATCTCGCCGATGCGGTCAGCCCCTTGCGAGCCCGCATCGATCCACCCGGTCACGCCGTCCAGTAGCACGAGCCCGGGCCCTTCACTGGTCCGGGCGGCGTGCGTGTGGATGTCGATCAGCCCCGGCACGACGAGCATCCCGCGCGCGTCGATCGTGTCCGTGGCATCGCCGGCAATGCTGGAGTCGACGGCCGCGATGCGGCCCCGCGCGATCGCGATATCTCGGATCGCATCGAGCTTCGACGAGGGATCGATGACGCGTCCCCCTCTGATGATCAGATCGTACGTCGCGCCCTGGGCGAATGCGTTCGGAATACCGGACACCAGCGTCGCCCCTGCGGCAGCCGTGCGGAGAAACCGACGCCGATTCATCACGGTCAATGTTCGTCCCCTTTCCAGCCCAGATGTCATGAGCGCGTCGCGACCCAGTGCCAGCGCAGGTGACATTTGCGTCAGTGCACAGGATAGTGAGCCGTGCGACGTGGCCTGTCAACAGCAGGATCGAGACGCATGCGCCGAGCGGCTGCGGGCGAGAGCCTCGGAGGAGCCCACTCACCGATTCCGAACGCTCTGAGTTTGTTAACGAAAGTTGGTGGACGGCAGGGGGATCGAACCCCTGACCTCTGCATTGCGAACGCAGCGCTCTCCCATCTGAGCTAGCCGCCCGTGTACGTCGAGAGGGAAGGATCGCCAGTGTAGCATGTGCGCCTGCGCGATACTTCGTCGGTCGTCGGTCGTCAGTGTACCAGCAGCTCTTCGTCCTTCTTTTTTTGCAGGTCGTCGATCATCTTGACGTGCTCGTCGGTGATCGTCTGGATGTGATCGAGACCCTTGTGCTCGTCGTCTTCGGAGATCTCGTGACCCTTGAGCAATTTCTTGAGGCGGTCGTTGGCATCGCGCCTGACCTGTCGCACGACGTTCCGGCCCTCTTCGGCGAGCTTGTGGACGTGGCGTGACAGCTCCTTCCGACGTTCATCGGTGAGGGAGGGAATCGGAATCCGCACGACCTTGCCGTCGTTGGACGGGTTCAGGCCCAGTTCGGCCGAGCCGATCGCCTTCTCGATCGCTTTCAGCAGCGACGGATCGAACGGCTGCGCCATGAGCATGGCGGGTTCAGGGACCGACAACGACGCGATCTGGTTGAGCGGCACCCGCGAACCGTACGCGTCAACGTGGACGCCGTCCAGAAGCGTGACCGCGGCACGGCCCGTGCGAACGCCCGCCATGTCGCGCCGCACGCGGTCGATGGCCGCGTCCATGCGCGTCTTCACTTCCGAGAACATCCCGCTCAAATCACTGAAGTCCATTTGATTGCTAACCTCCGACTCGTGTGCCGACCGACTCGCCGAGCGCGACGCGTCGGATGTTGCCCGGTTCGAGCAGATTGAAGACGACGATCGGCAGGTCATTGTCCATGCAGAGGGAGATTGCCGTCGCGTCCATGACCTTGAGCTGTTTCTCCAGGACCTGCAGGTAGGAGATCGAGGCGTATTTCGTCGCGGTTGGATCCAGCACGGGATCGGCGGAGTACACCCCGTCAACCTTCGTGCCTTTCAGGATCACCTCGGCCTTGATCTCCATCGCGCGCAGCGCTGCGGCGGTATCGGTCGTGAAGTAGGGGTTGCCGGTGCCGGCGGCGAAAATGACGACGCGGCCCTTCTCCAGATGCCGGATGGCACGACGGCGGATGAATGGCTCGGCCACCGCGCGCATCTCGATGGCGGTCACCACCCGGGTCAGGATGTTCTGCCGCTCCAGTGCGTCCTGGAGCGCCAGTCCGTTGATGACTGTTGCCAGCATGCCCATGTAGTCGGCGGTTGCGCGGTCCATGCCGCGCACGCTGGCGGCAAGACCACGAAAGATGTTGCCTCCACCGATCACGATGGCGGTCTGCACACCCAGCCCCTGAATCTCGCCGACGTCGCGGGCGATTCGTTC
The DNA here is from genome assembly GCA_027622905.1 of Acidobacteriota bacterium. Lineage (GTDB taxonomy): Bacteria > Acidobacteriota > Vicinamibacteria > Vicinamibacterales > UBA2999 > JAQBVV01. Next base: position 50,054 of record JAQBVV010000004.1, read on the forward strand.
CGTCATGGCAGGGTCGACGCCAAACTGCTGGGTGCCCATCAGGGCTTCGCCCGACAGCTTCAGCAGAACGCGCGTGTACAGAGGTTTCGTAGGCGAGGGCGCAGACATCGATCGCGATTATATCGGTTCGGACGACTCAGCGCGTGTCGCCTTGTCCGTTGCAGTTGGTGCCACGGGCTGCGCTGGCGGAGGTGCCACACACAATTCGTTGCCATGAAGAACTCGAACACGCGTCTAGAGCGTGTTTCGATTCGGTGGAGACCAAAACACGCGGGAAAGCGCTTTTCGAAGAGGCCCGGCCCCTGCGAGAATCCCCGGACCGAAACGAAAAGCGCTCTAGTCGTTTCCGGCGCCGACAAGATAGCGGGTAAATCGACCCACCGTGATGTTTTCGCCGGTCTTGGCCGATGTCTCCGCCACGAGCTGGGCGATGGTGACGCTGGGATCGCGAATCGACGGTTGATCCAGGAGCACGGCCTGCGAGTAGAAGCTGTTCAGCTTGCCTTCGACGATCTTGTCGATCACGTTCGCGGGCTTGCCGGAGCTTTCCATCTGCGCTCGATAGATGCTGCGCTCCTTGTCGATCGCGTCTGGCGGCACATCTTCCCGGCGGACCCATTTGGGATCGGCCGCGGCGATGTGCATCCCCACCTCTTTGACGAGGTCCTGGAACGCGTCGGTGCGTGCCACGAAGTCTGACTCGCAGTTCACTTCCAGCAGGACACCGATCCGGCCGCCCAGATGGATGTAGCTGCTGATGACCCCCTGTGCCGTGGCACGCCCGGCCCGTTTAGCCGCCAGGGCCAGGCCCCGCTTGCGAAGGAGCGTCACCGCGTCGTCCATGTTGCCGTTCGCTTCCGTGAGTGCGGCCTTGCATTCCATCATGCCCGCGCCCGTCTTATCGCGGAGCTGCTTCACCTGAGCTGCGCTGATTGTTGCCATTGAAATCTCTGCCTCTGCCCCCTGTGGGCTCTCGCGCGTGTCCTCTCGCCTTCGGGGCCTCGTCCAGGACCCACGGCTGACAACGAAAGGCCAACTGTGTTGTACAGACAACGCGCCGGCTGACGGCCGGCGCGGTCGCTTATGGTGCTTTTCGTTTCGGTCTAGGGCATTTTGAGGTGGCCAGACCTTTTCGAAAAGCACTTTCCGCGTTTCTCGGTGCCCACCGAATCGAAAAACGCTCGAGGTGTCCCGATCGGCTCGCGCGGATTTCATGAGCGCATCGCTCTCTAGCCATCGCCCTCAGTGGCCTCCTGCCCACGGGAGCATCGCGACCGACTGCTGGTAGAAATGAAATCCGCGCTACACGCCGGCGGGGGTAACTTCCGTGCTGCGCTGCGGCCGCGTCGCACGCGTCAGTCGGGCGGCGTCATCAGCCGCGGCGGCCTCTTCAGCCTGAGCACTTGCTTCTTCCGCGAGACGCGATTCACGGAGGCCTCGACCACCGAGCACGGCGTCGGCGATCTTCGACGCGAACAGCCGGATCGCGCGCAGGGCGTCGTCGTTGCCAGGAATCACGTAGTCAATTTCGTCTGGGTCGCAGTTGGTGTCGACCACCCCGACCACGGGAATTTTCAGCTTGCGCGCCTCATCGACGGCGATCTTCTCCTTACGCGTGTCCACGACGAAGATCGCGTCCGGCAGCTTCGACATGTGTCGAATCCCCTCAAGGTTCTTGAGAAGTTTCCGCTTCTCTTTTTCGCTTCGCGCGATTTCCTTCTTCGAGAGGGTGTCGTACCGGCCGTCGGTGACCATGGCTTCAAGGTCCCGCAGGCGACCCAGGCTCCGCTGAATCGTGGTGAAGTTCGTGAGGAGGCCGCCGAGCCAGCGCTGGTTGATGTAGAACATCCCGCAGCGCTGCGCTTCTTCAGAGATCACGTCCTGGGCCTGTCGTTTGGTACCCACGAAAAGGATCGTCCTGCCGTCTGTTGCCAGGCCTGTCAGGAATGCCTCGGCGTCGCGGAACTTTCTCACCGTCTTGTTCAGATCGATGATGTAGATGCCGTTCCGCTCTCCAAAAATGAACTCCTTCATCTTTGGATTCCACCGTTTCGTCTGGTGGCCGAAGTGCACTCCGGCTTCCAGCAGTTCCTTGATTGCAATCCCGGGCAAGCGTCCTCCCTCGTCTCTAACGTTTACTGAACTGGAACCGTTTGCGGGCGCCAGCAAGACCGTATTTCTTGCGTTCCTTGATGCGCGAATCCGACGTCAGCAGGCCATCCTTCTTCAGCTGTCGTCGGAACTCCCCATCGGCCGCCACCAGCGCTCGAGCAATGCCCAGTCGCATGGCGCCGGCCTGGCCGTTCACGCCGCCGCCCCTGACTGTCGCCAGGATGTCAAACTTCTCGACTGTCTCGGTCAGGGTAAGGGGACGACGGACCTGCATGCGCATGGCGCCGGTCGGGAAGAACTCTTCGAACTCTCTCTTGTTTACCGTGATGGTGCCGGTGCCCGGCCGAAGAAAGACGCGGGCGGCGGACGTCTTGCGGCGTCCTGTTGCGTAGTATTCGATGCTGTCCAATTATGCGACCTCGAACTTGGTGGGCTGCTGAGCGACGTGGGGATGATCCGGCCCTGCATAGACCTTCAGTTTCCGATACATGGCGTTTCCCATCTTGGTCTTCGGCAGCATCCCGCGGATCGCCTGTTCAACCATCCGGGTCGGCTGCCGCTGGCGGACGATCGCGACCCGTTCCTCGCGGAGGCCACCCTCGTAGCCGCTGTGTCGTCGATACAGCTTCTGCGCGTCCTTGTTGCCAGTCAGTTTGACTTTGGCAGCGTTGACGACGACGACGTGATCCCCCGTGTCGATAAACGGGGTGTAGACTGCCTTGTGCTTGCCCTGGAGCAATTTGGCCGCATGGGTCGCTATTCGTCCAAGGACTTGATCGCCGGCATCGATGACATGCCACCGGCTCTCTGCGCTCTTCGCGCTCGCTACAAACGTACGCATAACTTAAGGGAATCCTTCGCGGACCGGTCCCGGTCGGGTGACATCCCGACCTGTACGCACAAGACCTATAACCGCAAACCCCAATGCTACCGAGGGTTGTCGCCACTGTCAAGCTGCCTCTGTCAATGTCGCTGCCGCTGCGCCGTCACGTCGCCGTCACGTCTTTGTCACGTCGCTGTGAGGCTTCCAGGGGGTTTTTGACGAGTCCGCGAACAACTCCTCAGGGCGCTATGCTGGCTCTGGTCTCGGCTGGCGCGGGTCGCGCGGCGTTTACTTGCATCCCTGCCGGGTACGGTACGCAGGAAATGGACGTCAGTTCCTCGGAAGCTGTCGCTGCTGTCTGGTGTTGGTTTAGCTGTGGCGTCCGATAAACAGATTCGACGTGTCTATTTAGTTTAATAGACTGATGTCGTGGTGGTCGGCACTTACATAAATCGTAAGCGACGCACTGGAACGGTCTTTGCTCGGGTGGCCATGGGGGAGTCGTGTTTCGAAAGTCGAGAGCGCTGGTAGGTCTTGACATCGGGTCGAGCGTGGTCAAAGCCGTCGAGCTGAAGGCCGTCGGGAAGGGGTTCCGCGTGACCGCCTTTGGTACCGAACCTGTCCCTCCGGACTCGATCGTCGACGGCGCGATCATCGATGCCGGCGCCGTCGCCGAGGCGATTCGCCAGATCTTCGAGGGGAACGAGGCCTTCACCACGAAGGATGTGTGTGCGTCTCTGTCGGGCAGCGCCGTCATCGTGAAGAAGATCTCGCTGCCGGTGATGACCGCGTCAGAGTTGGACGAATCGATCTACTGGGAAGCCGAGCAGTACATCCCGTTCGAGATCCACGACGTGAACCTCGATTACCAGATACTCGACGCTGGCACCGGACCGGAATCGAGCGGCACCATGGACGTCTTGCTCGTCGCCGTCAAGAAAGAGAAGATCGGGGACTATAGCGGGGTGATCGCGATGGCGGGGAGGACGCCGGTCATTGTCGACGTCGACGCGTTCGCGCTGCAAAACGCCTACGAAGTGAACTATGGCCTGGAGTTGGGAAAGAGCGTCGTGCTCCTGAACGTTGGTGCAAGCGCGATAAACGTCAACATTGTCCAGGGGGACCAGTCGGTCTTCACGCGTGACATTCCGACGGGTGGCAACGCCTACACCGAGGCGATACAGAAGGACCTGGATCTGGCCTTTGACGCTGCCGATGCGCTGAAGCGAGGCGTGCCGATCGACGGGGCGACGTTTGAAGAGGCGCAACCGGTGATCCGTGCCGTGACCGAGAGCGTGTTGCTCGAGATTCAAAAGACCTTCGACTTTTTCTCGGCGGCGTCGCTGAACCAGTTCGACCGGATCGTACTCAGCGGTGGCGCCTCGCGCATCGACGGTTTCAAGGAGATGCTCGAGGCGCGATTTGGCGTGGCGGTGGAAGAGTTCGACCCGTTCCGCACGGTGACGTGGGATGTGAAAGCGATGGACGTCGATCCGATCGAGATAGGCTCGTCGGCGGCAGTGGCCATCGGGCTCGCGCTCAGGAGGGTTGGCGACCGATGATTCGTATCAACCTGCTTGGCGTCGAGAAACGAAGCACCAAGACGGCGACGTTCGATTTCGATGTCGGTCAGATGGTGACCGTCGCCTGTAGCCTGGTGATGGTGGTGACCGTGGTGGTCCTCGGCTGGTGGTACTGGTCGCTTCGAAACGAATCGCTGCAGCTGGATGATGAGCTGGCCGCCGGACGACAGGAGGTCACCCGCCTGCAGGCGTTCGGTGACGAATATTCCGGAGCGCGGCGCCCGGATTGGCCAGGCGCGACGACCGAGAATATCGAGAA
>JAQBVV010000112.1 GCA_027622905.1 Acidobacteriota bacterium
GGCGATCCCGCTCGCGCGCCTGCAGCCGCACATCAGCCAGGAGGTCGCCCAGTCGTTCAATGTCGTCGGTGAGGAACGCCTGCATCCGGCCGCGCAGCCACCGTGCCAGTGCCGGACTCGTGCCGCCGGTGGACACGGCGATGGCGATGTGCCCGCGCGAGGCCAGCGACGGCAGGATGAAGTCACAGTTGGCGACATCGTCGGCGGCGTTCACCCAGATGCCGCTCGCGCGCGCTTCACTCGCGACCGTCTTGTTGACCGCGCCATCATCGGTCGCGACCAGCACCATGTCGAAGCCCGCCGTATCGCCAGGCGCAAACGGCCTCGACGTCCAGGCGGCCTGACCGCTGTCGACAAACGCGCGCACCTCGTCGATCACCGTCGGGGCAATCACCGTCACCGTTGCGCCGGCATCCGCGAGCTTGCCGATCCTGTCGAGCGCGACGCGTCCGCCGCCCACCAGCAGCACCGCTCGCCCCTGCATCTCGACAAACATCGGGTAATAGCCCACATGGACCTTTCTGGATCTGGCCGACCGACCGCCAGGCCGATCGCCGTGCACGAGTCCGCCAGATTGTACGCCCGGCGCGCGCCGGCGCCGCGGGTTGCCAGCACGTCCTGTTATCGTATTTCGGTGCGGGACCTGCTGCTCGGGTCAGATGGCGAGCGCTCGCGCGCCGCCGCGACCGGTCGGGCGCTGCTGCTGCTCGGACTCGTCGTGTACGGATGTCTGGGCGGTGCTGGTGCTGGTGGCGCAGTGGCCGACGCCGAAGGACGTCGAGGTGTAAGAGGACGCTATCGCGGTTGCCACGCACCGCCGAGGAAGAACGTCGGTCTGGACGTGTTGCTGTTCCACGTCACGCTCGTGCTGATCGCGAAGTCCTCGTGGATCGCGCCGATGTAGCTGATTCCCGGCAGGGCGAAATGTTGTTCAGCCGATCGTATCAATCCCCGCGGTGCGCGCGCTGGTTCGAAGGTCCAGACACTGGAGCTGCGCGGGGGCGGTGTCCGGTCCGTCCGCCAGGAACGACTCGTACAGGAAGGTCGCTGTGGCCGCGGTGACGTCGATCGCCGAGCGACTGACCGTTCGCGCGCCCAGGCGTTGCATGTGGACGCTGACCTCAGGACGATCCGGCCAGCGGTGCCGGTGAAACCGCCGCTGACCCTCCAGCCACGAATCCGACGCGTTGATGACCGAGGCGACGAACAGTCGTCGTCGTGCCGGCTCGACCGGCGTGTCACCGAACGACGTTGACGTGAACAGCAGCGGTGTCCCCATCGTGATGTCTCTGGTCTCCCGGAGGGCACCGTCCCAGGTCACGATACTCACGGCGCGGCCCTGGATCGCGACAAGCTGGAACGGCGCAAAATCCGTCGGCTCCAGCTCACCGGCGGCGCGAACGGCCGCCGGTGCGTCGCCGTGTTGGAGCAGCGCCGGAATGATGACGCCTCTGCTACGGAGGTCAGCGGTCCCCTGTCCGGTGTGTCGCGAGGGCGATCCGTTCAGGATGGCCATGACCAGACCGTTGTCGTTGACGCCGATCCAGGTGCCTCCACCGTCGGGGTCGATCGGAAACACCGCCGATGTCGAGCCCAGTTCGTAGCGTTGGGGGAGAAGCGCCACGGCTCGGCTGACCCGTTCGTCGCGGTTGCACACGAGGCGGAAGCCGTCGTCCCGGGGAACCACGCTGACCGTACACATCGGAAAACCTCCTATAATTCAGCCAACCCATGAACAATACCCCCAACGTCCGCCCGCAACGTCCGGTCGAGTATCGGCCCTTTGGCAACGACGACACACGACTCGAATCGCCGGTCATGTCGACACAGGACGACGATGAGGACGACGACGGCGACGAGGACGGCGGCGATGATGACGACGAAGAAGATACCGAATCCGGAATGCCTCCAGGGTGGTCTGACTGATGGCGCGAGTGTGAGGAGATAGCGATGCGCGGAATACAGCTGGTTCTGGCAGTCCTCGTCCTGGGCGGCGTGTCCTCGGCCGCGGAGGCGCAGAGCGGATCGACCGCGCAGGAGGCGTGCGAGTTGTCCCATGCGGCGGGCGTTGCGCAGCGGCAGCTCGTATCCGGCCAGCGGCAGCGACGCTATCGGCTGTTCGTGCCCTCGAGTTACGACACCCGCACGCGGCTGCCCCTTGTGCTCGATCTGCACGGGAGTGGCGGGTCGTCCGCTGGACAGGCGAGGACGAGCGGCTTCGAGGGCGTGGCGGCGCGGGAAGGCTTCGTCGTGGCGACGCTGGATGGTGAAGGCGCTGTCTGGAATGTGCCCGTGCGCGACGACGGCCCGGACGACACGGCGTACGTGGCCGACGTGATCGATCAGGTGGCGGCTGATGTGTGCGTCGATCGCACCCGGATCTACGTCACGGGATTTTCGGGCGGCGGACGCATGACGTCGCTGCTGGGGTGCGCGCTCGGTGCCCGCATCGCGGCCATCGCACCGGTCTCAGGGCTTCGCTGGTCGGCGCCCTGCGTCGGGCGCGCCATGCCGGTGTTGACGTTTCACGGCCTGACGGATCCGCAAAACCCGTACGCCGGGCACGCCGCGGGGCGAGGCGATGCATGGCTGGAAAGCGTGCCGGACGCCCTTGCTGGCTGGGCGGGGCACAACGGCTGCGACCCCGACATGATCCTGGACGACCCCGACGGCCCGTTGTCCACGATGCGGTACGAGGGGTGCGACGCCGGAGCAGAGGTGCGCATGATTCGCATCGACGGCCTCGGACACACGTGGACCAGGCGGGAAGTCGACACGACCGAGGTAATTTGGCGGTTCTTCAGCGGTCATCGTCTGAAGTAGCAGGCACCGGCACCGCTTCTTGGCGAGATGATTCTCTGGCACATGCGTGGGTACACCGATCCCGACGGGGAGTTCGAAGGCGGTGAGATGACCTGCGCGATCGAGCACGCCGAGGGCGGATACCGGTTCATCGTCTGGCACGACGGAGAGACGCTGACCGAGGAAATCCACGGCTCCGCTGATACCGCTCGTGAGAAGGCGGAGATGCTCAGGTCGGATCTGCTGGCTCGGGGATGGCTGGAGGAATCGGGGAGCGAGGAGGGGTGATGACACGTATCGCGATGGCAGGTCGGCGCGCCGCGCTCGCGGTGGCGGCCGGCGTGACGCTGATGGCGGCGAACGCAGCGGCCCAGGACATCGTCGGGACCGACGTCCGAGCCGACGTCGAGTATGCCGTGCACGACGGTGTGTCGCTGAAGGGTGACCTCTACGTGCCTGTATCCACGGGACCGCACCCGGCCCTCATCCTGATCCACGGCGGTTCGTTCCGAGGAGGGAGCAAGGAGCAGTACGGTCGATCCTGGGGCGCGTATCTGGCTGCGCGTGGCTATGTCGTGTTTGCGATCGACTATCGACTGTCCACGCCGGAGCAGACCACCTGGCCGCAGGCGCTGCTTGATTGCAAGGCCGCCGTGCAGTTTCTCCGCGGCGACGCTGCGGCGTTGGGCGTCGATCCGGAGCGCATCGGCGTCGGGGGCGACTCGGCGGGCGGGACGCTGGCCGCGCTGGTCGCGCTCACGCAGGACATGCCGGCGTTTGCCAACAGGTATCCCGGGGACGCTCATGCCACGTCGTCCACGATGGTGAAGGTGGCGGTGCCTGTCTACGGCGTGCACGACATGATGTCGTGGCACCGCTACACGCTGGGCACCGGCAACAAAGGCTCGCTCGAACAGTTCATCGGTGGAACCCCGGACCAGATGCCGGGCGCGTATTTCGAGGCGTCGCCTCTCGCCTACCTGCGCGAGGCCGCGACGAGCCTGGGCGCGGTGTCGGTGCCCAACGCCGGGACGTCGATCCCCTGGTTCGTGACGTGGGGCGTGCTCGACGAGGTGGTGCCGCCGGCCAGCCACTCGGTCGTGCTCGTGCAGGCGCTGAAGGACGCGGGCGCGGACGTGACCGCGATCGAGATTCCCAACACCGGGCATCTGTTCTTCAGGGGCGCCAGGCTCACGGGACGACAAGGGACGCCGGTGTGCGAGGACCAGAGCCTGGCTGGATACTCGTGCAGCGGTCCGACGCCCAACGACTACATCGAGCGCGAGTTCCTCGAGTTTCTCCGTCGCGGATTATGAAGGAGCACCACCTCGGCGTACAACGCACGGCGCGCTATTACACGCTCGAACCCGAGGAGGAGCCGCAGGAGGTCTGGTTCGTGCTCCACGGATACGGCCAGCTCGCGCAGTATTTCCTCCGTCACTTCGAAGCGGTCCAGAACGGGCGGCGTCTGATCGTTGCGCCCGAAGCCCTGTCGCGGCACTACCTGCCGGGCCATCAACGCGTGGGCGCGTCGTGGATGACCAAGGAGGACCGTGTCGCCGAGGTGGCCGACTATCTGGCCTATCTCGATGCGCTCCACGATCGGATCTTCGAGCGGGTGGACCGACGCCGGGTGACGGTGCACGTGCTAGGCTTCTCTCAGGGTGGCGCCACGGCCAGCCGCTGGACGACACTGGGTCGCATCGACGCCGATCGCCTGATCCTCTGGGCCAGCGACGTGCCGCCCGACCTCGACCTGCCGGCGCACGCCACAGCGATCGGCCGACGCGCGCTGACGCTCGTTGTCGGCACCCGGGACGAGTACGTGACGCCGGCGCTCCTGGCGGAGCAGGAGGCGCTGCTGACCGGGCACCAGATCCCCTATCGCCTGCACACCTTCGCAGGCACCCACACGATCGACCCGGACACGCTGATGGTGTTAGCGGGGAACTAGAAAGAAATGAGGCTGATGATGCGTTGTAGATCATGGTGTGCGACCCAAGTCGTGGTGTGCCTGCTGGCCTCCAGCGTGGCCGGCGCGCAGACGTTCCAGGTACTGGAAGCGACGATCGACGATGTGCACGCGGCGCTTGCGTCGGGGCAGATCACCTGCCGGGCGCTGGTCCAGCAGTATCTCGATCGCATCGACGCGTACGACAAGGCGGGTCCGTCGCTCAACGCGATCCAGCACATCAACACGGGCGCGCTGGAGGCGGCCGAGGCGCTCGACGAGGTATTCAGCGCCTCGGGGCTGGTGGGGCCGCTGCACTGTGTGCCGGTGTTGCTCAAAGACCAGGTCGAGACCCGTGACATGCCGACCACGTACGGTTCGGCGTTGTTCGAGGGATTCGTGTCCGGGCGAGACGCGACCATCGTCACCCGCCTGCAGGACGCGGGGGCGCTCATCCTGGCAAAGACCAACATGGGAGAGTTCGCCAACGGCTACGTCGGGTCGGCGTTCGGCGCGATCCGGAACGCCTACGATCCCACGCGCAACCCCAGCGGCTCCTCTGGTGGCACGGCCGCCGGGGTGGCCGGCAACTTCGGGCTGGTCGGCATCGGCGAGGACACCGGCGGGTCCATCCGCGGCCCTGCTGCGGTTCACAGCCTCGTCGGTCTGCGACCCACCGTGCCGCTGGTCAGCCGCCACGGCATGCTGCCCGGCAAACCGTCCACCGATACGCTCGGACCGATCACCCGCACGGTGACCGATGCGGCCAGACTGCTCGACGTGCTCGCCGGCTACGACCCCAACGACCCGATCACCGCGTACGCCATCGGCCGGGTGCCCGACTCGTACGTCGACGGCCTCGACGCGGAGAGCCTGCAAGGTGCGCGGATAGGCGTGATCCGCGAGCCGATGCACTCTCAGTCCGACCCGGACTCCGACGACTACAAGCAGGTGCGGGCGGTCATCGATCGGGCGATCGCCGATCTGCGCGCGCGCGGCGCCGTGGTCGTGGACCCGGTTGTCCTGCCCGACCTCGATGCGGTGGAGCGGGCCTACGTCGAGAACAACTTCGAGACCGAGCAGGCGGTGAACGCGTATCTGGCGCAGCACGACAGCGCTCCGGTCAAGACGCTCAGGGACATCCTCGTGTCCGGCGTCGTGATGCCGTGGCGGGCCAGTGGACTGATCGACGTCGTGGGCCTGACCACAAGCGACCACGAATATCTGCCCATTCTTGAGGCCAGCGAGCGGATACGGAGAAACGTCCTGACCGTCATGGCCGAGCACGAACTCGACGCGCTGGTGTACGCCACGTTCGATCACCAGACGACGACGATCGCGTCAGATGCTCTCACCAACCCGGACACCGAAGACGGGTATGGCCTGGGTAACAATCGGCGCCTGAGTCCGGTGACCGGCTTCCCGGCGCTGACGGTGCCCGCCGGTTTCACCGCGGATGGGCTGCCGGTTGGACTCGAGTTCCTCGGGCGGCCCTTCACCGAGACGACGCTGCTGCAGCTGGGCTATGGCTACGAGCAGGGTACGAAACGCCGCGAGCCGCCGGCCACGACGCCGGCCTTGCCCTGACACGCCGAGTCCGTCGCTCGTTACCCGTACCTGCCGTCGCGAGGTGTCGCGGCGGGAGCGTGCTGTTGCCCCTACGGATTGAGGATCAGCTTCTGCGCGCGTGAGTTCGCCGTCTCCGCGACGAAGAGCACATCCTCCGACGGGCATGCGAGTCCGTGCGCCCCGGAAAACTGACCGAGGTTGCGCCCGGATTCACCGATGACCCCGATCACCTCGCCCTGGAGCGTCGCTTTGATGATCCGCCCGGGAAACGTGGATTCGCCGACGTAGATCACGTTGCTCCCCGGAGGGATGCAGAGCGCGTTGGGCGCGCCGTTGCCGGCCACGTTGCCGAGGTTGGCCGGCGTGGGACCGTTGACCGCCTTGGACCCGGGCGCGATCGGCGTGGCGACGCTGAACATCCGCTGGAAGCGTCCTTCGGTATCGAACACCTGGATCCGCGCGTTCGTGCGGTCGCCAACGTAGACGTTGTCGTTGCTGTCGATCGCGATGCTATGCGGGATCACGAACTGGCCTGGCCCGGTGCCGGGTTCGCCCCACGACATGACCCAGTCGCCGTTGCTGTCGTACTTGGCGACGCGGGAGTTCACGTATCCGTCGGCGATGTAGATGTTCCCCTGCGAGTCGAACGCCACGCTGGTGGGTTCACGGAAGCGCCCATCCTGAGGAGGCAGCGGCGGATCGTGATGCTCGATCGGACGCGCGTCCTCGGAGCTTGATTCCGCCTTGCGGCCGAATACCCAGACGACGCGCCCTTCCGGATTCATGCGGACCACCATGTTCGAGCCCTTGTCCACGGTCCAGATGTGGTCGTCCGCATCGATGGCCAGGCCGTGGGCAAACGCCCACGCGTACAGCCCTCGTCCGTGCTCGGCGACGAAGACGCCCGACGGTCCGAACTCGAACAGCTGGGCCGCGTGAATACCGTACGCGGGGCCGCCGCCGGTCGGGCTGGAACGGCTGAACACGAAGACGTGCCCCTGGGAGTTGACGGCCACGGCCGGCACTTCACCGAAGTTCATGCCAGCCGGCAGCTGAAAGAAGTTGGGCACCGATTCCACGGGAATCTGGGGGACGGTTTGCGCATGGGCTGCCGTGACAGCCACGATGAGCGCCAGCAGCGCGGTGGTGAGTGTCTTCATCTACGTTTCTCCCGGTGGCTCGTGCAATCGGATCAGGGGTCACACGTGAATCGAAGGCTCATTCTACGACCAGCGACGCCAGGGAGTGTCACACGGTCCGGTTCCGATACCCGTCGCAGGGGTGCCGCGGGCGCCGGTGGTCAGCGCGTTCGACGCCGTGGGATACTCAGTGGTCTACGGTCATCTTGAGAGAAGGGGAGAGACATGAAGCGGACTCCGGCGAGGGCGCGCGCCGTGACACGGTTGGCCCGCCTCACGCGGATGTCACGTCTGCCTCCCAATCGGTCGTCGTGCTCCTCCGGAGGGCGGAGAACCGCCTGCGGTTCATCGGGAGCGAGACGCTCGTGAAGTCCGCGCTAGTCGTACTGGCCGCGATCGGTGTCGGGGCGCTGACGATACAGGTCAGCGCCGGGCAGGGTCCGGCCGAGGTCGCCGCGGTGCTCAGAGACGCCGTCGATATCCACGTCCACAGCCTGCCCGACGACCGGCCCCGGTCGCTCGATGCGATCGAAGCGGCGCGACAGGCCAGGGCGCGCGGCATGCGTGCGATCGTCATCAAGAATCACTACGAGTCGACCGCCGGTCTCGCGTGGCTGGTGCGCACGGTGGTGCCCGACATCGATGTCGTTGGCGGCATCGATCTGAACCTGACGGTCGGCGGGATCAACCCGGCCGCGGTCGAGCACATGACGCGCGTGACGGGCGGATGGGGGCGCATCGTCTGGATGCCGACCTTCGACTCCGAAAACCAGGTCCGGTACCTGAACGAGAACCGGCCGTCTGTCAGCGTGTCGCGCGACGGCGAACTGTTGCCTCAGGTCAGCGAGGTCATCTCGCTCATCGCGACACACGACCTGGTGCTCGCCACCGGCCACTCCACCGCGGAGGAAGGGCTCATGCTGCTCCGCGAGGGCCGGCGCCTGGGCGTGCAGCGCATGGTGGTGACCCACGCCATGAACGAGCCGATCTTCATGACCGTGCCACAGATGCGGGAGGCGGCGCAGCTTGGCGCCTTCATCGAGTTTGTCGGCAGTTCTCCCGCCGCCGCGGATGCCCCCGCCCGATATGCTCGCTTCGCTGACGCCATCCGGCAGATCGGTCCGGAGTTCTGCATCCTGTCGTCGGACCTCGGCCAGGCGGAGAACCCCTTGCCCGCCGACGGCTTTGGGGCCTTCCTCGTGGCCATGCGCGCCGCCGGCTTCAGCGAGCAGGATGTGGACCGGATGTCGAAAGACAACCCCGCCGAACTGCTCGGCCTGCGCTGAGCGACGGGACCTGAGCTAGCCGCCCACCAACGTCTGTCGCGCGAGTAGAATCAGACACATGGCTCGCTACACACTCGTTTACGGCCTCCGGCTCGTCCCGGAAGGATCGGTCACCAACGCCACTGACGCCACGTTGACGCTGAAGGATGGCACCACGTCCGGTCTGACGTTGCACACGCTGGACGGTACCATCCCGCAACTGCGACGCTCCCTCGACCGGAGCCTCGACGCCTTCTTCGACATCCTGCCGGGTGCCGACGAAGACGACCTGGAGACATTCGGCGACTGATCCAGCGGATGCCGGGTTTCCAGCCTCTCTGACAACACCGCCGACGTTCAGGGGCGGGTGCGCCACAGGTCCCCCGCCGCCACCTGTTTGGCGACCGCAGCGCCCGAGGTATAACTCTGAGGTAACAATGCAGGCATCTCAAGCGGGAGCGCGCCGGATCACGTCCGGCAGGAGAAACGCGTCCAATGGAAAAGTTCAAGAGCATGACCACTGTTCGGGTGCTGGCGGTGTGCGGGTTTCTCTACGGCATCCAGTCGAGCCTCTGGGCCACGTTCACCCATATTGGAAGTGAGGCCATGGGCCCTGGACACACCTGGTACCACTTCTTGCGCGAGGTGGGCCTCGACATCGGCGTGCTGTCCGCGTTGATGATCATCTTGTTTGGATCGCCGAGGGTTCGCATGCCCGCCACGTGGTGGATGGCGCTGGTGCTCATGCTCGGCTACTACGCCCCCTACTGGGTTGGCGCGCCGTTCATGGTGGAGCTGTATCCTCCCGGAGGTTTCGGGAGCACGGCCGACTGGAACCACTACATCCAGGCGGGCTTGCCACTCCTGGGGTTGTTCCTGGGCCGCGGTCACTTCTATCAGAGCGAGCCGACCAGGATCCCGACGGAGGCTTCACCCGCACGGGCGTGATCGAGGCGATGTCTTCGCTGGTTCCCTGGCTCCCTACGGGTAGAACTCCAGCCGCGCCTCGCGGAACCAGACCGTATTGGCGGGCGCGACCGAGATGGGGCCATTGATGCCGAAGACGGCGATCTGGAACTGGTCGCCCGGCTGCACGTCGTCGGACAGGACGACGCGGTTCGGCATGTTGAAGCCCTGAATCGTCGCCGGGCTGGGGTAGCCGGCCCGGCGCGGCATCTGTCCATCGACCCAGATCTCACCGTAATCGTCCACCAGCAGCGTCAGCACAGCCGTCCGGCCCGCCGTCTCGAACTCACCGATGCGTTCGGGGATGGTCAGATTGACGCGGTACCAGATGAACGACACGTACCCGCCGCCGCGTCGGACAGCGAGATCCTCGGCCGTGATCGCCGGCCATGCCGCATCGTCGAAGCCCGCCTCGCCGGCGTGGGGCGAGATGTCGTACGCGGTGGTGTAGCCAGGCTGCGCGGCGGCGATCGGCTCCCGTTCGACTATCTTCGCTTCCATCGTCTTCCACTGCGCTTTCAGCACGGATGTACCCGGTGCCGTCATCAGATCGACGACGTGCAACACGGGGAGCGATGGGGGCATGACCGGTTGAGCGGCAGGCGGCGCCTGGGCTGCCGCGATCGGCGACATGAACAACGCGGCAGCGGCAACCACCGCACTCACGATCACGTGATCAACATGAATCTTCATCATTCCTATCCTTCAATGATTCCGAAGTGAGCGTCCTGGGCAAGTCGGCACCAGTGTAAGGCCAACCGGCTGCTGGCCATTGTCGCCCTGCCGGGATCCCTCTCGTCGCATTGACGGCGGTGAGCCTTGTCGCGTTTCTGGGATCGATCGAACTGCTGCGCCTGTTGGTCAGCCACCCCATGCCACAGTCGGACAGCGGTTGATCCGGTACGCCGCATCCCGGACCATCGATTGAGCCGCCATGCGCGGCGACCCCGTTGACCGTCTCGAAGTCGCGCATGGTATCGAAACTCCACAGGAGTGCTCCGTCCGTGGTGGAGTGTGCCCGCAGGTATCCGTCGACCGACGTGGTGAAGACCACACCGGGAATCGTCGTCACTGCGCCTGGTTGTGACGGACTGCAGCCGAGCGGACGGCCATCCGCGCAGGGAGCCGCCGGGTAGTACCACTCCGTGGCGCCGTCCGCGATGCGCAGCGCCGTGAGCCCGCCGCCCACGCTGGGGTCGAGCACGACCCGACGTGGATCGCCGGGGTCTGTGTTCCGCGAACGCTTCACGTCGGATACAGTCGCGAAGACGCGCTGACCCTCGGTGGCCATGCCCCATTGCACGCCGCCATTGAGGCCGCCGACGCCGACACGGGTCTGCCACACTACCTCGCCCTCCTTTGTCGGGTCGAGCGCCCAGACGATGCCTGACTTCTGGCCAATCAGCAGGAGCTCACGACCATCCGGTGCGCGACTGAGGATCGGGGCCTGGCCAAAGTCGAAGTCCGGCCCGCAC
>JAQBVV010000113.1 GCA_027622905.1 Acidobacteriota bacterium
GCTGGCGGCGCTTGCGGGTTGTACATGGTGTGCTGGCAAGACAGTCAGGGAGCATGATGTCGAGCGCGTTGCGGCGTGGATGGCCGATGCGGTTGTCACCGTGCTCACGCAGAATCCCGCGCCGCCTCAGATACACGAGTTGTGGCTGACCGAGGCACTCCCTGTGCCCCCTCGGGGAACCCAGGGCGTGATGTTCTCCGGTGGCGTCAGCGAGTATGTCTACGGTCGCGAGGAACGCGACTGCGGCGACCTGGGTCGGCGTTTCGGACGCGCCATTCGTCAACGTCTGGTCGCGGGCCGCTTTCCCTTTCCGCTGTTGCCTGTTGGCGAGGGCATCCGCGCGACGGCGCTTGGTGCGTCGAAGCATAGCGCACGGTTATCGGGGGGCACCGTCTTTCTGTCCCGTCCGGATGTGCTGTTGCCACGTCGGCACCTGCAGGTGCTCCAACCCCCGATGGCGCTCAACGATGCGATCGACCCGGGAGCGGTCGCCACGGCGATCCGGAGTCACTTCGAGCGCTTCGATCTCGTGGAGGGGGACGCGGAGGTCGCACTCGCGTTTCGCTGGAGCGGCTCCCCGTCCCACAGCCGCCTGGCCGGATTCGCGCGAGGCGTCGTCGAGGGGCTGCCTCGCACGATGGAGGCGGGTGGTTCGGTCTTCCTGATGTTCGACGCGGACGTGGGACAGACGGTGGGCGCGATTCTCAAGGACGAGATCGGCGTCGGGTCCGAGGTGCTGGTGCTGGACGGAATGGCCCTCTGGGACTACGACTATGTCGACCTCGGGTCCGTCGGTCCATCGTCCACGGCCGTGCCGGTGACCGTCACATCGCTGGCGTTCAAGCGGGATCCGCGCGTGCCGACGCACACGCCCGAGGGGCAGTCGCACGCATGAGTGACCACGACGCCGTCGATCGTTCCGGCGACCCCGGCGTCGCGCGTTCCGCCGTCGGATCCGACGATCTGGCGACGTTGTTCGCGGCCGAGCAGGACACGCCGTACGCCGCGTGGGTGCGCGCGGAAGGGCTGGAGATCCTCGGCTCCCGCCATATTCCCGATCTGCATACCGTCGAGCTCAAGCCATGGCCGCGACGCGGGGGACTCGGTGTCTTTCTGAACCATGACGAGTCGCGCACGTCGAGCGACAGCTATGTGTGCGAGATTCCACCCGGCAAGGAACTGGCCCCGCAGCGGCAGATGTACGAGGAGATGATCTACGTGCTCGACGGGCGCGGCTCGACGATGGTGTGGAACGACGCCGGACAGCGAGGCATGTTCGAGTGGCGGGCTGGCGCGGTGTTCGCCATCCCGCTCAACGCGTGGCATCAGCACTTCAACGGTTCGGGCGTCGAGCCGGCGCGCTTCGTGTCGGTGACCAACGCGCCGGCCATCATCAATACCTTCGACGACCTCGACTTCGTGTTCAAGACACCCTACGACTTCACGCGCCGGTTCCACGGCGAGTCCGCGTACTTCACCGGCGGCGGGGCTCGGCACGGCCTGTGCCTCGACGCGAATGTTGTGCCCGATGCCATGAGCCTGCCGTTGGTCCCTCTTGCGGAGCACGGGGGCATTGATGGGCATCTCCGGCTTCGCATGGCCGGAGGGCACATGAGCGGTCATCTTTCGCAGTTTCCGTCGGCGACCTATACCAAGGCCCACACGCAGGGGCCTGGTGCGCATGTCATCATGCTGGCTGGCGAGGGCTACACCCTCGTGTGGCCGAAGGGTGAGGCCCAGCAGCAGTACAACTGGACACCGGGGACGATGATCGTGCCGCCCAGTCAGTGCTACCAGCAGTATTTCAATACGGGTGCCACCCCCGCGCGCTACCTGGTGCTCAAGACGGAGAGCGTGGCGATCAGGAACGCCCAGGGTGTGCCAAGATCCTGGATCGCCGAGCGCCTTGGCGGCGATCAGATCAACTACGCCGACGAGTCCCCATCTGTGCGCCAGCGATTCGCGGCGGTGCTGGCGGAACGTGGGCTCACGTCGAAGATGGATGAGGCCTACGCGATGGAACTGAGCAGTGGAGACCGGGATCGCCAATCGCTACTGGCACCGGTCGGCGAACAGGGAGGATCTGAGTGAGGTTCCGTGCCGAACGTGTGCTGGTGGTCGTTGCCGTCGTCTGCGTTGGCGCGGCCGCGCAGGGGCAGTCTCCGACTGCCATCGAACCAGCACCGGCGTTCACCGCGGCAGATCTGACGGCGCTCCCGACAACCGACTGGCTCACCAATGGCGGCGACCTGTTCAACCGCCGCTATTCGCCGCTGACCGAGATCGATCGCGACAACGTGGCCGATCTCAAGGCTGTGTGGCGGACGCGTCTGAACGGCTCCGGCGTTGGCGCAAGGTATTCGGGGGAAGCCCAGCCGATCGTGCACGACGGTGTTGTCTACGTGGTGACCGGGGCTGACGACGTGTTCGCCATCGGCGTGGATACCGGAGAGCTGCTCTGGACCTACTCGGCCAACCTTGACGAAGCGATCGACGTGATCTGCTGCGGGTGGACGAGCCGCGGCGTCGGCCTGGGCGACGGCCAGGTGTATGTGGGCCAGCTCGACGGGAAGCTCGTGGCCCTCGATCAACGGTCGGGCGCGGTCCGCTGGTCGGTGCAGGCAGAACGGTGGCAGGAGGGGTTCAGCATCACGAGCGCACCGCTGTACTACGACGGGATGGTGATCACCGGGTTTGCGGGCGGCGAGTTCGGCATTCGCGGCCGCGTGAAGGCATTTGATGCCGAGACCGGATCGCTCGTCTGGACCTTCTACACGATTCCGGGCCCAGGCGACGTGGGGCATGACACGTGGCCGGACAACGACGTGTGGCAGCATGGCGGCGCACCGGTCTGGCAGACGCCAGCGATCGATCCGGAACTCGGGCTGGTGTATTTCTCCACCGGCAATCCGGGCCCGGATTTCAACGGCGCTGTTCGAGCTGGCGACAATCTGTTTTCAGCGTCGATCGTGGCTGTGGACGCCAGCACCGGCGCGTACCGCTGGCACTTTCAGCAGGTGCATCACGACATCTGGGACTACGATTCCCCCAGTCCCGTGGTGCTCTTTGATATCGAGATCGACGGAGCGCTGCGCAAGGCGCTGGCGCAGCCCGGCAAGACGGGGTGGGTGTATCTGCTGGACCGCGAGAGCGGGGTGCCGCTGCTCGGTGTCGAGGAGCGACCGGTGCCACAGGAACCGCGCCAGGCGACGGCACCCACGCAGCCGTTTCCGGTCGGCGACGCCTTCGTCCCGCAGTCGATGTCGATTGCGCCCGAGGGGTTCCCTCTCGTGAACGAGGGACGTATTTTCACCCCTTTCTGGACCGACCCGATCGTAGCCAAGCCTGGCCAGGGTGGCGGCGCGAACTGGCCGGCCAGTTCGTACGACCCGCGCACCGGCTACCTCTACGTGTGCGCGTCGGATCGGACCGGGATCTTCAGAGGCGGCGACAGGGATTTCGACGTGCCGCCCGACGGCGATGAGTACATCGGCGGCGCGTTTGGCACGGTGCCCTTCGGCGTGACGGGTATTTTCGCGGCGCTCGATATGCACACCAACCGTCTCGTCTGGCAGCAGGAGTGGCCGGAGCGTTGCTACAGCGGGTCGGTGGCGACGGCCGGGGGGCTGGTGTTTGTCGGGCGAAGCGACGGACGGTTGACCGCCCTCGACTCCAGCACCGGGGCCCTGCGCTGGGCGTTCCAGACGGGAGCCGGCGTCAACGCCCCGGCCACCGTCTTCGAACGGGCGGGTCGGCA
This sequence comes from Acidobacteriota bacterium, assembly GCA_027622905.1. GTDB lineage: Bacteria > Acidobacteriota > Vicinamibacteria > Vicinamibacterales > UBA2999 > JAQBVV01. The sequence goes on from JAQBVV010000113.1 coordinate 3,758, forward strand.
GTATGTTGTCGTCCTGTCGGCTGGCAACCTGTTTGCCGGATCCGCGCACGGAGACAGCGTGTGGCTCTTTTCGCTGGACGGCCAGATGGATCAGGTTGAACCTGCGGGCCAGGTCGCCGCGTCGGCACCCGCGGTGAGCCCGGTTGCGGACCTCGCCGTCGGACGCGCGGTGTTCGAGAATGCCTGTGGGGCCTGCCACGGCGCCAGCGGAGAAGGCGGGCATGGGGGCGGCCCGGCGTTGACCGGCGCGACGAACCGGGTGACGGTCACACAGGTGGTGCGTGACGGACGAAACGACATGCCGGCGTTCGGGCGCCTGCTGAGTCCCGAGCAGATCCGGGATGTCAGCGCCTACGTTGTCGAAACGTTGCCGCATTGACGGCTGCAGGTGCGGTCGGCTGGTGAGCACGGGCGGAATACGGCCATGAGAAGGAGTCGGGCGTGACGAGTTTTGTGGGACGAATGATTGGCGCGGCGAAGCTCGATGTCCGCGTGTACGAGGAAGTGGAGGCCGACGGCACCGCCACCGGTCAGGCCATGGGCGTGGTCCTGCTGTCGAGCCTGGCCGCGGGCGTCGGTTCTGCCGCGCTGGGCACAGGAGTTGTCTTCGCCGCGGTCGCGGCGTTGGTGTCGTGGTTCATCTGGGCGTACCTGACCTATCTCGTCGGCACCCGGCTGTTCCCGGAGCCGCAGACCGAGGCGGACACGGGGCAGTTGTTGCGGACGCTCGGGTTTGCCCAGTCCGCAGGCGTACTGCGCGTCTTCGGCGGCGTGCCTGGTGTCGGGCCGCTGTTGCTCTTCATCGTCTCGGTGTGGATGCTGGTGGCGATGGTCATCGCCGTGCGCCAGGCGCTGGACTATTCGACGACGTGGCGGGCGGCCGGGGTGTGTATCGTGGCCTGGCTGGCGGTGATCATTCCCGCCGTCGTGCTGCTGGGATTGTTTGGCACGACGGTGGAATCGCAGCCGTAGCAGTCGCAGACGGGTCATAGCCTGAAAGGTGTCTGATGTCGGAGACGAAGAAATTTCCCGTGGAGAAGTCGGACGATGAGTGGCGGCAGCTCCTGACGCCCCAGCAATACTCGGTGCTGCGCGATCACGGGACCGAGGCGCCGGGTTCGTGCGCGTTGTTGCAGGAGCACCGCCCTGGCGCGTTCCACTGCGCCGGATGCCGGCAGCCACTGTTTGCGACCGGCCGCAAGTTCGAGAGCGGCACAGGCTGGCCGAGCTTCTTCGAACCCGCGGAGGGTGCCATCGACACCACGGTCGATCGCAGCTACGGGATGTCACGCACCGAGGTGCACTGCAGTCGGTGCGGAGGGCATCTGGGCCACGTCTTCGACGACGGTCCGCCGCCGACCGGCCTGCGGTACTGCATCAACGGTGTCGCGCTGACCTTCGAGCCGGCGGATGAGCCGGAGCCCGGCGCCGGGTAACCGCGCGAAGCGCAGCGCCGAGCCCTGTGCCTTGCTATGATGGAGGGCTAGGAGTCCGTTGGTGATAGGAGACATATGCAGGTAGGACTTATCGGTTGGCGCGGGATGGTCGGCTCCGTGCTCGTGCAGCGCATGCGCGAGGAGGGGGACTTCGATTTCATCGATCCGATATTCTTTTCCACATCGCAAGTTGGAGCGGCTTCGCCTTCAGTCGGCAAGTCTGCCCCCCCGCTCAAGGACGCGCGTGATCTGGCGGCTCTGATGAGCTGTGATGCGCTGATCTCGTGCCAGGGTGGCGACTACACGGCCGAGGTGCACCCCAGGTTGCGCGCGGCTGGCTGGTCTGGCCACTGGATCGACGCGGCGTCCGCGCTCCGCATGAAGGACCACGCGACGATCGTGCTGGATCCGGTCAACCGCGATGTGCTCGATGCCGCGCTCAAGGCGGGAGTCACCGACTTCATCGGCGGCAATTGCACGGTCAGCCTGATGTTGATGGCGCTGGCAGGGCTGTTCAAGGCCGAGGTCGTCGAGTGGGTGAGCGCGATGACGTACCAGTCCGCGTCCGGTGCCGGTGCCAAGAACATGCGCGAACTGGTGTCGCAGATGGGCGTGGTGCACGGTGCAGCGGCCGAGCGTCTGGCCGATCCGGCGTCGGCGATCCTCGACATCGACCGCACCGTGACCGAAACCCTGCGCGGCGACCGTCTGCCGGTCGAGCAGTTCGGGTATCCGCTGGCGGGCAGCCTCCTGCCCTGGATCGACAAGGATCTTGGCAACGGGCAGAGCAAGGAAGAATCCAAGGCCATGGCGGAGGGCAACAAGATCCTTGGCCGCGAGCACGCGCCGATCCCGGTTGATGGCATCTGCGTCCGCGTCGGCGCCATGCGTTGCCATAGCCAGGCGCTGACCGTGAAGCTCACGCGCGACGTCCCGCTTCCCGAGATTGAAGCCCTGATCGCCGGGGCGCACCAGTGGGTGGAGGTGGTACCGAACGACCGCGAGCACTCACTGCGAGGCCTGACGCCAGCCGCGGTCTCCGGCACGCTGCGAGTGCCCATCGGGCGTTTGCGCAAGCTGGCCATGGGACCGGAGTATCTGTCGGCCTTTACGGTTGGCGATCAGCTTCTGTGGGGGGCGGCCGAGCCGCTGCGTCGCGTGTTGCGGATCATTCTCGGCGCTACCGAAACAAGCGAGCGCGCAGTCGCGCAGGTTGCCGGCTAGCGTGCTCCCGTCGTCACCAGTGATTGGCCTGGTGACACGTGTGATGCGGACGCTGTGATCCAGCCATCCACGGCTCCGATGGGGGGTGCCGGGAGCTCGTCGGCGGGTCTGCGCGGAGGCCGCCGAGGGGTTGTCCAGAAGTTCGGCGGCACGTCGGTCGCCGATCCCGATGCCATCAGGCGCCTGATCGACATCGCGCGAGCCGCCCGCGCGCGTGACGGTCGTGGACCCGTCATTGTCGTCTCGGCGATGAGTCAGGTCACCGATGCGCTACTCGCCGTGACGGAGGAGGCCGGTGCGTCCCGAGCCGAGTCCGCGCTGGCGCAGGTCGAGCACCTGCGCCGCAGGCATCTCGAGACAGCGCAGGCCTTGCTCGGAGACCATGCCGGCCCGGACGCACCAGCCGCGCTGGCGGCGCTCGCCGCGCAGATCAACCAGCAGTTCGAGGAACTCGTCGCCGTCGTCAAGACGCTGGCGGTGCTTCGTGAAGTGTCGGCGCGCACGCGCGACGTGATCGCGGCGATGGGCGAACTGCTCAGCTCGCGCATCGTGGCCGCGGCGCTCGTGTACGCGGGCCTGCCGGGCGAGTGGGTGGACGCGCGCCGTGCGATCGTGACCGACGGCAACCATACGCGGGCGATGCCATTGATGCCCGAAACGACGGCGGCGCTTCGGACCGCAGTACTGCCGCTGGTCGACGCGGACCGAATTCCGGTACTGGGCGGCTTCGTGGGCGCGACGGTGGAGGGCCATACCACCACGCTGGGCCGCGGTGGTTCGGATTATTCCGGTGCCGTCGTCGGGGCGGGTTTGGGTGCGGCAGAGATCCAGATCTGGACAGATGTTGATGGCATGCTGACCGGGGATCCGCGAGTGGTGCCGGCATCGCGACTGGTGCCACGGCTGTCGTTCGGGGAAGCCGCCGAGCTGGCCTACTTCGGTGCGAAGGTCCTGCATCCGAGCACGATCTTTCCCGCGATGGAGCGCAATATTCCGGTGCGAATTCTGAACTCGCGGAAGCCGGATGGGGGAGGTACGCTGATCACCGCCGAGGCGGCAGCGGACGGGGATCCGCTGACGGCGATGGCCGCCAAGAGCGGCCTCACGGTGGTTGACATCACGTCCAGTCGGATGTTGATGGCCTATGGGTTCTTGCGGAAGGTCTTCGAGGTCTTCGAGCGGTTCGAGACATCGGTGGACGTGGTCACCACCTCGGAGGTCAGCGTGTCGGTGACCGTGGACGACCGCCGCCACCTGGAGGGCATTGTGGATGCGTTGTCTGAATTCGCCTCGGTGTCGTCGGAACCAGGGATGGCGCTGCTCTGCGCGGTCGGCGATCGTCTGCGCGCGGAGCCGGGCACCGGGGCGCGCGTGATACGCGTCCTCGAGGAGGTGCCGCTGCGGATGATTTCCCAGGCGGCATCCCGACGGAACATCACCGTCATTCTGCGTGAGGCCGATCTGCCGCACGCGATGCATCGGTTGCATGAGGAGTTCTTCACATGAGGATCCTGCTCGTCGGCTACGGCAAGATGGGACGGCTCATCGAGGAGCTGGCCCCGGCGCATGGCTGCGAGGTGGCCGGGCGCATCGATGTCGACGCGGGCGACTGGAGCGTGCCAGCCGACGTCGCGGTGGACTTTTCCACGGCCGATGCGCTACGCGCGAACTTCGCGCGGTACGTCGAACGTCGGCTGCCTGTGGTTATCGGGACGACCGGCTGGTCGGATCACGAGGCGGACCTGCGCCAGGAGGTCGAGCAGGCCGGTCTCGGCGTGGTCGCCGCAGCGAATTTTTCGATCGGCGTGAACCTCTTTCAGTTGATGGTGGCCAAGGCCGCGCGGCTGGTGGCGCCACACGCGCAGTTTGACGCGTGGATCCACGAAGCCCACCACGCCGCCAAAATCGACGCGCCGTCCGGGACGGCGTTGTGGCTGCGCCACACGATGACCGAGGGGGGCTACGATCGGCCCATCGACATGTCGTCGACGCGGGCGGGCACGATTCCAGGTACTCACACGATCGGTTTCGATGGTCCGTCGGATACGATCGAGCTGACACACACCGCCAGGGATCGCCGCGGTTTCGCGGGAGGGGCGCTGCTGGCCGCACGCTGGGTGCAGGGCCGGCAGGGGTGGTACTCCATGGCTGACGTGCTCAGGGGCGAGCGGCCGGCGGGCTAATAGCCCGTGGTGACCACGGGCTGCAAGGCGCGACCGCGGAAACGAAGGTAGAGGACAAGGATGCGCACGCCATTCACGGGTCTCGGTACCGCGCTGGTCACGCCGTTTGCCAGGGACGGCTCGATCGACGAAGCGGCCGTGCGTCGTCTGGCCAGCCGGCAGATCGACGCGGGCGTCCATTTTCTGTCGCCCTGCGGCACCACCGGCGAGGCGCCGACGCTCAGTCACGACGAGAAGGTCCGCGTGGTTGAACTCGTCGTGGACGCTGCCGCCAGGCGGGTGCCGGTACTCGCCGGCGCTGGCGGGTACAGCACGCGGGACGTGATCGCGCTGGCCGAGGCGTGTGAGCGCGCGGGAGCGGACGGGCTCCTGTCGGTCACGCCCTACTACAACAAGCCCACGCAGGAGGGACTGTTTCAGCACTACAGCGCGATCGCGGCGAGCACGTCGCTGCCGATCGTGCTCTACAACGTGCCCGGTCGGACCGGCGTGAACCTCGCCGTCGAGACGGTTCAGCGCCTCTCCGCCGTGCCGACCATCGTGGGTGTGAAGGAAGCCTCCGGCAACATCGTGCAGATGCGCGATATCGTGGCCGCGACGCCCGACGATTTCTTCCTCCTGAGTGGCGATGACCCGTTGGCCCTGGCCGTCATGGAGATCGGCGGCCGCGGGCTCATCTCCGTGGCGTCAAACGCGATTCCCGGAGAGATGACGCAGATCATCGAACTGGTGGAGAAGGGGGACCTGCCGGCCGCGGGTCGGTTGCACGCCTGGCTGCTGCCGTTTCTCGAGGCCAACTTCGTGGAGTCGAACCCGATCCCGATCAAGGCGGTCATGGCCGCGATGGGACTGATCGACGAAACCTACCGGCTTCCGCTTGTGCCGCCCTGGGCCGCCGCTCGCGACCGGATCAACACCGTGCTGCAGGATCTGAAACTGCTCGGCTCGGCGTCGCGCGTGTGACGGACACCGCTGGGCCGATCGACCCGGTAGCCTTCGCGCGCAGCCTGATCGACATCGATTCCACGACGGGGCAAGAGGCTGAGGCGGGCGCGTGGCTCGCCAGCGCGCTTCGCGACCGTGGGTACGACGTCACGGAGCAGCCGGTGGCCGACGATCGCGTCAACGTGTTCGCGCAGCTGGACCAGCCTCCCAGGGTCGTCCTGTCGACGCACTTCGACTGCGTGCCGCCGTTTTTTCCGAGCCGGGAAGAGCGAGGCCTCCTGTTTGGCCGGGGCTCGTGTGACGCCAAGGGGATCCTGGCCGCCCAGGTTGCCGCGGCCGAGCGGCTGCGCGCCGCCGGCGAACGCCGATTCGCAATGCTGTTTGTCGTCGGCGAGGAGCGCGGCTGCGAAGGCGCGACGGTGGCCAACACCCAGGCGCCCCCCGGTGTGTCGTATCTGGTCAACGGCGAGCCAACGGACAACAGGCTCGGCTCGGCCACCAGGGGTGTATTGCGTGTCCGGCTGCACGCCAAGGGACGGGCCGCGCACTCGGCGTTTCCGGAGCTTGGCGAGTCGGCCATCGACAAGCTGCTCGATGCGTTGATGGTCATTCGCGGGCTGGACCTGCCTGAGGACCCGTTGCTGGGCCGCACGCACTATTCCGTGGGCTTGATCGAGGGTGGCGTCGCGCCCAATGTCGTGTCGGCGCACGCGTCGGCAGAGCTGATGTTCCGGATTGTCGGTGACGCGGCGCCTGTCCTGGCGGCGCTCGCCGTGGTGGACGGCCTGGTGACCGTCGAGCACGTGCTGGATGTGCCCGCGGTCCGCATGCACACCGTGCCCGGCTTCGAGACAGCGGTGTTTGCCTATACGACCGACGTGCCCCTGCTGAGCAACTGGGGGAGGCCGATGTTGCTCGGCCCGGGTTCTATTCATGTGGCCCACACCGACGACGAGCACGTGGCGATCGGCGAACTCCACCAGTCCGTCGACCTGTACGAGCAGCTGGTGACGCGCCTGCTATACTGACGGTTTGGTGGGTCGCACCGCGGCCCGGACCCTGTGCGACTTCAGCCTGCGAACCGCGTCAGGGCCGGAAGGCAGCAGCGCTAAGCGGACCCTGAGGTGCCGCAGGTGCACCGGGTCGCGGTGGGGCCCACCAGACGTGCGACCGCACGTGCCGCTTCCACCTTCGCGTTGTCCTGATTGATCCGACATGGCGTACCAGGTCCTGGCGCTGAAATGGCGTCCGCAGCGGTTTGACGAGGTCATCGGGCAGGAGCCCGTGACGCGGACGCTGCGCAACGCGATTGCCAACGCCCGCATTGCGCACGCCTTCGTGTTTGCCGGTCCGCGTGGGTCGGGCAAGACCACGACCGCGCGCATCCTCGCCAAGGCGCTGAACTGCGTGCAGGGTCCCACGCCCGATCCGTGCGGCACGTGTGACGCCTGCGTCGAGATCACGCAGGGGCGGGACATGGACGTGCTCGAGATCGACGCCGCCAGTCACACCCAGGTCGACAATATCCGCGAAGTCGTGCTGGCGGGACTCGCCGTCGCGCCGGTGCGCGAC
>JAQBVV010000114.1 GCA_027622905.1 Acidobacteriota bacterium
CCCGGTGGGATGCATCGGTGGCCACGACGAGCAAGTTATTCCTGCCCGGGTCCTTAGTCCTACTTGGAGGCTCTGAGCTCTCGCAGAATGTTCTCGAGAGCCTCGATGATCTCGGTCTTGGCGACACGCGACTTGCTGAAGCTCATTCGCAGCTGAAACGACTTGGTCGGGGGCCGAAAGGCAAACACGTACGGTCGCGGTCTGTCGGCCTGCTTGGGCCTGGTCGTCGCCTCGCGGAGGGCTTGGCGCGTGATCGGACCTTTCTCAATCAACTTCCTGACCAGCGCGCGCATCTTCTCCGGGTCTGTCTGGCGGACGATCTGGAGCAGCGTCGACTTTGACGAGATGTCAGCCTGTCGGCATAGCTCCCTGACGTCGTCTGGCATGGCGACGAGTGAGAGCGATTCCGTCACCGACGTGCGGGACTTCCCGAGCTTCCTCGACATGTCTTCGTGCGTGTAACGGCATCTCTGAGCCAGTTGCTGCAGCGCCTCGGCTTCCTCGAACGGTGTCAGGTCCTTCCGCTGCAGGTTCTCGATCAGTGCGAGTTCCATCACCTCGACGTCGTCTGCCGCCCGCAGCACGACAGGGATCTCGCTGAGTCCCGCTTGCGCGGCCGCATGATAGCGTCGCTCCCCTGCGATAATCTGGTACCGGTTTCCCCGCTGGCGCACAACCAGGGGTTCGATGATGCCCTTCTCGGCAATCGACGCGATGAGTTCGGATAAATCTCCCATGACCTGCCTGGGCTGGCCGGGATTTGGGTCGAGTAACTCGATTGACACCATGCGGCCGACCGGGGCCCCGGCAGAGGCTGCGAGGGCCTCAACATAGTGTTCGTCATGCCGCATTCGCAAGGTGTTAGGGAGTCCGCGCTTCGACACGTTCGATGACCTCCTGGCACAGGCTGTAGTAGTCGCTGGCGCCGCTTGAATCTGGCGCGAAGGTGAAGATGGATTCCTTGTAGGCAGGACTTTCTTCAAGGCGAACGTTCTTCGAAATCACTGTGTTGAAGACCTTTCCGCCGAAGACCTTGTGAATCTGCTGACGAATGTCTCGCGCGAGGGCTGTTCGCTTGTCGTGCATCGTGATGACCACGCCAAGGATTCGAAGCCCTGGGTTCGGTCTGAGCCGGACCTTCTCGACCGTCTCCAGTAGATCGTCGGTGCCTTCGAGGGCGAAGTACGAAGACTGGATAGGGACCAGCAGATAGGTCGCGGCCACCAGGGCATTGACCGTCAACAGTCCCAGCGCCGGAGGGCAATCGATCACGATGTTCTCGTATTCGCCGCCAAGTTGCTCGATCTTGTCTTTGAGCTTGAAGTGCGCGTCCATCTCTCCGACAAGTCTGGCCTCAAGCTTGGCGAGGCCGATCCGCGCGGGAGCAATAAACAGGTTCGGTAGCGTGGACGGCTGGATGATGTCGGCCAGCCCACAGTCCGGCTCGGCGATGGCATCGTAGGTGCTGCGCCCGATCGTGTTGTGATCGAGGAACGAGATGCTGCTGTTGGCCTGAGGATCGAGATCGATGAGGAGCGTCTTTCGTCCGCGGATCGCCAAGGCGGCAGCAAGGTTCACGGCCGTTGTCGTCTTTCCGACCCCGCCCTTTTGATTGGCGATAGCGACGATCATCTATTGGTATGACACTGTTCGTTCTGAAAGGGATGGCGCGCTCATTCTAGGGGTTGCCGACTGTCGAGTCAAACAGGCCAGTCTGGATGAGACTTCTGAGATACCCGGCGGCTTTCAACCGGTGTCTGCCGACGTTGCTGCCTGTTCTTTCTTCTGAATGTACGGAACAGGGAGCGGCGCGCGAGGGGAATGTCGGCCGGCCGACATTCGTGTTTCCTCACATCTTGTACTTACCCATTTCCTCAGGGTCCAGGCTTTCGAGCCATTGCTGGAGTCGCTCGCTGTCGACGGACTCAGACGCGAAGTCGACCGTCTTTGCGTTCTCGATGACCGTCTCTTCAACAAGGATCGGCGCTCCCATGCGGAGCGCCAGTGCGATGGCGTCGCTCGGTCGAGCATCGACGGCCAGGTGCTCACCTTTGACCGTGAGATGGATGGTCGCGAAGAAGGTGCTCTCCTGCAGATCGGAGACGACGACGCGGTCCACGGCGCCGTCCATGTCAACGATGACGTTTCTGAGCAGATCGTGCGTCATCGGTCGCGGTGTCGCGACGTTCTCGATCTGCAGCGCGATGGCATTGGCCTCGAAGACGCCTACCCAGATCGGCAGGACGCGCTCGCCATCTTTGTCCTTGAGGACCACGATGGGCATATTCGTGATGGGATCGACCATCAGCCCTTTGATTGTCATCTCGATCAGCATGATTGTTACCCGGAATCGGCTACCTCGCCCCACACGCTGTATGGTCCGGCCCGCCGTATCGTGACTCGCACGAGGCGCCCGATCCAGTCCTCCGCTCCCCTGCCGTTGCCTGCATCCGGCACCGGGAAATTCACCACCGTGTTGCCGGTCGTCCGTCCCGCAACTTCCGCCTGGCGCCGCCGGCTTGTGTGGTCCACGAGTACCTCGTGAGTCGTCCCGACGAGTCGCTCGTGGAGCCCAGTTTGAATCTCGCGCTGGAGCGACTGCAGGGCGACGATCCGTGCGGTCTTCTCGTCTGCGGAGACGTCATCCGGGAGCCGCTGCGATGCCAGCGTGTGCGGTCGGACTGAATACTTGAACGAAAAGATACTGTGGTACTGCACCGTCCTTATCAGTGAAAGCGTTTCATCGAAGTCCTCTGATGTCTCACCAGGGAAGCCAACAATAATATCGGTCGATAGGGTCGCGTTCGGAATAGCCTCTCGAACCCGACGTACGAGATCGAGGTATTCATCTCGTGTGTGACGGCGCCGCATCGCGCGGAGCACTCGCGAGGATCCGGACTGCAGTGGCAGATGGAGGTGCTTGCACACCCTGGGCAGGTCCCTGATCGCCTCGATGAGTCGGGTGCCTGCGTGTCGAGGATGGGGACTTGCGAACCGAATTCGCTCGATGCCGCCTATGGCGTCGACCTCTCTGAGGAGCTGCGCAAAATCGCACGCGGGGTCATCCGGCGCACGGTAGTGATTGACGATCTGTCCGAGCAGTTGCACCTCCCGCCGGCCGGATTCGACTGCCTCCTGGACCTCGGCAAGAATGTCGGCCTTGGCGCGCATGCGTTCGTGGCCACGGGTGTTGGGTACCACGCAGAATGCGCAGTGGTCGTTGCACCCCTCGATGATGGTGATGTACGCCTTGACCGGGTCGCTGCGTCGCGCGATTCCGAGCGGGAAGCCGACGTCGTCCCAGGGCGCGATGTCGACCGCGGAGGCGCTCGACTCGGCAGCCTTGTTCAGGAGGATCGGCAGCATCTTGACTCGCTGAGTCCCGAGGACCACATCGATAACGTGGCCGTTGGTCCCTGTCAGCAGCGCGTCGCCTTCCTGCTGAGCGACGCACCCCGCGACGGCCACCATGGGCGGGCGACCGGTCTCCTCACCGAGGACCCGGAGCTCGCCGAGGCGCGTGTACAACTTGTCTTCAGCGTGCTCGCGAACGCTGCAAGTGTTTATGACGATGACGTCCGCGTCGCGGTCGTCGCTGGTGGGCTCATAGCCCGCCTGGTCGAGGAGGCCGGCCATGCGCTCTGAGTCGTGGACGTTCATCTGACATCCGAACGTTTCGATACGGTATTTTCTGGCCATGTTGTCCGTCAGGGTTTCCTGGCGATCGTCGGGCGCGGGACTTTCGCTTTCGCCTTTTTCTGACTTTCGCCTTTCGCCCCCTTCCTGGTGCCGCGTTCTGGTTTCCCGTCGCGGCCGGCGTCAAGCAGTTCCTGCGCGGTGGTCCGGAGCGCTGCGGTCACAGCTGCTCCGCCGATCATCCGAGCGATCTCATCGACGCGCTCGGTGGCGTCCAAACGCGCTACTGATGTCGTTGTGCGCTTCTCGTCGGTGTGCTTGTCAATGCGGTAATGGCTGGCGCCTCGCGCCGCGATCTGCGGAAGATGGGTCACGCAGAGCACCTGGAATCGCTGGCCCAACGCCTCGAGTCGCCGGCCGACGACCTCTGCCACCCTTCCGCCAATCCCCGCGTCCACTTCGTCAAAGATCAGCGTCTTGTCTGGTGCGTTCCCGATCGTCAACGTTCGGAGGGCCAGCATGACTCGCGAGAGTTCGCCACCGGACGCAACCCTCGCGACGGGCCGCAATTCCTCACCGGGGTTGGGAGACAGATAGAACTCGACGTGGTCAATGCCACGGTCGGTCCACCCGTCGAGGTCGCTTGAGAGGTCGCGAAAACGCACCTCGAATCGAGTGCGCGCCATGGCAAGTTCCGCTAGCAGGGCCTCTAGTTTCCTGGCAAACGGCTCTGCCACGTCACGGCGCCGAACCGAGAGCTCGCTGGCGAGCGACAGGTAGTGGCTCTCGGCCAGGTCCAGTGCGCGCTGCAAATCGCTGGTTTGCTCGCCTGTTCCGGCCAGCAGATCGCGCTCGTGTGCCAGCGCCGTGGCTCGCTCCAGCACATTCTGCAGCGTCGGACCGTGCTTGCGTTTCAGGCGCTCGAGTAGCGCCAGTCTGTCCTCGACCTCCTGGAGCCGCCCCGGTGATGCGTCGATGCCATCCGCGTAACGCCGGAGCGCAAGCGCCAGATCTTCAAGCTGAGCCTTGATGTCGTCACGTGCATCCACGTACGGCGAGAACTGCGGGTCGAATGTGGACAGCTCCCCCACCCGTTTCCAGACTCCTGAGAGCGACGCCAGGATGGATCCGTCGCTGTCGTGGAGCGCGGCATAGCTTTCTTCGCAGAGGGCCTGAACGCGCTCAGCGCTCGAGAGGACGTCACGCACTGACGTCAACCCGGTGTCTTCTGACGGCTGTGGTGCGGCGCGCTCAATTTCGCCAAGGTGAAACTCGATCAGCTCGAGTCGGGCGGCCTTCTCCGTGGCGCCCATGCGGGAACGATCCAGTTGCTCGCGCAGCGCACGGACGCGTGTCCATGCCTGGGATACCTGCGAGGCGATCTCCGTGAGTTCCCCGTACTCATCGACGACCGGCAAATGTGTGAGCGGATCCAGAAGCGCCTGGTGTTCATGCTGGCCGTGCAGCTCGACGAGGTGAGCCGAGAGCTCGCGCAGAGCCGACGCGGTGGCGGGTGCGCCGTTGACGAAGGACCGGCTGCGGCCCTGGCTGGACAGCTCCCGCCTGACGACGGTGTCAGTGCCGGCGGCATGGAAGACGGCCTCGATCGTGGCGCGAGATTCTCCCGTCCTGACGAGGTCGGCCGATGCGCGGCCGCCAAGCAGTAGTCCGACGGCCTCGACGACGATCGACTTACCAGCCCCTGTTTCGCCCGTAAGGACGTTGAAGCCGGGTTCAAACTCGACGTCGACAGCCTCGATGACCGCGAGGTTGCGAATGCTCAGGGAACGAAGCATGTAAGCGGAACTTCCATCGTATCATACGTTTGACAGGATTCAGGACGCGTGATACCATCGCGTAACTGCGCCTTCCCAGCGGCGCGCCGCCCATGCATCGGAGGCTTCGTTGTATACGTTCGGCTCCCAGATCCTCGCACTCCAAGTGCCGGGTGACGCTAATCCTTTTGCGGGGAGTGGCGACGTTGTTACCCTAATCGCACAAACCACGCCCATCAACCAGGCGGTTCTCGTGATCCTGGTACTGTTCTCGGTCGCCTCGTGGGCGATCATCCTGCAGAAGCTATGGATGTTTCGCGTGTTGGAGCGCGAAACCGGACGGTTCCTCGATGTGTTTCGTCGGAGCAGCAAGTTCTCCGAGGTGCAGGCCGTGTGCCAGACCGTGTCTGCTACTCCGCTTGTCGGTGTCTTTCAGGCTGGCTATGCCGAGATGAATGCGCAGTTTCGCGTTGCCGGCGGAAGCGGTGGCGCCAGTGCGGGGGCAGGCGGTGCCTCTGGTCGCCCGACCCTGAGGAGCCTCGATGGCGTGGACCGTGCCCTCATCCGGGCGGCCACCAGCGAGATCGGCAAACTCGAGCGGCGGATGACGTTTCTGGCGACGACCGCCGGTGTGGCACCTTTTATCGGTCTGTTCGGAACTGTCGTGGGCATCATGATCGCGTTTCAGCGCATCGGTGCGTCCGGTTCCACGAATCTTGCAATCGTCGCACCTGGTATCAGCGAGGCGCTGATCGCCACCGCCGCCGGTCTGTTCGCGGCCATCCCCGCCGTGGTGTTTTACAACCACTTTACCCACCGGGTGAAGGAGCTTTCCGCCACGATGGATGACTTCGCGCTCGAGTTCCTGAATATTGCCGAGCGGAACTTCACGTAGGGCGCGCTGATCGATGCCGAAGATTGTATCCTCCACGTCAAGCTCCGGTGGTCGTCGTCGCGGTCGCCGCATCGCGCCGACGCTCTCGGAGATCAACGTCGTGCCGATGGTCGACGTGATGTTGGTGCTCCTGATTATCTTCATGGTCGCTGCGCCCATGCTGCAGCGCGGGGTGGAGGTGAATCTCCCTGTCGCCGGTCGCTCACAGGAAATCGCCAGTGAGCAGGTGTTCGTCGATTTGCCCGTGTCGTATCGGGACGACCAGCAGGTCTTCGTGGATCTGGAGCCCATCCGGATCGACTTCCTCGCAGAGCGCATGCGGCAGATCATGCTGAATCGGGCCGACAATCGGATCTACCTGCGTGGTGACGGGCAGATCAATCTCCAGGAACTCTACGAGGTCTTCGACCGACTGAAGGAGGCCGGGATCCAGGATGTCGGTATCGTGTCGAGGCTACCCGGTGAACAATAGTGAACCGGAGGCGCCGCTGTCGGGGGTGACCGAGGTGATCGTCGCCCGCGCCCGCCGGCCGGAGCCATTCGACGGCATGCTTGTGTGGTCGATTGCCGCGCATGCGTGCGTGCTGGGATTTCTCCTGTTTGGCCCGATGGACTGGGGCGTGGCGGCCGATCAGATTCCGACCACGGTGATGACGATCAGCCTTGGCGGTGCCCCAGGTCCGAGGGAGACGGGCCAGACGCAAATGGGTGGTCGCACCGTAGAGGCCCCTCCGCCCGAGGCTGTTGAGCGAGCCATGCCACCACCCCCGCCGCGGGAGGTCGAGCATGTATTGCCTGTGGAGACGCCGCCGCAGCGGCCACGGGCGACGCCACCCCCTCGGGAGGAGCCGCAGGAGGGCGTCACGCGCACTGAAACCAGCACCCGCGGCCAGGGGTTTGGTCTCTCGACAGGAGGGGCCGGCGGCAGCGGTGTCCAGCTTGACGTCGCGGACTTCTGTTGTCCGGAGTACATCGAGCAGATGGTGACCCTGATTCAGCGAAACTGGCAGGCAAACCAGGGAGTGAGAGGGGCAACGCTGATGCGGTTCGTGATCACCCGCTCTGGCACCATCGAGAACGTGGTCGTCGAGCGGCCGAGTGGCTTGCTGGCGCTCGATCTGGCAGCTCAGCGTGCCCTGCTCACGACTCGACTCGCGGAGCTGCCTGTGCAGTTTCCCAACCCGACTCTGACCGTCCACCTCACATTCGAGTATCAGCGGTAACGCCCATGTTCACATTCCCCCCACAGTCGTCGACAGCGGACACGCGGACAGACCTCCAGCGCGCAAGGGCGCCGCGCGCCTGGCGGCGCGTGCTGACCGCGGTGGCTCTTCTGGCTCCATTTATCGTGAGCGGACCTGGAGTGCCAGCCGCTGGACAGCAGCCGTCCGAGATCGCTGTGGTGATCAGCGGTGATCCCGGCACGCCACCGCGCTACGTCGTCCCCGATTTCGTCCCCCTTGGTCCGGACGCGGGCGACGTGGCCGCAGGCTTGGGCCAGGTGCTGTGGGATGATCTTGAGTTCGAGCGCGAGTTCTACATGATTCCGCGCGACACGTACGCGACGGTGCCGACGGCCCGCACGCCAGGGCAGATCCCCTTCGATGCGTGGCGGGAACTTGGCGCGGACGCGGTCGTGTTCGGCACCGTACAACGCACAGGCGACGAGGTGCGAGTACAGGTGCGGCTGTTCAACGTGCAGACGCGGCAGTCAGTCTTCGCCAAGGAGTACGCCGGCACGCCGGCCAATCCGCGGCTGTACGCACATACCATCGCCGACGAAATTCATCAGCAGCAGCGGTCGTTGCAGGGCGTCGCCAGGACCAAGCTCGCGTTCGCGTCAGATCGCAATCGAGAGCGAGCGGTCGGCACTGTGCAGAATCGCGACGTCAAAGAGATCTACATCTCCGATTACGACGGCGAGAACCCGCGACGTATCACGACGAATCGGCAACTCAATATCATGCCGGTCTGGTCCCCGGATGCTCGCGCGATCGCGTACACGTCGTATCGTCGCGGCTACCCGGATGTGTTTGTCGCGCGGATCTATGACGGGGTGCAGGAGGAGCCAACCGGCGGAGGCTCGCAGAACTGGCTGCCGATGTTTTCGCCAGACGGCACGCGAATCGTGT
Source organism: Acidobacteriota bacterium (assembly GCA_027622905.1). Lineage (GTDB taxonomy): Bacteria > Acidobacteriota > Vicinamibacteria > Vicinamibacterales > UBA2999 > JAQBVV01. The sequence continues at coordinate 8,439 of JAQBVV010000114.1, forward strand.
TTACGTCGAATCGCGACGGCAATGCCGAGCTGTACGTGATGAACCGGGATGGCTCCGGCGTGCGGCGGCTGACCAACCATCCATCGATTGACACCACTCCCACGTGGTCCCCGACAGGTACGCAGATCGCGTTTACCTCCGACCGCGCTGGGCAGCCGCAGATCTATATCGTGGGCGCGGACGGTCTGAATCTTCGTCGGTTGACCACGGATGAATCGTACGCGGACCGGCCGACCTGGTCGCCCGCGCCGTTCAACGAAATTGCCTTTGCGGCGCGCACCGGGCCAGGGTATGACATTAAGACGTACGATCTGGCGAGCGGTGTCACGCGACGCATCACCTTTGGTGAAGGGACCAACGAGAGCCCCTCGTATTCACCGAATGGCCGCCATATCGCGTTTAGCTCGACGCGCGCCGGGGGCACGCAGATCTTTACGATCGGCAGGGACGGACGTGGCGTCCGGCGGGTCACTCGGGAAGGCAATAACACGTCGCCGTCCTGGTCCAACTAGGGGAAGGATGACAGTCATGAGTCTGAGAATCAGAAACAGACCAATCCGGGCGGGCTGGCTGGTCCGTCGAGATCGACGGCATGGTCTTCTGTCTCTGGCGGTCGTCGCGGTCGCGGCGAGTCTGGCGATGGCCGGGTGCGGACAGCGGCAGGCGCCTGTGCCCGCCGCTCCACCGGCGGCGACGGCGCCACCCGTTGCATCGCCGCTCTCCCGGTCCACCGTGCCGCCGGATGAGTCGGTGCCCGCACTGTCAGAGGTGCTCTCCGGCCCGATTGTCGATGATGACATTCTCTCGCGATCGCTGGACGAGTTGAATCGCGACTCGCCGCTGTCCCCGGTGTTCTTCGGGGTCGACAGCGCGGAATTGGATGACGCTGGGCGGGCGGTCGTGGCTTCCAACGCCGCGACGTTGAGCATGTACCCGACGTGGACCGTCACGATCGAGGGTAGCTGCGACGAGCGTGGCACGGCAGAATACAATCTCGCCCTCGGGGAGCGCCGTGCGGTCGCGGTCAAGGCGTACTTGGTGTCGCTGGGGATTGCCGCCAGTCGGGTGCAGACCGTGAGCTACGGCAAGGAGTACCCGTTCGACGCCGGTCACGATGAGCGGGCGTGGGCGCAGAATCGCCGCGGGCATTTCGTGATCACGGGGAAGTAGTTGAGGCACAGGGGGGAGGCGGCCGTCGTCATCCCGAGGATCGACATGCAGAAGATCATCGTATGGACGTGTGCAGCCCTGGTGGTGTCTGCAAGCGTGCCACCCGCTGCCGCGGCCCAGAATCGCGAGCACCAGCAAATGGCGGCGGATGCACGGATGCTTCAGGAGCAGACACAGCAGCTCGCCGTGACGCTGGGAGCATTGAATACCGCCCTGGCTGACGCGCTGGAGGCTCTTTACGCGCGGATGGACCAGGTGGCAGAAGCCACCCGACAGACCGCTGCCGATCACAAGGTCGCCATCGACAGCGTGGCAGAAGGCGTTCGGATCATGCGGGAGCGATCGAATGATACGAACGTGAGGATGGGAGAGCTTCGGGAGGAACTCGAAGCGCTGCGAAGCACCGTGCAGGCGCTCCAGCAAGCGACGATGGCGCCCCCGTTGCCGCTGGATCCCGATGCGCCTCTCGATCCGAACGCACCGGGAGCGCTCCCTGCCCTGCCCGCGGCGCCGCCGCTGTCGTCAACGGCCGGCCTTTCGCCCACTCGCTTGTACGAAACGGCCCGTGCCGACTATTTTGCCGGTCAGTGGACCAGTGCCATCAACGGCTTCGACGCGTTTCTGCGCGCGTTCCCGCGGTCCGAGCAGTCGGACGAGGCACAATTTCATATCGGCGAAACGCACTACGCGCAGAATGCGTGGGCGGCGGCGATTGCCGCGTACAATCAGGTCATTCTGAACTATCCAGGGACCAACGCTGTGCCTGACGCGCTCTACAAGCGCGGACTCGCCGAGGAGCACCTCGGCGAGATGGAGGCGGCGCGGATCTCGTGGGAAACAGTCTCCGAGAACTTCCCCGACAGCGATGCGGGACGCTTGGCCAGGCAAAATCTCGACAGGCTAGGAGGGACACCGTAATGGGCAGCGTGAACAAAGTGATTCTGGTAGGCAACCTGGGTCGGGATGCCGAGCTTCGGACTACCGCTGGCGGCACGGCTGTCTCCACCTTGAACCTGGCGACCACGGAAGTGTGGAACGACAAGCAGGGTCAGCGCCAGGAGAAGACCGAGTGGCACAGGATCGTACTCTGGGGCAAGCAGGCTGAAAGCCTCCAGGAGTACCTGGTGAAGGGGAAGCAGATTTACGTCGAGGGGCGGCTGCAAACCCGGCAGTGGGATGACAAGGACGGGAACAAGCGATACACCACCGAGATCAAGGCTGATCGGATTACCTTGCTTGGAGGCGGCGGCGGTGGCGGACGCAGCGGCGCGACGGATCGCAGCGGCAGTTCAGGCCACAGCGGTGGCGGTCCGGACGAGCCACCAATGGAGCCGATCACGGACGACGACATCCCCTTCTAAGGACCCGGGCAGGAATAAGTTGATCATCGTGGGCGTCGAGGCGCCCACCCGGCA
>JAQBVV010000115.1 GCA_027622905.1 Acidobacteriota bacterium
CGCCTTCGGAGACAGCTTACGTACGCGATCGGCACAGTACGTGCGCGGGACGAAGCCGTAGAGCGACGGGTGCTGCGCGGACGAGCGCTGGGGTCGATCCACGATGAGGTAGCCACTCACTTTGTCGACTTCATATTTCATCAGGTCAAAGGGTGTGATTTCGACGAAGACGTTGACCACGTCCGGCGGAGCCGGACCCACCTCGAGGCCGTGCCACGGGTGGGGACGAAAGTGATTCACTGCCGGTCTGGGACGGCTTGGGGGAGGGGGCATGGCTATGGCGGTGCCGCTCCGGACGAGACGAGCAGCTTGGTCTCCGGCGGCAGGGCACGGTACAGCGCACTCGCGGCGTCGCGATCGAGCGTGACGAGCACCCGCGCGGCGTCTCGATCCGATGACAGCGCCGACCAGACATCTCCCCACCTGCGCCCCCACGCGCGAGGCTGGCGCACCCACCAGTCGCCATCGCCCTGATCTGGAGGTGAGCGCACCTCCAGGGCCAACCCGCCGTCGAATCGGATAAGGAACCGCGCCGGAACGGGGATCGCCTCCTCTGCGGTCGGCGGCACGACGGGTGACGCGGAATCCGCCTCGTCGTCGATCGCGAGCTGCATCGGCGGTAACTCGCGACGCGGAGGCGAGAGCGTGCCGTCGTTCCAGATGGTCGTCTGCCAGTCGATCGGCTGTCCGGCGGAGACAAACAGCACCCGTGGACGGCCGATACTCACGCTGTGGACCGGATACGACTGCAGGCGCCGGCCCGCGCGCACGAACCGCTGCAGCGCGCGTTCGTCCGACGGGGCGTCGACGGCCTCCCGGTCGACAAGCACCGCGACCTCGTAGCGGGACGGTGTGCGCGTCGCCACCCGCGGGCGGGCGAAAAAGCGTCTGGCCTGCTCGATCACGAAGTCCCGATGCGAGGCGGGGATATCGCCGGACGAGATGGGCTTGAGACTGTGGAGCCGCCACTGGTCGACATTGACGAACTCGGCCCTCAGCAACGGCGATGGAAAGTAGTTGAACAGCGCCTGACAGAGACGATCGTACCGTCGGGCGAGATTCCGACCAAAGTAGATACTGACCGTGAAGCGGTCGGCCTTAATATGCGCCAGCACCCGTTGCACCAATGCCTCGAGATCCTCGCTGACGATCCGCACGATCGGCGATTGCCGCAGATCCTGGAGGGTCGCCACCGAGGGCAGCGGCCGGTGGCCGCGCGCCGCGGCCAGCAGCGACACGTAGTACCCCACGCTCTGATAGCCGTGCGCACGGCACAGGTTGAACACGTTGGCTCGCTTCTCGTCCACGAATCGCGAGTTCGTGAGGTACTCGCGTGCGGGCACCACCTCGGTTTCCGGAATATCCAGCGGCCAGAGCTTGGGGTTGTCGACAACGATAAGAACAGCCATGTCAGGCGCTCCCGTTCGACCGCGGCGTGATGACGAGCAGGTTGGCGTCGTAGGTGACGATGCTGAGGATGACCGCGCCGATCACGCGGGCGAGACCCACGCGGTAGAGCGGTGACCGATACCGGGGATTGTCGTGCAACGGATCGGCGATGAGCACCTGTCGCGTCTTGGTGTCGTAGCCGCTGATGACAACGAAATGGCCGGCCGGCATCCCGGCAATCGAATCGTATTCATCATCGCGCTCCCTGGCACATCCGTAGAGATACGTCGCGCTCAGTCCCGTCAGGACGGGCATGCCGCGCTTCAGCGGCCGGCGCACCAGAGCCGCCGTGAGCTCCTCGTAGCGAAGGGAGCCACCCCGTTCAAAGAACTCGAGGTAGGCGCGCGTCGCCAGCTCGAGCTTCCGGTCGGGCCGGGCGCGCAGTTGCTCGACCAGAAGGCGCGGGAGGTCGGCGTCGGGTGCACTGAACCACGTGGGATCGAAGAGCAACAGGTTGTAGGTATAAATGGTGGCGTCGTAGCCCCGGCGCAACGCGTGACACGCGAGAGACACGGCCAGCGTGCCGCCCCCGGGCAGCGCGGTCACTTCGTTCACCACGGCGGGCAGTTCGATATCGTCGCCGTAGTACCGGTAGATGGCGTGCAGGCAGGTCGGTCCGCACGTCGTATCGTCGGGTTGCGGCTGGACGGCGAGCCGAAGTCGATGCTGCCGACGCGTGCGCCGTCTTTTCCCGACCACCCCATGAGCATACCTGAACGGCCCGCGCGTACCGGTGCCTGGCCGATGCCTGCCGGTGCTACCTCAGCAGCCGTGCATCGAACGGCACTGGCAGTAACTCGCCTAATGTGTACCGACCTGTTTCACGGCGCAGGTTGGCGAGCACCACTTCGAGATCGCCGCCGAACTCCCACAGGATCTGGCGGCACGCTCCGCAGGGAGGCGCCGGACCCTTCGTGCTGGCGACGATGGCGATGCGGCGGAACACGCGGTGCCCGTCTGACAGGGCCTTGAACATCGCGACGCGCTCCGCACAGATGGTGAGACCGTAGGTCGCGTTCTCGATGTTGCAGCCGGTGACGATCGTCCCGTCCACGGTTTCAAGCGCGGCGCCCACCTTGCAGCCCGAAAATTCAGCGCGCGCGAACGCCCTGGCGGCACGCGCCGCTGATACCAGTTCACAGTCGGCCAACGATCTCCTCCAGGAGCGCGACGCATGTGACACGCATGGCCCGCATTGTCTCCAGTACGTCGTCGTGGCTGAGCGGAGCAGCGTGCATGCCCGCGGCCATGTTCGTGATGCAGGACACCCCAAGGACCTCCATGCCCATCTGGCCCGCGACAATCGCCTCCGGAACCGTCGACATCCCGACGGCGTCCGCGCCGATGGCACGCAGATAGCGGACCTCCGCTGGCGTCTCGTAACTTGGGCCAGCGACCGCCGCGTATACACCGTGTGCCACAGACACGCCTCTGGCGGCTGCGGCTTCATCCGCGATGACACTGAGGCGCGCCGAGTAGACCTCGGTCATGTCTGGAAACCGTGGCCCGAAGCGATCGTCGTGGGCGCCCGTCAGCGGGTTCGCGCCGAGCAAGTTGATATGGTCGTCGATGATCATCACCGTGCCGGGCGAAAAGCCTGTATTCACGCCCCCCGCGGCGTTTGTCAGGACGAGCTGTCGAACGCCGAGGCGCGCCATCACACGCGTGGCGAACGCGACCGCGTCAGCAGGGTACCCCTCATACGTGTGCACGCGCCCGGCCAGCACCGCCACTCGCCTGCCGCCCAGCGCACCGACCACCAGACGCCCCGGATGCCCGACGACCGTGGACACCGGCCAATGGGGCAATTCGGAGTACGGCACCGTGACCGCATCGGTCAAGGTCGCTGCGACATCGCCAAGACCTGACCCGAGAATGACGGCCAGCTCCGGTACCGTGCCACAGCGCCGGTCGACGACCTCCGCAGCCGCCGCGACCCGCGCGAACGCCCCGATCTCACTCATCCTGTCGTCGTCCGACGGCACGACGCTCGTCGCATGCAGGCGGGCTTTCACTACGAGCTGCCAGGGCGGTCACGTTCGACAGGGTCATGGAGGGACGCCAGTATAATCAACCCTTAGATGCCTTTGCCGCCGGCCATTCGACCGATGTCCGCCGAACGGGCGGCGGTCCTTGCCGAGTTCGCGAAAGCCTGCAGGACAGCCACGCGATCCGTGTCACTGTACCCGGCAACCCATCCATCGATTCAGGCCTCGTTGGCGCGCGCGACCGCTTCGGCCGGGAGCCTCGTGTCCGCCACGGATCTCACGCTGACCGTCTTCCCGGACATGCTGGCGATCGACGGCGAAGCGCCGGAACGCGCCGACCCGGCTGTCGGCGAGCTGGCAGGACTGATGCACGAGCGCATGATCGCGACGCTGCGGGTGGAACAGGGTGCGGACGCGCACGACTGGCACGCGCTGCTGCTGCTGCTGGCACGCCCGGCCAAGGAACTCCTGACGGAGGGCGGCGTCGGCGCAGCCTGGGCAGCCTCGGGCCGCGGTCACTTCGCGATCAAGGAGATCGACTATGCCGAGGTCTTGCGCGAGCGCGTCGGCGGCAAGGCCGTGGCCTGGGACGCGCTCATTCACCTGTCCCGGCAAGGCCAGCACGCCCCGCCGGACGAGAGCACGTTGACATCGCTCCTCAGTACGCTCGGCGATCCGGCGCGGTTCGGCGGACTCCTGGAGCAGTTGCAACGCGACGACACCGGAGTCGGCGACGACGAGGATGGCGACACGACGGTCAGCGCCCGAACCGCCGCGCTGATCCGAATCATCAGGACGATGCTGGACGCCACGTCGCAATGGCCACAGGCACAGGGAGAACACAACGTCCTTCAGACTGCGGCGGACGCATCGGCAGAGCTGACGCCTGAGATGATGCTGTCGCTGATTGCGCGCGCCCGATCGCCGGAAGCCGAAGGAGCGGATCTCGCGGGCGAAGTCGTCGACCGGATCACGGACGGCACGGTCGCTTCCTTCATCGCCGGATCGGTCGCCCAGGCAGGCGGCGCATCCGAAAGGCTCGCCCAGGCATTCGAAGCACTCGTCCCGGAAGCGGACAGAAAGGAACGCCTGCTCGACCTGGCCAAGCAGGAAGCGGGCAAGAGCCGGCTCGGCCAGGAGCAGGGGTTCGAGGAGATCTGGGAATCTGCCGTCACGATGCTGACGGCGTATTCCGACGAGACGTACGTCTCGCCGGAATACGCGCGCGAACTCTCGGGTACCAAGTCGGCCGCGATCGACGTCGAGCGGGCATCGGATGACCCACCGGAACGTATCCAGGCCTGGCTGGCATCGGTGTCCGACGACGCATTGCGGCAGCTCGATCTGACGCTGCTGCAAGACTTGCTGCAGGTCGAAGACGATCCGGAGATGTGGTACGGCATCGCGCGGCTCGTCGTCACCGGGGTCGAGCAGCGGACCGAGGCCGGTGAGGTGCAGGACGCGCACGCGCTGGCGTTTGCCATCGTGCGTGAAGCAGGGGCCGGCGACCGGGAGGCGCTGCGTGCGGGTGCCGAGTCGGCGCTCAACACGCTCGCTGCGGGACCGCTGGCAGGACACATCGCAACGCGCCTGCGGCAGGTGGACGACAGCGGCGTGGAGCCGCTCACGCGTCTGTGTCGCGCGATCGGCGCGCCGATCATCGGGCCGCTCGCCGAGTCGCTCGCGGAGGAGCGCGACGGTCGAGCGATCGGCCGGCTCAAAGAGCTGCTGTTCGGGTTCGGATCGGCCGGACGTGACGCGGTCGATCGCCTGAAGCGATCCTCGCACCCGGAGGTCCGCGGCATGGCTATCGACTTGCTGCGGATGTTCGGGGGACAGGAGGCCCTGGCCGAACTCGCTACGATGCTGGACGACCGGGACCCCGACGTGCGCCGGAGAGCTCTGCGCGCGGTGGCCCAGTTCGGCACCGACGACGCGCTCGCGGTGATGCAGCGCGCGCTGCTGGCCGGGGCCGCATCGGGCCTCACTGTCGCGGAGCAGCTCGCCGATCTGGACGACGACACGGCCGTGCCCCTGCTCGCCTACGTCCTGGCGCACTCCGAAGCCCGTGGACCGCTGGTTGGCGTACACACCCAGGTCATTGATGCGCTCGGTGCACTGGGACCGCGCGCCGAATCGATCGACGCGCTACGTGCCGCGATCTATCGCGGAGACTGGTGGGCCCCGTTCCGCACGGCCAGGATCCGCAAAGCGGCGGCGCTGGCGCTGCGGCGCATCGGGTCTCCAGAGGCGCGAGCCGTCATCGAGGAGGCGAGACGACACGGGAGCCGCGGTGTGCGGACCGCCGCCCGCGCATCCACCAGGCTGGGGGCACACCGGGAGCCGACGCAGGCATGACGGCGAAACCACGTGCGCACCTCGCTGGCGATCTCGTCAAACAGCTGGCAGCGGCCCTGCGCAGCGTCCAGTTGTACGCACCCGATCACCCGCTCGTCGGCCGCAGTATCGCGGCGCTGGCCGACACGCTGGCGACCCTGCACGGCAGCTCGCCGTCGATCGCGATCGGCATCGTCGGCGAGGCACTCGTGGTGGCCGATGTGCCCGTGCCCCGCGCCGCCGAAACCATGGGCAAGGTCATACGGCAGCTCAAGGGCCTCGGTATCGAACGCATCGTGTTCGACCACGGGGTCCAGCCAGAGGAACTCTCGCGGTTCGTCCAGATCATCGGCGCTCCGGGCGCGACGGAGGCGTCCACCGCCAGTCTCTCGCAGCTCAAGCACGTCCGCGTTGGACGATTACAGGAAGGGGGAGAGGCTGGCAAGACCGTCAAGGTTGATCTGGCGGGCTACCGGCGTCTCTACGACGACGTCGTCGCGCAGGCAGAGACGCTCTGGGACAGTGCGAAGCTGGACGGCGCGCCGGACCCGCAGGCCGGGCGCCAGGTGGTCGATTCGCTGGCAGAGGAAATTTCACAGAACCGAACGGCACTGCTCGCCCTGACGGCACTCAAGGACTACGACAGCTATACGTTCACCCACATGGTGAACGTCTCGATTCTGACGATGGGGCAGGCCCGCGGCCTTGGCATCGAAGGTCCGCTCCTCCGCGAAATGGGTCTGGCCGCCCTGCTGCATGACATCGGCAAGGTCAGGACGCCAACGGAGATTCTGAGCAAGCCGGACAAGCTGACCGACCAGGAGTTCGATATTCTCCGACGGCATCCGGTGGACGGCGCGGCGATCTTGCGACGGACGCCCGATCTTCCGACGCTGGCCCCGATCGTCGCGTTCGAGCATCACCTCCGCCAGGATGGCACCGGATACCCGTTCGGATTGACCCGCCCCACACTCAACCTGGGCACCGTCCTCTGTGGCATCGCTGACGTCTACGACGCCATGCGGTCCCAGCGCGTCTATCAGCAGGCGTTTCCGACCGATCGCATCCTGGCAGTGCTCCAGCGGAACAATGGCGAACAGTTCGATCAGCACCTGGTCAGACGTTTCGTCCAGCTGGTGGGCATCTATCCGGTCGGCAACATGGTCCGGCTGAATACCGGGGACGTCGCCGTCGTCGTGGGAGCCTACGCGCCGGACCCCTATCGCCCTCGCGTGCGGATACTGCTCGACAACACTGGAACCCGCGTCCGGCCGCACGAACTCAATCTCTGGGAAGCGACCGAGGGGGAGGCGGGCGCGATCGAGGCTCCGCTCGATCCTGCCGACTACGACCTGGACCCGCTCTCCTACCTGTAATGGGCACGCGTCCAACCCGTCCCGTATCCCCCTTGTGCAGATGGACCGCGACGCTCGCGTGTGCCGCCTGCGTCGCTGGCACCTGGCTGGCGGCGACCGCTGCGCAAGATGGCCCCGAGCCACGTCGGTACCCTGCCTTGCTGGCCGAGGTCGCCGCGCCCGCCATCGACCGCGGGCTTCGCGACCTCGACCCGCCTCGGCTTCCAGCACGCGGGACCTCTGTTCTCGCCGCGTCGCACGACGGTGATGCCACGGCCGCCCTGGACGGCAGCGTCATTCTGAAGTTCCGCCCTGGCACGACACCAGAGGCGCGCCGCGCCATCCTGTCCGAGGTCGGTGGATCGGCGACCGGTACTCTCCCGTACGCGACGTTCGACCTGATCGCGCTTGAGGCTGCTGCCAACCCCGAGCGGGTTGCGCAGACACTCGACGCGCAGCCTGACGTCGAGTACGCGCAGGCACGATACCGTGTCCGTGCCGCGTTCGTCCCGAACGATCCGCTGTATTCCCAGCAGTGGAGCTATCCGACGATCGACATGGAGCGCGCCTGGGACATCAACCCTGGAGCGACATCGTCGATCACGGTCGCCGTCCTTGACAGCGGCGTGGCCTACCGGTCGGGGATCTTCGGTTTCAACGCGCGCGCGTTCCGGCTCTCGCAGAACGGTCCGATCTTTCCCGCGCTCGGCTTCGTCAGCGTTCCGTTTGCCGCGGCGCCGGAGCTTGGCCCTCTGGATCGATTCGTCGCACCGCGCGATTTCATCTGGGACAGCACGACCCCGCTCGACCTCGATGGCCACGGCACGCACGTGTCGGGCATCATCGGCCAGCTCACCAACAACGGCGTCGGCGTCGCGGGCATGGCGTTCAACGTGCGCCTCATGCCGGTGAAGGTCGTGTCCGGCGACTGGGATCTCATCTTCGACAGCCCGTTCGAAGGCACGGACGACGTCGTGGCGCGCGGCATCCGCTACGCCGTCGACAACGGCGCGCGGGTCCTGAACCTGAGCATCGGCCGAACAGGGCGTCCAGCACCCGTCGTGCAAGCGGCGATCGCGTCGGCGGTATCCCGCGGCGCGTTCGTCGTCGTGGCTGCCGGCAACGGTTTCGAAAGCGGTAACGCGGTGGAACAGCTGGCGGAGTTCGCACCGCAGATCGACGGCATGGTTGCGGTCGGCGCGATCGGACGCGACCGCCAACGCGCGTTCTATTCCAACACGGGGTCGTACGTGGAACTGGTCGCTCCCGGCGGCGACTCGCGCGCCGGTGGTCGGGCAGGCACCATCCTGCAGCAGACCTTCGACTTCGACCTGGTCGAGACGTACTTCGGCGGCCCGGCGCGCTATCAGGCCCCCCGGTTCGATTCGTTCGCCTACGAGTTTCTGCAGGGCACGTCGATGGCCGCGCCGCACGTCGCCGGGTTCGCGGCGCTGCTGATGCAGCAAGGCATCACGAGTCCGGCGGCCATCGAAGCGATCATGAAACGCTACGCGACCGATCTCGGTCATCCGGGCCGCGACGACGAGTACGGCCATGGCCTCATCAACCCGCGCGCGGCGTTGCGTGGCCTCGGACTCGCGAAGTGAACCAGACCCACCGGGGTCCGGGCGGCGGCACCTGGTCCCGCGTCGTGCTGGTGGCAGCCGCGTTGCTGCTCAGCGCCCCCGTACACGCTCAAGGCCCTGTGTCGCTGCGCGGGTTCGGCGATGTCGGATGGACGACGTTCGCCGCCACGCAGAGCTTTGCCGCGGTGCTGGGCTCCGAGACCGGTCGGCTCTTCGGGGGCGGCGTCGACGTGGTCGTCGCGCGTCGGGTGTTCGTGACGCTGCGCGCCTCGCGGTTTCAGGATGTCGGCCAGCGCGTCTTCCTCTTCGAGGGCACGCAGTTCGATCTCGGTATCCCCACGACGATCACCGTGACGCCGCTGGAACTCACGGCCGGGTACCGGCTGGACCGCGGCTGGCGCCTCGTGCCGTACGCCGGGGCGGGTATCAGCCAGCACCGGTACACGGAGGCGTCGGACTTTGCCGAAGACAGCGAGAACGTTGACGACCGTTTCTCCGGGTACCACGTCCTGGGCGGCGTGGAATTCCGCCTGATGCAATGGCTCGGCGCTGCCGTCGAAACGCAATGGGCGACAGTGCCGGACGCGATCGGCGACGACCCGAACAGCGTCTCTCACGCGTTCGACGAGTCCGACCTCGGCGGCGTTACGCTGCGATTGAAGGTCGTTGTCGGTCGGTGACGACTAGAGCGTTTTTCGATTCGGTGGAGACCGAAAAACGCCCTAACTTTCGCCTGCGGGTGCTTGCCGTCGTGCGACGTATTCCCGCCGGACGCGTGGTCACGTATGGAGACGTCGCCGATCTGACCGGGTCCCCGCGCGCGCACAGAGCGGTCGGCAATATCCTGAGAGGCTGCCTCGACCCGGCGGTGCCCTGCCATCGGGTGGTGGGCGCTGGCGGCACCCTCGGCGGATACGGGGGCAACCCGTCGCTGAAGCGCGCGCGCCTGCGCGCAGAGGGGCTCGAGGTAAGCGTCGGGCGAATCCGACGCTTTCGGGAGGTCCGCTGGGACGGCCGCACGCGCTCCGCGAGCCAAGCCTGCTAGCTCCCCACGTTCTGAGCGGCGGAACAGCTTGACATCCTAAATATGACATGGGCACACTCTAAGAGTGTGGGAGCTCTTTGAGCACCGTCGGGTGGACCGACAGCTGGGCAAGGCTCCTCGCGAAATACTGAAGCGCTATGAAAAGTGGAAGGACATTGCACGCCTTTCGGGTCCGCCGGGGCTCCGGCTCATCGCCGGTTTCCACGACGAAGCGCTCTCTGGCCCGTGGAAGGGTTATCGCTCGTCTCGGCTTGGGGACCAGTGGCGTGTCGTGTATCGGGTTGCGGCTCCTGAGTTGGCGTTCTATATCGAGTCGGTGACACCTCACAACTATCGGAGACCAAAATGAAGGGTTATCGCCGTGCCAAGAAACGGGTCCCCGTTTCGGTTGGGGAGTCGGTTCGCATTGTTCGGGAACTCCAGGCGCTTAGTCAAAATGAGTTGGCCCATCGCACCGGCATATCGCAGGCCACAATCTCGGCGATCGAGAACGACCGAGTACGGCTCGGCGTAGAACGAGCCAAGGTTCTAGGGCGCGCGCTCAAGTGCCACCCCGGGGTCCTCGTATTCCCAGGCTGGGAGTTGCCAACTGAGGCGGCGGCATAACACGGCATGCACCGGTCGGCGCGCTGGAATGTCCGCGCCGCTGGTGGTGCTTCCCGTTACCCCTTGCATAGAGCAGGCGGCGGCACGCGGACGGGGCCGCCCCAAACTATCCTATCGCCATCAGATCGAACTGTTCGTGGTGAAGCTGAGCATCCGGCTTCACGGTGATCTCGCGCCCCAGCGATTGCTTCAAGTCTTTGAAGACCGCTCGCTCTTCGTCCCTGAGCACCCGCGCGATATCCGGATTGACCCGCAGCTCGAGGCTCTGGCCATTCAGATCGCCGCTGATCTTCCTGACTTCGGACAGGATCTCGTAACAGATCGTGGAGCCAGACTTGATCACCGCGGCTCCGGCGCAATAGGGGCACGGATCGGTCAGCACGCGTTCAAGGCTTTGCTTCACGCGCTTCCGGGTGATGATCACGAGGCCAAAGTCCGACACCTGGAGTGCCTTTGACGGTGCCCGATCCTTCCGAAGCTCCTGCTCGACCAGCTGAAACACCGTCTGGCGGTTCTTCTTCTCCTCCATGTCGATGAAGTCGAGCACGATAATGCCGCCCAAGTC
>JAQBVV010000116.1 GCA_027622905.1 Acidobacteriota bacterium
CCTTCCGGGCGGTCTGGCTCCATCAGGTGCGCACGGCGGGCGACGGCGACCCCCTGCTCGAATTGCTCGCGCCGCTCGTCCTCGGCGACATGCCCGCCCAGCCAGTAGCGCGCGCGCGACAGCTTCCATGCCGCCTCGAAATCGCGACCGTCGCGGACCAGTCGCTCCTCCCACAGCATCGCGGCGCGCTCGGCACTCGGCAGATCCTCGCGATCGGCGTAGAGCTGGTCGGCATTTTCGAGTGCTGGTGCCGCAGATTGCCTATAGCGCTTTTCGTGTCGGTCCAGGACTTCTCGCAGGGGCCAGGCCTTTTCGAAAAGCGCTTTCCCGCGTTCTTCGGTCTCCACCGAATCGAAGAACGCTCTAGCCCACGCGAGCTGGATGTCGAGCGCCAGTACGGCAGCGACCGCGGCGACCGAGTACAGCGCCTTCAGCAACACCCAACCTTTCCTGCCATCTCCATGGCGGTGCCGGTTCAAGAAGAAGCTGTGTTTCACCGACGAGATCCGTCTGACCACGACGTGCATGGTGCCACTGGTCGGCAACGCCGTAAAGCGCCGATCTGCGCTGTGTCCGAAGGGCTACGACTCATCCAAAGGTCGCTCGCCGGCGAGCGTCATCCGGTGACCCAGATGCGTCTGGACGAAGAGCCATCGCAGCTCGGCCCGCTGCGCCAACCCCGTCAGTTCGTCAGGGCGAAACGCCCGGCGCACCGACAGGGGTCCGTCCTGGCGAAGGACCGCGTTGAACGGACGTGTGAACAGCCAGCTCCAGAAGAACAGACGCCAGCGGCGGATCAGGTCGTTGACGACGATGCCGCGTCGCGCGAGACGGTCGAACGCACGGAGCGTGCGCACCGCCTCATCGTCGGTGAGATGGTGGAAGAAGAGCGCGCAGGTGACGTAGTCGAAGGTGCCGTCCCGGAACGGCGCCGCATGTATGTCGGCGCAGACGAACTTCGGCTGGTCCCCGGGTTCGCCACGGCGTCGCGCGCAATCGAGCGTGCGGGCACTGATATCGAGCGCGGTGACCCGCATATCGAATCCCCTGGCACGTCCCCACGCGTGGAGCGCCCGTGCCAGATCGCCCCCGCCCGACGCCACGTCCAGCACGGTGATGCGCGCGCCGGGAGACCAGCCTGCAGACAACCGATCGAACCGGCGCAGCGTCGCGCGGATGCCGCCGAGCCACCGACCGATGGCGCCAAGAAACCAGTAGACCTCATCCACGACCGACTGCGGCGGCGTGTGGTCGTCCATGTGTTCCCGCTCGAGCGATCGTTCGGCCTGCCACATCACGGCCTCGCGTGGTGGGACGATTCGTGTCCAACGGCGAAGTCGAGCAGAGGCGGCACGGCGGCAGACAGGTGTCGCAGGACCCAGGAGGCGCGACGTTCGGTGCGCGACAGGGCGAGCATCAGGCGGCCCAGACGGCGCGCCCTGGCGCCTCGTGCGAGTCGGCGACGCTGGTAGTCACGCAGATTGCCAGACACGATGGCTTCGGCGGCGTCGCGGGTCGAGGCCAGCGCGAGCGCCAATCCGTCACCCACGATCGGGTCGGGGGAGCCGGCGGCGTCTCCGACCAGCAGGAGCCGCTCAGCTTCGTCGACGATGCGCGGCACATGGGACCCCAGCGGCGCGGAGGCCAGCAGCGGCGTCGTGAACTCGATGCGACGTGTGCGAGCGCGCAACGCGGGAATGGAGGCCAGCAGGCGCCGTATCCCATCCGGCGTGAAGTGGCGGTAGTCGAACAACGCAGACAGGAGCACTTCGCCGTCACCGGTCGGGGCCAGATACAGTTCGCCGTCGCCGTGGAAGAAGACCTCGACGCGGTCCGTCACACCCGCCACGCCGATCGCGTGCGTGGACAGTCCGACGCGACGCGGCATGGCCGGGGTGGCCGGTAGACGCCTGTGGAACATCGACTGTCGACCGTCGGCGCCCACCAGGATCGGCGCGCGGGTCCCGGTGTAGCGCGCGCCGGGCCGCGCGTCGACGTTCGGTGTCGACGCGGCGTGCTCGAAGAGCCACCGATCAAAGCGATCGCGTCGGACCACCAGACCGTGGCCGGTCGAAAAGTCCGCGTCCACGGACGCATCGCCGGCCCGGAACCGGAGCCCACGCACTTTCGGCGCGTCGGGCAGACCGACCAGATCCCGGAGCGCCGACACCCCGTGCGGGAGGAGGCCCTCGCCGCACGCCTTGGGCCGCGGGTGATGTGCTTTCTCGTACAGTTCCACCCGTACGCCCTGACGCCCCAGCGCCACCGCGAGGGCCGACCCGGCGGGACCGCCTCCGACGATCGTGACGTCAGCCGATGTCACCACCCCAAGGTCAACATCTCGGCCGCGAAGCCTGGCCCCAGCGCCATGAGGATTCCCCGATTGCCCCGGGCGGGCTGTCCGGACGCGATCAGATCGTGCAGCATGAACAGGACCGACGCGCTCGACTGATTCCCGTAGCGCCGCATCGCCTCCCTCGCGTGCCGGAGTGCGTGCTCCTCGACCCCGAACGCCGAGCGGTAGGTGGACATCACCTTCGCCCCGCCCGGATGGAGCAGATGATGCTGCAGGTCAGCAATGGTCAAGCCCTGCCGCGCCAGAAACTGCTGGACGACAGGCTTGACGCTGGTGGCGACGAACTCGGGCACGCCGCGCGACAGGATCAGGCGCATGCCATCGTCCGTGAAGCGCCACCCCATCAGATCGGGTGCGTCATGAAACAGATGCGTGCCGGTGTCTTCGATCGTCGGGCCGGCGCCCGCCACCTCATCCCCGGTCATCAGCACGGCGGCGGCGCCGTCGCCGAACAGCGCGACCCCGATCAGGTCGGTCGGGGACGCCGCCGTCGGAGAGAACACGAGGCTGCACAGCTCGACCGACAGGACCAGCGCACGGTGCGTCGGGTAGGCGCGCAGCATGTCGGTGGCGCGAACGAGCGCGCCCGCACCGCCGGCACACCCCAATCCGAATAGTGGAAACCGACGCACGTCTGGTCGGAACCCGAGGCGCGCGCTCAGGCGCGCGTCCAGACTGGGCGTGGTCAGGCCGGTCGTCGTGACGCAGAAGATATGGTCGATCTCGTCGGGCCGGACATCGGCGCGTTCAAGACAGGATCGCGTTGCCTGCTCGATCAGCTCGAGAGCGCACTCGGCGTAGACGTCGTTACGCTTTTCAAATGTCTTCCCGCTGGCGTACCACTCGAGGGGACGCGCGAATGCGCGCTGCTCGACCCCGGTCCGGTCGAATACCGGCAACAGACGCTCGAGGTTGCGGTTCCCGCGACAGACGCCGGCCATCGCCGTCTTGATCTGGGTTTGAGTGAACCGATGTGGAGGTAACGCCGTGGCCAGTGAGCTGATGCGGGGCATGTTCCTTGGGGTGGCCTGATGATACACGGCCCCTGGATCATCCTCGCGTGGACGCTTTGCGCGATGGGGGAACACGCCGGTGCCCACCGCGCGCTCTGGAAAGGACTGGAGCGTTTTTCGATGCGGTGGAGAACGGAAAACGCGGGAAGGCGCCCTTCGAAAAGCCCTGGCCCCTGTGAGACCGAAACGAAAATCGCTCTAGTCGTTCGGCTTGTTCGTCATCGGCACGAACCTTACCGGGAGCGTGTCCAGGACCTCAGTACCGGCAGCCGTGCGGCGCAAGATTCGCAGCTCCTGGGTCACGGTTCCCACGGGGATGGCCATCAGGCCGCCGATCGCCAGTTGCTCCAGCAACGCCGGTGGGACTTCGTCTGGCGCGGCCGTCACCATGATGCGGTCGTACTGCGCATGCTCGGGCCATCCGAGATACCCGTTGCCGGTGCGTACGTGAATGTTGCGATACCCGAGGGTCGACAGCGTCTCACGGGCCTGCTCCGCGAGCGATGGCACGATCTCGATCGTGAACACCTCTCGTGACAGCGTGCTGAGGATCGCCGCCTGGTAGCCGGATCCCGTGCCGATCTCCAGGACGCGATGTTCTGGCTCAAGGTCCAGCGCCTGCGTCATGAACGCGACGATATAGGGCTGAGAGATGGTCTGGCCGCCGCCGATGGGAAGCGGAAAGTCCCCGTAGGCCCCGGCGCGTTGCGCCTCGGGAACGAACAGGTGACGGGGCACCGAGAGCATCGCATCGAGGACCTGTGGATTGCGGATGTCACGCGTGCGGAGCTGCTCGTCCACCATCCGCCTGCGCTCGGCGTCCCAGGCGGGAGCGCCCTGCTGAGGCGATGCGCTGCCGGCGCCGCAGGCCAGACCAGCCAGGGCGAGCATGCCGCTCCAGAGGTAGCGTGTCATCGGTCCTATGGTAGCGCTGTCGCGGACTGTCGATCAGCGAAAGGGAATCACTGCGTGGCCAGGTCGACAGGCCCAGCCCTCGAAGAGACGGAGTGCCAGGAGGTGTCGAGGCCTCTCCGCGAGAGGCGATTACCCGAGCAGGGTGAGCGCGGCCTGTGTGAGGAGCAGGTACGTGAGCACGAGCGGCATCTCCCCGAGGAGGACCGCGACGACCATGCGCCGATACGACATGCCCAGCAGGCCCGCCGCGTAACAGATGACGTCGGTTGGTACCAGCGGGAAGAAGGACCACCCCGCCACCACCCAGAACGCATGGGGCGTTGCGAGAAGCCTCTTCATGCGGGCGATCTGGTGCGGATACCTCCGTTCCAGGAGGTTGTCGTAACCGCCCAGGCCAGGCAGGTAGTAGATCGCCGTTGCCGACACGACGATGCCCGCGACCGAGATCACGAAGACCACCGGTAGCGACTCCGGGAAGAGCACGCCGCCGGCGAGAATCACGGGCGTGCTTGGAACCAGGAAGAAGCCCCTGGCCAGCGAAATCCCGATGAAGCCCGCGAACATCCACGGCCCCCAGCTCTCGATACGCGCCGCAATCGATTCCCGTGCGAACAGATCGGGCTCGCGGAGCCACAGGATGAATACGACCACCACCGCAAACACCCACAGGTAGTTGACGATCCGTCCGACGCGCTCGGGAAGGGTCCCCGCCGTCATTCGGAGATGACGATGAGGTCGTCGCGTTCGCCGCCGGGGACCGCTTCAAGAGGGATGGTGCGATCGAATGTGGCCAGCCGGCCCCGATGCCGCCTTGCGAGTCCGAGCAGATAGACGTCGGTCACCTGGCGGTGCGATATCGGCGCGGCCGCCACGAACCGGCGCACATCCCGTAACGATAGGTCGTCGGCCCAGAAGACGTGATTCCCGTTGTCACACGTCGCACGCAGCCGCTCGACGATCCGCGCGGATGACTCCGCGGTCGGCGAGTATCTGAGATTCGACAGGATGCGAACGACTCCATTCTCCGTCAGGGGACATGTCGCCCACCCGTCTCCGCGGTTGTCAGCGAACCAGTCGTGCGCGATGTCGTGATGCACATGATCGGGGTCGAACAACGCGACCAGGACGTTGACGTCCAGCAGCGCCGGACGGCTCGTTGCGGTCACGGCTCGTCACGCAGGCGATTGACCAGTTCGAGCGTAGGCCTGGGGCTGCCGGCCGGACGGCATGGCAGCAGCCGAATGCCGTTGCGGACCGCCGCGCGGCGTTTCGGGGCCAGTGCCTTTCGGGCCAGGTCCGACAGGACTTTACCGGCCGTTGTGCCACGATGCTCGGCGAGTTCCTTCGCGGCCAGCAGCACGTCCGGATCGATATCAAGTGTCGTGCGCATGCTTCGAGCATCACGCATCACGCATCAGATGTCAACGGTCACCATCTTCGCGGTTTGGGACTGGAATCCCGCGGGCTGGGTCCGTCGAGGAGTGATGTTTTGGCTGGCCGTCGGCGCCGGAACCTCCGCATAATCGACAGGCATGCGAGCCTTGATCTATTGCGCGGGTTGGTCCGGTCAGCTCGGGTTGGATTTGGCCTTGATGTACAGGCCCGTCGTCGAAACGTTGGTCGAGGGTTTTGCCCGAACCCACGAGGTCGAGGCCCGCTCGGGCGAGTGGGAGATCGAGCCTGAAACGCTGTCGAAGGACGACGTGTTCGTCATGGTCGGACCGGCTGGCTGGGATAGAGTTCCGTTCGAGGCAATTCGTTCAAGGGGCGTTCGTATCGTCATGTATCAGACAGAGCCGTTGAATGCGCGGCTGCCCGACTGGATTGAGCAGCAGCTGCGTTGCGGCGCCGAGGAGTTGTGGGACTATTCACACGCCAACTTGAAGAAGCTGGCGCCCGCCGCGAAATCCGCGGGAGTCCGTCTGCGCTACGTTCCGCCGGGTTACGCGTCTTCGCTGGATCACGGAACGCGAAGCGGAGGTGTGGTCACTTCGCCGGTGGTGTTTCTGGGGACGATGTGGGCCGAGCGTCCACGGTCGTTCGTTCGCTTGCGAGCGGAAGGGCTTCCCCTCGAACATGTTGAGGGCGTCTTTCGACCGGAGGAACTTTCGGACCTGTGCTCCAGCAGAACGGTGTTTCTGAACCTTCACAAACACGCGGGCGATCCGTCACAACCCGCGGAGATGCTTCGGTGTTCCCTGTTGCTGTCGAATCGGACGATCCTCATCTCGGAGACCTGCGACGAGGACGATATGCGGGAACTGGAGGGTCTGGTGAACTTTTCTCCGCTGGAGGGCCTGCGCGAACGGGGCCGCACGCTCTCGGTTCACGTGGAGGACGATGACGGGGTCGTCGAGGAAATGGCGCAGGTTCCAGATCTGGTCTTCGACGACGTCCGCGTCCGCCTGGACCAGGAGGCTCACGCCCAGGCGGAGTGGTCGCGGCGCTTGCTCTCGCGACCAGAGGGATGTCGTCGCGATCGGCGGTGCGATCAGATAGCCGAGCGGTACGCGGCCGGCCGGGCCTCCAGGCACAGGGGCAGCCCCCGTCTCCTCGTCTTCGATGCTCCCGTGAGGGATGACCGGAAGGGACCAGAGCATGGGCGACTCGACGTGAGCCGGAGGCGGCGTCTGTCCCATTCCCTGCACGGCTTCGCCCCACTTCTTCTGAAACCGTGCGAGGTTGCGCGGGATCAGATCCGGGCTGTGCACGCGATGCATCGTGTGCGCACCTTCGTGGATGACGACCGAACCCGGGCACAGCGAGAGTCGGTACCCGGCTCGCCGCAGCCGGTGGCAATAGTCGTCGTCTTCGCAGTAGCCCCACCCGAACTCTTCATCGAGCGCGCCCGCCTCGCGCAGAACCGAAGTGGGGAGCATGACGCAACAAAAGGCCAGCATGTTGCGAAAGAACCCCAGCGAGGTACTGGGGCTGCCGGGGAGATCGACGACCAGGTGGCCCCAGCGTCAAGTGAGGAAGCTGACAACCTGCTCAGGGTCCGTCAGGCTCGCGGGCACACCCAGCCACGGGTGCCAGCGGGTGCTTTGCCACCCCACCGGGGCATCCAGGAGCATAGGGCCGGCGGCCCCTGGCGCCGCGTCCACAGCCCCGCGCAGATCGACGTCCCACTCGGGGCACACCTCGACATCGTTGTTGAGGATGGCCGTGTAGTCGCCGCGCGTGTGCTGCAGCCCGTGATTCACTGCCCGGGCGAAGCCGAGGGGCGCGGGATGGTACTCGGCGTCGTGATCGAACGTGTCCACGACCGCCTGCACGGCGTCCTGCTCGTCGCGATCGGAACCGTTGTCGACCCAGATGAGATGGAGATCGGCGACGGTGTTCCGCCTGAGCGCGTGGAGTCCCCGAATTGTCCATGTGGAAGCGTTCCACGTCGGAACGATCACGGAGAGAAGGGGCTTGCGCCGATCACGGTCAGGCACGAGTCGCGACTGCGGCTGACGGGTTCTGCGCGTTGGCCGGGTTCGGGTCATTGACCAGTGTGCGCAGCAGCGCCGAACCTGCGAGATCCTGGCTGATATCGATCGCGAGATGCCGCAAATCTTCCGGGTTCTCATCCGGGAACATCTGCTGCAGGTCACGCACTGCCTCGTCGAAGGTGCCTCCACGGAGGCGCCGCTCGAGCACGATCCGGTGCTCGAGGTCGTAGTCGGCGATCCCTACGACATTGGGCTCTCGCGCGCCGAGCACCTTGGTGGAGGCCAGTTCCTGCACGCGGTCGAGGACTTCCGCGATCGGGTCCCGGTCCGGGTAGCGCTGTCGAAGGAGGTCGAGCACCATGGCCGGACTGGTGACGTTCAGGAGCACGCCGAGCAGGAAGCGATACTCGGGTCTCGTCAGTGACTGCCGTATCGCCAGAAGGTCGTGCAACCGGCGCACTTCACGGTGCGATCGTACGAAACGGTCGATCGCCTCGGCGCCCTGGCGCCTCCGCGCCACCTCGAGCAGCGACTCGAAGCCGGCGGGAACGGCCGCGATGTCATATCGCTTCTCGATCGCCGAGGGCTGGAACCAGTCCGCGCAGTCGTTCAGCAGGTCCCAGGTCAATCGCAGGTCGGCGGTTTCGAGCATCTCCCGCGCCTCGGTCTCCGCCACCTCCGAACCGCAGGCGTGCAGCACCCGAAGCGCCTCACGCTTCTTGCGGCTGACATAGTTCTCATGGAACGGATCGTACGAGATACCCTCCGGCAGGTACGACCACTGCGGCTGCGCAGTGGGCTCGTTGTGCGTGCGTACGATGAGCGAGACGGAGGGATGTTCAAGATGGAAGAGCGAATGGATGTGCCGCTCGCCGCTGACGATGGTCCTGATCGCGCCGGTGGGCAACAGGTCGACGCGTTGCACGGCAAGCCGTCCGAGCCGGAAACGGCTATTCACAGAGCGCTGTTCGGTGAACTGATACTGCGTGTGCAGGCTACTCCCGACGAGCACCTGAAACGCGCCGGAGAACGAGTGCTGGTGGATGGCCGTGCTGCTGTTCAACCAGAACAGCGCCGAGACATAGAAGCCCGGCGTGCTGTACAACGTGAGAGCCATGTCGCCGAAACTCGAATTGGGATCGAGCTGTGCCGGCAGTACCGAGTTGCGGCCGACCCATCGCAGCAGGTCGAGCGCGTCCACCGTGCCGGCGAGGGCCGCCTCGTTCAGGACCGCGGCTGCCAGCGTCGGGAATGCACGCTCGTCGTAGTCGCGCGCGCGCCAACGAGTTTCCAGTCGGTCGCCTAGTTTGCGAAATACGTCCACGGTCGACCTCTGATCGCGTCGTGCCGTCTCACTCGGCGCGCCCGCTGGATCGTGACCGACGTTTCGTACTTCGATCACGGGAGTTGGTGTGCGGACAGTATGACATCGGGCGGATGGCCGCGACAAACCGGGGGATGCTGGTCTTCGAGGACCGGCGTGGAGCGCGACGGCGAGCCGAACTGCGGCGCCATTCTGGCAGAGTCGGCCGCACGGCAGCTTCTCCGGGCTGGCTACGGTTCGCGCTGCTCGGACCACGGTCGCCCTGCTTGTCAGCTTCTCCTGCGGCTGCTTGCCGGTGCCCGCGGCGTCCTGCGCGCGCTCCACGCGGAACCCATCGATCTCCTCTTTATCAAGGGCGCGGCCGTGGCTCCCCTCTACTACGGCGACTGGGGCGGCAGGTTCCTGGCGAACATCGATGTGGCGATCCGCCGGCAGGACGTCGACCGCGTATTCCCCGTACTCGGCCGCGAAGGATGGATGTGCCTCGTCCCTTCTGCGGCACTGACGCAGCTTGCCGAGACCGTGCGCAGTGGCGTCTTTGAGAAACAGGGGGCCGGTCAGCTTCACGTCCACTGGCATCTCCTGCGCACCACGTCCAGTGAAGAAACGACGGGGGCCTTCTGGCAGGCCGCAGTGCCGCTCGAGGTCGACGGTCTCAGTGCTCGCACGCTTTGCTCGACGGACCATTTGCTGCACCTGTGCGTCGAAGCCGAGCACGCCCGAGCGAGGAACGAGGGGCACTGGCTGCAACTGGTGACCGACAGCCTCCTGGTACTCGATACTGCTGGTGACCGGATCGACTGGGGGCGTCTGAAGACTCTGGCCACCGATGCCCAGGCGGGGCGGGGCGTGCACTTCACGCGGCGCTCGCCTACCTCGAGGACCCGCTCGGAGCGTCGGTCCCATCCGGCGCGTTGGCCGAACTTGGCCGCCTCGCGGCGCGATGAATTCTTCAAGAGCACCCGGTCCGCTACGCAGAAGTGAGATCCGCGCTGGATGAACCGGCCGTTCGACCCCGAGAACATCGAGTGGAGATCTCCTCGGGCCCTCAGCCGAGCAGCCCTACCAGGCGAGGCCGTAGTCGTCGCCGAAGTCGCTTGATCCGCCCCAGAGCGTGCCGTGTTCCTGGTCGAAGAAGATCGCGTTGATCGGCCCGGATGTCTTCTGTCGCCCCTCCACGGCGTAGTCCATCCCGCGAAGTTGCTCGACGACCTGTGCCGGTGTGTCGCTGCGGACGATGATCCGTCCGGGCGCGGCTGTCCTGCGTCCGCCGAACGACCCGTGCATCTGGTAGCTGTTGATGTTGGCCGCTTCGACAGCCTGCTGGATATCCATGCCGAACTCGACGACATTCAGGAACACCTGCAGCAGGTTCTGATCCTGCGTGTCGCCGCCCTGCGCGGCGAACGACAGGTAGGGCTGGCCGTTGCGCATCGCGAGTCCTGGACTCAACGTGGCGCGTGGTCGCTTGCCGGGCTCGAGCACGTTGAACGGGTTGTCGTTCCTGTTCAGATCGAAACTCTGCATCCGCTGCGACAACCCGATGCCGGTGTCACCGGCGATGAACGCAGGCACCCAGCCGCCGCTCGGCGTGATCGAGACGACCCAGCCGTCGGCATCGGCGGCCTGGATCGACGTCGTGCCGGCGACAAACGCGTTGTCGGTACCCAGGAGCCCCTGGTCGCCGCCGAGCCCAGCCTGACGGCGGGCCTCGACCCGTGGACGCCATGCATCGAGCAGGTCGGCAAACGGATTCGTCTGGTCCTGATACGGGTACGGATCGCCGGGGCGGACCCCTGGGGCG
>JAQBVV010000117.1 GCA_027622905.1 Acidobacteriota bacterium
CTTCGCGCCTTGCCGGGTGGGCGCCTCGACGCCCACGATGATCAACTTATTCCTGCCCGGGTCCTAACTCTCGGCGCTCAGCGCCCCCCGGGAGAGCAGCAGCAAAAGAATGGGGTGCTCCGTCGTGAGCACCCCAAAGTCTCTCTGGAAGAGTTACCGCTTCTTCGCGGCCTTCTTCGTGGCTTTCTTCTTTACGGCCTTCTTCTTCGCAGCCTTTTTCTTCGCCATCAGTTCTCTCCTCAGGTTGTTGTGCCTCAGCCTCTGACGGCCGACGTGACCGTCACAACGGGTGGGCTGAGCCATCCACCCTCATACTAGATGTAGATTATGGGTGAGATATTTCCGATGTCAAGCATAAAAACAGGCCTGTTGTCAAAAATACGAGTGCCGGAACCACGCCCAATCCAGAGCGTTCTGTCAAGTGACGACCATTTCCAGGTGCGTTCGGTCCGCGGATGCGTCCGACAATCGTGCGCACGCGAGTTGCGGTGTTGCGATCAACCGCACGCGGTCGATCGCGTGTCGCGCGCACGCCCGACACGCTCGGTTGCGCCCGACACGTGCCGCCGCGCTCGATGGTCTCGCACGTTCGTGTGTGCGTGAGGTTGTGTGAGTCAGCGGCGCTTGGGCTGCCCCGATGGGCGATCACGGCGACCACAGAGTCGTGATCGCTGGAGGCGTCTCAACGGTGAGACATGATGGGCGCCACTGGCGACGCGATCACGTCAGGCTTGTGCGCAGCCGCTGTTTGTCGGCGTGTCGGTCGAGCGCCAGCACGATGAGGCGGTCGAGTAGCTCGGGGTAGGTGACACCTGAGGCTTCCCAGAGTTTCGGATACACGCTCGTCGTCGTGAACCCGGGAATGGTATTGACCTCGTTGAGGAAGATCCGGTTCGTGTCACCCGCCATCAGGAAGTCGACGCGTGACATCCCCGCCCCATCGACGGACTGGAA
Organism: Acidobacteriota bacterium; assembly: GCA_027622905.1. Lineage (GTDB taxonomy): Bacteria > Acidobacteriota > Vicinamibacteria > Vicinamibacterales > UBA2999 > JAQBVV01. Next base: position 955 of record JAQBVV010000117.1, read on the forward strand.
CGCCGCGATTGCCATGCGGCGAATCTCGTCAGCCTGTGCGTTGGTGATCGGCGCCGGGACGATCAGTTGAGACGCTCCGTCGGCGTACTTCGCTTCGTAGTCGTAGAAGTCACGTGTCACGACGATCTCGCCCGGCGTCGAGGCCTCTGGATCGTCGTTGCCGAGGACGGCACACTCGATCTCCCGCGGGTTCGGCACGGCCGCTTCGATGACGACCTTGCGGTCGAATTGCAGCGCCAGTTCCATCGCGCTGAGGAACTCCGTCCGAGAGCGTGCTTTTGAAATGCCGACGCTGGATCCGAGGTTGGCGGGTTTGACGAACATCGGAAAGCGCAACTCGTCGGCGGCTTGCTCGGCGATCGCGTCGGCCCGCTCGCGCCAGCGCGGATGCAATACCGTCAGATGCGGGACGATCGGCAGACCACTGGCGGCGAACAGCACCTTCATGACCGCTTTGTCCATGCCTGCCGCCGACCCCAGCACGCCGGCGCCCACATACGGCACGTTGATCAGTTCGAGCAGACCTTGAACGGTGCCGTCCTCGCCGTACGGACCATGAAGCACCGGAAAGACCACGTCCAGCTCGCCCGCTGAGACGGCCGCAGACGGTTCGATGGACGTGAGTGGGTCGGCGGACGTGGGAGGGTCGGTGACGCCCGCCCCTGGCGCGGACGTGAGGACTCTCGGGACCGGGCAGTTGAGGAGCCACTGGCCGCTCTTCTCGATGCGGATCGGCACGACCTGGTACCGGGTGGCGTCGAGGTGCTGGGCGATCGAAGCGGCGGAGGCGAGCGAAACCTCGTGCTCGCCAGACCGACCGCCATAGATGATCCCTACGCGAAGTGGCTTCACCGCGAGTCCATGTCTCGCGTCAACAGGACCGTGTGAGCGTGCGGCACTTTTTCCTGACCCCCTGAACCTGACATTATCTTAGCGTGTCGGCGTTCAGCTTCCGGGTCAGTGCAACCGATGGCGCCGCGCGTCGTGGGGAGCTCCGCACGCCTCACGGCGTCGTGCAGACGCCGGCCTTCATGCCCGTTGGCACGCAGGGCAGCGTCAAGGCGCTCAGGCACCGCGAAGTGGAGGAGTCGGGGGCCGATGTCATCCTTGCCAATACCTACCACCTGCTCCTGCGACCGGGGGACGAACTGATCGCCAGACATGGTGGCCTGCACCGCTTCATCGGGTGGATGAGGCCGATTCTCACCGACAGCGGAGGCTTTCAGATCTTCAGCTTGGCCCAGCAGGTCAAGATTACCGAGGACGGAGCGGACTTTCGGTCGCATCTCGATGGCTCACGCCAGATGTTGACCCCCGAGCGCGCTACAGACATTCAAGCTCGGCTCGGGTCGGACATCGCCATGGTGCTTGACGAATGCCTCGCATTTCCCGCGACCCGGGACGTGGCAGCGACATCGATGACGCGTTCGGTTCGATGGGCTCAACGATGCCGGGCGCGAATGCAGGAGTTGCGCTCGGGTTCGGTGGATGGCGTCGCGGTGTCCAACGCCGGGCAGGCGCAGTTCGGCATCATCCAGGGAGGGGTACATCCCGACCTGAGGAACGAGAGCGTCGATGCCACGGTTGGCGTGGGTTTCGAGGGGTACGCCATCGGGGGTCTCAGCGTCGGAGAACCAACGGACCAGATGCATGCCGTTGCAGGCAGCACCGCCAGTCGCTTACCGAAGGACTGCCCCCGCTATCTGATGGGCGCTGGTACACCAAGGGATCTGATCGAGTGCGTGGGACGAGGTGTCGACATGTTCGACTGCGTGATGCCAACCCGTCACGCCAGGAACGGACAGCTGTTTACCAGCGAGGGTCGGATCAATATCAAGAACGCCAGATATGCTGAGGACGACGCCCCGCTGGACCCTCGATGCGAGTGCTACACTTGCCGGCACCATTCGAGAGCGTATCTTCGCCATCTCTACATGGTCGGCGAGATGAGCGCGGCGACCCTTAACACGTTGCATAACCTCAGGTTTTACCTTGACACGATGCGGAGGATCAGAGACGCTATCGTGTTTCAGACCTTCGATAGTTTCAGGCAGGAGTTTTTGCGGTCGACGGCATGCCTGTCGCTTGATTCATGACATTTCTCGATCCTGAATGGGAAGTCCGGTAGTGGGAATACCTTGGCTTGTGGCCATGGGCGCGCCGTCTGGTGAGGCACCAAGCGTGTTGGTGCAGCTCATGCCATTCGTGCTCGTCGTGGGCATCTTTTACTTCGTGATCCTGCTGCCGATGAAGCGGCGCCAGCAGAAGGTGCAGGCGTTCCTGGCGGCGCTGAAGGTGGGGGATAAGGTCGTGACCTCTGGCGGGGTCTATGGCTCGATCACCCGCCTCAACGAGCAATCGGTGCAAGTCCAGATCGCCGACAAGGTCCGCGTCGAGATGTCCCGCAGTGCTGTGGTTGGCTATCAGGGACAGGAGCCGGTCGTGCCGGAGAGTCAGTCGTGAACAAGAATCTGCGATGGAAGATCGTCCTCATTCTTTCGGTGATCGGTCTATCTGTCTGGTCGTTCTACCCACCCGGTGAGAAAGTGAATCTCGGCCTCGATCTGCGGGGCGGCGTCCATCTCATCATGCGCGTGCAGACTGATGCCGCGCTGCGTATCGAGACCGACACGGCCACCGAGCGGCTCCGCGTGGGGCTTGGCGCGGCGACCGTGCAGTACAGCAACCTGGAGGTGACGAGCCCCACCGAGTTCGTCGTCGAGGGCATTCAGGACGATCAGGCATTTCGGCAGGTGGCCATCGAGGTCGACACGGTGTTCAGTCGGTCTCCCGGTGCCGGCCGTTACACGTATACGATGCGACCGAATATCGCCACGCAGCTCCGCGAAGAGGCCGTGACTCAGGCCCAGCAGACGATCGAGCGCCGGGTGAACGAGCTCGGGGTCGCGGAGCCGATCGTCGCCCGGCAGGGTGCGGACGATCAGATCCTGGTGCAGTTGCCCGGTGTGACCGATGTCGATCGCGCCAAGGAGGTCATCGGGCGCACGGCGCTGCTGGAGCTGAAGCTCGTGGAGCAGGGGCCGTTTCTCAGCGAGGAGGCCGCGATGCAGGCGGTGGGCGGCGTGGTACCGCCTGCCATGGAGATCGTCTCCGGCTCGGAGGACGTGGCCGCCACGGGCGGTGGCACGCCCAGCACCGTGTATTACATCGTTCGCCGCGTGGCGCCCGTCACCGGGCGCGACCTCAGAACGTCGAGGCCCACGCTGGACGAGAACAATTTGCCGGCCGTGAGCTTCACGTTCAACCAGGAGGGCGCCCAGCGGTTCGGTCAGTTTACCGAGCAGAACATCGGGCGCGGGCTTGCGGTGATTCTCGACAATCGTGTGTTCACGGCGCCGACCATCCAGTCGCGTATCGCGGACGAGGGGCGGATTACCGGCAGCTTCACGCAGCAGGAGGCGCAGGACCTCTCGCTCGTGCTGCGTACCGGCGCACTGCCCGCACCGATGGACGTACTCGAGGAGCGCACCGTGGGGCCGACGCTCGGTCGGGAGTCGATTCGGGCAGGTGTGACGGCGTCCATCGGGGGGTTGACGCTCGTTCTCATCTTTATCCTCCTGTACTACAAGACGACAGGACTGAACGCCGTCGTGTCAATCGTCGTGAACCTCTCCATCCTTCTGGGGATGATGGCGTATCTCGGCGCGACGATGACGTTGCCGGGTATCGCGGGGTTTATCCTCACGATCGGCATCGGTGTGGACTCGAACGTCCTGATCTTCGAGCGCATCAAAGAGGAGTTGGCAACAGCCAAGGGCGTCCGCGCCGCGGTGAACGCCGGCTTCGATCGCGTCTGGTGGACCATCGTCGATACCCACGTCGCATCGTTGATCTCCGCCATGTTTCTGTTTCAGTTTGGCACCGGGCCCATCCGTGGCTTCGCGACGACATTGACGATAGGCCTGCTGGCGAACGTGTTCACCGCCGTATTCGTGTCGCGGACGATGTTCGAACTGGTGCTCTCGCGCCGGCACCATCAGGCGCAGGTCTTGAGCATCTAGGTCATGCAGATTTTCAAGGACACGTCATACAACTTCACACGCTGGCGATGGCAGGCTGCCGCGCTGTCGCTGGTCGTCGTCATTGCCGGTCTCTCGGTGATCGAGTCACGGGGAGGCCTGCCAGTTGGCATCGACTTCTCGGGTGGCACCATCGTCGTCGTCAAGTTCGACGCGGACGTCACCGAAGATCAGGTACGCCAGGCGGTGGCTCCGATCCCCGGGGAAGAGGTCGTACAGCAGTATGGCGCCGCCCAGGATAACGAGTGGCTGATCCGACTGGCGCTGACCGACGCGACGGAGCAGGGAGCAAGCCTCGAAGAGGGCTCTCAGCAGATTCTCGCCGCGATCGTAGACGCAGGCCTGCCGACGTTCGAACTTCTGAGCCGGGAGATCGTGGGTCCGGTGATCGGCGCTGATCTGCAGCGGCGCGGTATCTACGCGACGCTGGCCTCGTTGCTGGCCATTGCCGTGTATATCGCGTTTCGTTTCAGGGTGTCTTTTGCGTTGGGTGCCGTCGTGGCCGTGTTTCACGACGTCATCGTCACGTTGGCGTTTCTGGTGTTCTTTGGTTATGACCTGTCGCTGAACATCGTGGCCGCACTCCTGACGATCACTGGATATTCGGTCAACGATACGATCGTTATCTTCGATCGCGTGCGAGAGAATCTGCGTTCGCTGCGCCGCGAATCCCTCGACCATGTCGTGAACGTGAGCGTCAACCAGACATTGGCGCGCACGATCATCACGTCCGGGACAACCTTCGTCTCGGTGCTGGCGCTGTATCTGTTCGGGGGTGAAGTCCTGCGCGGGTTCGCGTTCACGATGCTCGTCGGCGTCGTCAGCGGCACCTACTCGACGGTCTTTATCGCGTCGGCTATCGCGATCGTCCTGAGCCAGCGCAAGCAGCGCGGGGCGGCGTCGCCAGCCGCCGTCGGACGCCAGGACGGGAAGGCGCAGCCGAGGCGAAGGGGACGCGGGGCGAAGGCCTCCTGATGGCAGGTCGCCGCACGCGGTGACGGCGACCCATGCGTTCTGGACCCTCGGGCGCACAGGCACGTTGCGAGCGCCAGGTGCGCCTGGCCGACGGTCCCGGTGACCTATCTCATCGCGGCGCTACTGGGAGTCATTCAGGGCGTCACGGAGTTTCTGCCGGTTTCCTCCACGGCGCACTTGCTCGTGGCCGGGCGATTGCTCGGGTACGACGATCCAGGCGGCGCGTTCACCGTGATGATCCAGCTGGGGTCGGTCCTGGCGATTGTGTGGCTGTATCGGGCGAGGCTGGCCTTGCTCGTGCGGGCCTTGCCGTCGGATCCCGAAGCCCGACGCGTCGCGGGGGCGCTGCTGGTCGCCGTTGTTCCGGCGCTGGTGGTCGGAGCTCTGTTCGCCGAGTATGTCCAGACGGTGCTGTATGACAGTGCCAGGGTCATCGCGGTTGCCCTGATCGCCGGAGGCGCCGGGATGCTGCTGGTCGAGCGGTTTCGACCGGAGCCCCGTGTTCAGTCAGCGGAGCAGACGCCGATCGGGAGAGCCTTCGGTATCGGGATGTTTCAAGTATTGGCGCTCGTACCGGGTGTGTCCCGTTCGGGCGCGACGATGGTCGGCGGGATGATGATGCGTTTGGAGCGGCCGGCGGCGGCCGAGTTCTCGTTTCTTCTGGCGATACCCACCATGGTCAGTGCTTTTGCGTACGAACTGGTCCAGATCGAGGGACCCCTTGGACACGGGCGAACGGTTGAGATCGCCATCGGATTCGTCATGGCATTCGCCTCGTCCGCGCTTGTGATCAAGCCCTTTCTGGCGTTCGTACGGCGCTCCGGCTTTTCGCCGTTCGCCTGGTATCGAATCGTCGCGGGAGCTGGACTGCTGGCGATGGTTGGCGGGGGGTAATCACACGGTGCAGTGGTTGCGGCGCAGTTTCATCGCAGGTTTCTTCGTGACCGTTCCGCTGGCGATCAGCGTGGCGGCGCTGGTGTGGATCTTTGGCGTGATCGACGGCTTCACAGCCCCGGTTGCGGCGCAAGTCCTGGGGCGGGAGGTGCCTGGCATTGGCCTGCTGATTACGCTGTCGGCCGTGCTGGCCGTTGGTGGGGTGGCGACCAACGTCATCGGGCGACGCATGTTGGCCCGGGGCGAGCAATGGCTCATGCTGGTTCCTGTGTTCAGGACGATCTACGCTCCTGTCAAGCAGCTGATCGTGGCGTTTTCTCCGGACAACGAGTACGGGTTCAAGCGGGTTGTCATGGTTGAGGATCCGATTAGGGGAAGGATGATCGGATTCCTCACCAAGGAGTTCACGCTCGATCGGTTGTCCGGGAAGGAAACGCTCGTCGCGATCTACGTGCCGACAAATCACCTGTACCTCGGCGACGTCGCGATCTACCCGCGCACCAGCGTGTTCTTTCCGGATATTTCTGTCCAGGAGGGCGTGCGCATGTTTCTCACGGGGGGAATGTCGCTGCCTGATCGCCTGCGCGACACGGGGCGAAATGATGCTTCCGACCATGGTTCGCCTCTGGGGCGTCCCCGACGGTAGGTGTTTATCCGATTTTTGCTGTTGCGCTCTGGTGAAACCGGTATAGAATGCCGGCTGCTTCGGGGGACGAGACGAGTCCCACTGTGCTCGTCGTTGGCCCCTTTCAACATGCCGCTTTGAGGGTTGACGGTGCGTTGACAACGTTTTTGAGAGGCCGCTATAATCGGCATCCTTTGCCGGCAAGAAGTGTAGGAGGGTAAGTCCGTTGGCAGAACATATGTTCGGGGACGTTGTTGATCCGTCAATCAAGGTGGGAACGCAAAAGTGGTACACGATCCCGCTGTCCATTTTTGTGCATACGGTGGTCGTTGCGGCCATGGTGATCATCCCGCTGATGGCGGCTGATGTGCTGCCGACGCCCCAGTCGATGATGGCGTTCGTCGCGGCGCCACCACCGCCGCCACCACCGCCGCCGCCGCCGCCGCCACCCGAGGAGGCGCCGCCGCCACCGGCGGCGGACGTCAATCCGGCTGCTGCGCCCGTGGAGGTGCCGCAGGAGATTGTTCCGGAACCTGACACGAGCTTTGACCGCGCGGCCGTTGGGGCCGTGCCCGGTGGCATCGTCGGCGGAATGGTCGGAGGTCCGCCGCCGCCACCACCACCACCGCCGCCACCCACGGAGCCCGTGCGCGTGGGCGGCGCCATCAAGCCACCCGTGAAGACCAGGGACGTGAGTCCTGTCTATCCGTCCATCGCGCAATCGGCGCGCGTCCAGGGGGTGGTAATCATCGAGGCCACGATTGGTCCCGACGGCCGGGTGCAGAACGCGCGTCTCCTGCGCTCGATCCCGCTACTCGACAATGCCGCCCTTGATGCCGTGCGGCAGTGGGAGTTCACGCCGACGCTGCTCAACGGCTCGCCTGTGCCGGTCATCATGACCGTCACGGTTAATTTCCAGCTCAGTTAGAACGAGGAAACTTCAGATGCGGAGGAATGCAGTAATGGAAGTAGCGAAAGTGCAACGGTTCGGGCGGATCGCATGGGCGGGTTTGTGGGTCTCGGCACTGGGCGTGACGCCGGCGTATGCGCAGGGCGAGATCGACCTCATCGATATGTTCCAGCAGATGGGTGTCGTGGCGCTCGGCGTTGCGGTGATCCTGTTCATCATGTCGTTCTGGTCGATCGGCGTCGCCATCGAGCGTATCTACACGTTCAACCAGGCGCGCAGCCAGTCCAAGGCGTACGCTCCGCGCGTGGCCAAGCATCTCAAGGACGGCAAGCTCAAGGAAGCGATCGCGCTCTCGAGCACGAAGGAGTTCCGTTACAGCCACCTTGCCAAGGTAGTGTCGGCCGGTTTGCAGGAGTACCACTTCCAGCAGGAGGCAGGCGCCGGCGGCAACGCGCTCGCCCGTGAAGATGTGCTCGACACAGTGCGCCGGTCGATTCAGCGCGCCACGGCCCTGACCGCCTCTGACCTGAAGAAGGGGATCAACTCGCTGGCGACAATCGGCTCAACGGCACCGTTCGTCGGACTGCTCGGTACGGTTATCGGCGTTATCAACGCGTTCGCGGGTATTGCCACTGTCGGTGGTGCGGGAATCGGTGCGGTGTCCGCCGGTATTTCCGAGGCGCTGATCGAGACGGCGCTCGGCTTGTTCGTGGCGATTCCGGCCGTGTGGTTCTACAACTACCTAACGAGCCGCATCGAGTACTTCAACGTGGAGATGGACAATTCCACGTCGGAGCTCGTTGACTACTTCATCAAGCGGACCTCGTAGATCGCTCGCAGTCAGCAGTAGACAGGGTAGATAGTTAAGTAGCCGAAGGCCTTCAGGCCTTCGGCGGGATACGGAGATTCGCTATGTCAATGTCAGTAGGCGGCGACGGTGGTGGCGTCACTTCAGAAATCAACGTCACGCCCCTCGTAGATGTGATGCTTGTGTTGCTGATCATCGTCATGCTTGTTGCGCCCCTGGTGCAGCAGGGCGCACCGCTCACGCTGCCCGTCGCGAACAATACCGCCGACCACCCGGAGACGTCGGACCAGACCACGGTCGCGGTCACCGCTGACGGTCGCTTCTGGATAAACGGCACCGAGGTCCTGGGTGGGCAGGACGCTCTTGGGGAAACGATCGTGGAGGCTCTTGAGGGCAAGGCGGACAGGCTGGTACTCATCAAGGCTGACGTGGAGGCCCCGTACGGCGACGTCATGATCGCGATGGACGAACTGAGAGGCGCCGGCATCGAGGACATGGCGCTGATCACCGACGACGCGCAAGGGGCAGGAGAGTAACCGTGTCTGTCCACAAGCACTTCGGCGCCGAGGACGTCTACGAGTCAAAGGCCCTGAAAGCCAACGCGGACATGAATGTCACGCCGATGATCGACGTGCTGCTCGTGTTACTTGTCATCTTCATGGCGGCACTCATCGTGTCGCAGAGTGGACTGGACATCAACCTGCCGGCGGAAACGCAGCAGGCCGCAGAGCAGGCGCCGGACGTCAATCAGATCGTCCTCAACTACTCGGCCACGGGCCAGATCACCATCAACAACCAGGACGTGTCCATCGCGCAGCTTCAAGAGCGTTTGCGAGCGATTTTCGTCCAGCGCACGGAGAAGACCATGTTCATCATGGGGGCGGGCACGCTGCCCTACGGGAACATCGTTGAAGTGATCGATGCCGCGAAGGGCGCGGGTGTCGTGAAGGTTGGCATCGTCACCGAGGCGATGCGCCAGGCCGCTGGCGCCGGGGCGGCGGCAGCACCGGCTCCCTAGCACTTCGCCGGGCGCGTAGCGCCCGGCATCAGTCTCTCTCCGTTCTTTGTGGGCTGTCCTTCCCCTATGGGGGGACAGCCCTTTTTTCTGGTACGACAACGTGTTGCGGGAACTGCCGCCTGGGGAGCCCCAGGGGTGCTGGCCGTCGTGGACCGCCTGTTCCACATTCCGGGTGGGGCCTTCGACGAGGCAGCATGTCCGGAAGACGAACCGGCAGTGGCTGTGGGGTCGGTTGTTGTTCCAACCGACTCATCTCGACGGCGGGCTGGCGTCCCGAAACGCCGATTCTTCCGCAAACCGTCAGTCGTTACGCGTTCAGATCCCAGTCTCATAGCCTGTCCGTGGCACCGAGGCCGTCGCGGCATCCTTCCTGGCAGGACGCGATGACAGCGTGACGGCTGTGGGCGCGCCGCTCGGAAAGTGATCCATTCGCCGCTCGAAAAGTGATCCACCTGAGGGTCTGATTGCG
>JAQBVV010000118.1 GCA_027622905.1 Acidobacteriota bacterium
CAGCGGCGCAGACACTCGGGGCCGCCGCCAGGATCAGAAACTCGCTCACTCGTGAATAATGCAGGCTAAGTACAGCGGCACAGAAGGCTGCTCGGTAATTCGCAGTCGAGGCTTCTGACCACGACGCCGCTAGCATACGCCAAGCGGCGTCGCCCAGCGGTGAGAGAGCCAACAAGAGATCGAACGTCAACGGCCAGCGGCGATTCCCTACATGCCCCCGTGTCACCTACGACGAAAGGCGATCTGATAGCCTCGGCGAAGCTCCTCCAGTTGCGAACCGAAGATGACAGCGAATGCGTCGATAGCCGGGCCGGGTAGTCCGTCAAGAGGGTGATCAGGATCGCCCGGCCACTTGTAGTCGTCGAGCAGCAGGATGCCACCGGACGTGAGCAGGTGAAATGACAGACATGCGTCGAGCAAGACGTCGCGGCCTTCGTGGCTGCCGACCACATAGATCAGATCAAGAGACTGCTCCGGCAGTCGCGGCAACTCGTGGCGTGACAAGCCACGGATCAGCGTGATTTGTTGGGCGCGCGGATGCTCACTGACGTGGCGGAACATCTTGCGATATGTCGCGGCTCCCCACCGCTGCGGATCAATCGACGTGACCGTTGCCCGCGAATGCGTCGCCACGTTATCTAGCCACCACAGGAGACTCCGCCCCTCCCAAGACCCAATCTCCAGAATTGACACCGGGCGACCCACGAGGTGCGCCGTCAATTGCTGCCAGACTTTCGCGTGAGGAGTCGTCCAGTCTGTCGTGAACTCCGTCGCCCTGTCAGTAGTTGAAGTCAATCGTTGTGTTCCTCGTCCCTCCGCGACGCGAAATACGATTACGACCACTCGCGGATGCGATCGCGGGCACCGATTGGTGAGGCCACGTCCACTGACGTGGCAGTCTTATCTCCTCAGGAAGAGCTCATTCCACATGCCCGGCCCTCAGCGCACGACCCGGGGCCGCTCGTGGCCGCGCGCGTCAGGTGCCCCGAGATGTCGAACGCGGCGCCGGGACACGAAGCGTGCGTCCCGCGATCAGGGCAGTGAAGCAGCTCTCCGCACGGGCGAACTCGTAGTCGAAGATCGCGGCGTCGCGGTCGAGCGCGGCGCACAACTCCCGGAAGTGCGTCACGAGGCACTCGAAACGGCCGATGTAGTCCACGCCGATGTGCCCACGTGAGTCAACGAGATAGTGCCACATCGGCTGGCTGACCTCCAGATACTGATCGACGAACGTCTCGAAGGGTGCCAGGCTCGCCCGGTGCAGCCTGAGGCACCGCTGCGTTGCTTGTGGGGGATCTTCTGATGCTGCCGGTATTGCGAGACCAGCCGGTCCCAGGTCTTCACGGAAAGAAGACCCGCTGGACAAACCAGTAGGTGCCGGCAGCGATCACCACCACCGAACCCGCCAGCTCCACTCGTCGAGCGACGGCGAGGCTGCGACCGCGAATCGCAGCAAGCGCGCCCGCAACCACGAGCACGATCGCAAGCTGTCCGATCTCGACACCCACGTTGAACGAAAACAGCGACCAGCCCAGCGCCTCTCGCGGCAAACCGAACTCGCGCAGGACGTTGGCGAACCCGAACCCGTGGACCAGACCGAACGCCAGCGCGACCCAGGCGCGGACGTCGCGGCCGGTGCCCCGCGTCAGATTGTCCGCTCCGACGAAGATGATGCTGAGTGCGATCGCCGGCTCGATGATGCTGGCAGGCGGCGTCAGGAGGGCCAGGGCGGCCAGCGACAGCGTAAGGCTGTGCCCCAGCGTGAACGCCGTCACGATCCGCACCAGGGCCATCCAGGATCCGCCCAGCAGGAGCAGACCCACGAGGAACAGGATGTGGTCCGGTCCGATCAGGATGTGATGGACGCCGATCGGGATGAACGCCTGCATCACCGCCAGGACGCCCTGCGTCGAACCCGTGTAATACACCTGCGCTGCGTCGCCAGCGCTGAAGATCAGCTGCCGGCGCAACGTGTCGTCCTCGTAGATGTTGACGAAGGTCTGATGTGCCGGATCGTAGGGAAACATCCGCGGCAGGATGCGCACCGAGCCTGGGCGCGCGACCGGAATCCTGAACCGCAGCAGCACACCATGTCGCTCGACCGCGGGTTCGATGCCGAGCCACTCGATCGACAAGGCCGTCTCCGCGCTGATCGTCAGGCGCGGCGTGATGAGCGCAATGACGCGGTCACGTACTCGGCCCAGCTCCCCGGGATCGAGCAGCGCGTCGGCAGGCTCGATGCCCAGCTCGTGCGCCACATCGACGACGTGCAGCACGAGCACACCCTCGGTCGACGTTTCGCCGATCGCGAGGTCAAGGAAGCTGAACGGCGCGGGGTGCGCGTCCGCCTCTCCGACCGCAGCGAGCACTGCCGTCGCCAGCAGGCAGACTGCCGGGAGTCCACGCACCGGTGGCCTGCTCATCGACTCTCAGGTCTTTCGATAACGGCGCGCGGTTCGTCGCCCGATCGTCACGAGGAGCCACTGAGGCGTATATCGCGCAAGTGTCGCGATCGCACGGTTGACCCGGCCGGTCACATGCGCGGGCTGGCCAGCCATCACCGCGTCGAAGCCTTCGCGAGCGACATCTTCGGCATTCATCCACAACCAGGACGGCAGTTCCCGGACCATGGCGCGCGTGCCCGTGACGTCGTGAAACTCGCTTCGCGTGAACCCAGGGCACAGCGCCGTCACGTGCACACCGGACGCAGCCACCTCACCGGCGAGTGACTCCGAGAACTTGACGACAAACGATTTGGTCGCGGCATAGAGCGTATGACCAGCCGGCGCAGGCACCAGCGCCGCCAGCGATGCGACGTTGATGACGCGTCCGTAGCCGCGCTCGACCATGCCGGGCAACAGGCGATGCGTGAGCTCGGCCAGCGCCACCACCATGACCTGCAGTTGTGCCGCCTGCCGCTCCCACGGGGACGCGGTGAACGTGCCAGGCACGCCGTAGCCCGCGTTGTTGACTATGAAGTCAACCGTCAGACCGCGCCGACCGATCTCTTCGCACAGCCGCTCCGGCGCGTCTCGCTCGGACAGGTCGGCCACGATCACGTCCACCCGGACGCCATGCTGTTGTCGGAGCCTGGTGGCCGCGGTCGTCAGGCGCGCCTCCCGCCTCGCGGTGATGACCAGCGCGAAGCCTTCAGCGGCCAGCAGGTCCGCAAAGGCTTCGCCGATGCCGGACGAGGCACCTGTCACGAGCGCGGTTCTTTGTGTTGCCGACACGCGAGCAGCTACTCCACTCTCCGGAGAATGAAACACTTCAGATAGTGCGTTTCCGGCACACCAAGAAGCACGGGGTGATCGCGACCCTGCGTCCGTTGCTCGACCAGCGAGACCGGAGTTCGACTGTCGAGTGCCGCCTCGTGCAGCATCTCGGCGAACATCGCCTCGGTGACGTGATACGAACAGCTGCACGTGATCAGATACCCTCCCGGGCTGAGCAACCGCATCGCGCGCAGGTTGATCTCCTTGTAGCCCGCGCGCGCGTTTGCCAGCGCGGCCTTGTTCTTGGCGAAGGCCGGCGGATCGAGCACGATCGTGTCGTAGCGCTCGCCCGTCCGTTCAAGACGCCGCAGTTCGTCGAAGACGTTCCCGACGCGGGCTTCAAGGTCGGGCAGGTTGTTGCGCTCCGCGTTGGCACGGATGCGCGCGACGGCGTCCTCCGACACGTCGATCGCTTCGGTCCGCGAGCACTGCCCGGCCAGACGCAGCGCGAACCCGCCCTGATAGCTGAAGCAGTCGAGCAGCGTGCCCTGCGCGTATCTGGCCGCCGCCTCCTTGTTCTCCCGCTGGTCGAGAAACAGGCCGGTCTTTTGTCCGCGACGAAGATCAACCTCGTATGCCACCGGGCCCTCGCGCACGACCACCGACTCAGGCACCTCCCCGTGGAGGACCTCCACGGACTGTTCCAGCCCCTCGAGCAGCCGCACTTTCGGATCGTTGCGGGCCAGGATCCCGGCCGGCGCCAGCGCCTCCACGAGCATGGCGGTGATGTCGGGTAGCAGGCGATCCATGCCCTGCGAGAGTGCCTGCACGACAAGATAGTCGCCGTATCGATCGACGACCAGCGACGGCAACAGATCCGCCTCGCCATGCACGAGACGAAAGGCGCTCGCGTCAAGCGCCAGCCGGTCACGAAACGCAATCGCGTGATCGAGTCTTGCGCGCAGCAGCGGCAACCCGGCCGGCGCGTCACCGCCGGTCAGCATTCGAATCGCGATCTGTGATCGATCGCTGAACAGGGCATGGCCCACCGTGCGGTGGCGCGACCCGAGCACCTGCACGATCTCTCCTCCCTCGGCCCGCGCGTCGATCACATCGGTGCGGTAGATCCATGGATGGCCGGCGCGCACGCGCTGTTCGCCGCGCGCTGAGATCGTGACGGAGGGGATCGTGACGGAGGAAGTCGTGACGGAAGGGGGCATGCGGGATTGATAGTACAATTTCCGGTCTATGGCCAATGTCGACGTGTCACCCATACAGCGTTCACTCGCGGAGATCGACCCCGAGATTGCCGACATCATCGGGCACGAAACCCGACGTCAGGCCGAGGGGCTGGAACTGATCGCGTCGGAAAATTTCGTCAGCCAGGCGGTCCTGGAAGCCGCCGGGTCGGTCCTGACGAACAAGTACGCGGAAGGCTATCCCGGCAAGCGCTACTACGGCGGTTGCGAGTTTGTGGACGTGGCCGAGTCCCTCGCGATCTCGAGGGCCAAGGCACTGTTCGGCGCCGAGCATGCCAACGTGCAGCCGCATTCAGGCGCGCAGGCCAACATGGCCGTGTATTTCACGGTCATGCAGCCTGGCGAGACCGTCCTCGGCATGAACCTGGCCCATGGCGGGCATCTCACGCACGGCCACCCGCTGAACTTCTCTGGCCAGCTGTACACGATCGTTCCCTATGGCGTCCGCGAAAGCGATGAGCGGATCGACTACGAGGAACTGGAGCGGCTGGCGCACCAGCACAAGCCGAAGATGATCATGGTGGGAGCGAGTGCCTATCCCCGGATCATCGACTTCGAGCGCATCGCCGCCGTGGCAGCCGCGGTCGGGTCGACCATGGTCGTCGACATGGCTCACATCGCTGGCCTGGTCGCCGGGGGCGCACATCCAAGCCCGGTTCCCCACGCCGACTACGTCACGTCCACCACGCACAAGACGCTTCGGGGACCGCGGGCCGGCCTGATTCTGTGTCGCGAGCGGTACGCCAAGGATCTCAACCGCTCGGTGTTTCCTGGCGTGCAGGGCGGACCGCTGATGCACGTCATCGCGGCCAAGGCCGTGTGCTTCAAAGAAGCGATGGAACCGGCGTTCGCGGCCTACCAGCGGCAGACGGTCGCCAACGCGAAGCGGCTTGCTGCAGCCATCACGAGTCAGGGGTTCCGACTGGTGAGTGGCGGCACCGACAATCACCTGATGCTCGTTGACGTGTTCTCCAAGGGCCTCACGGGCAAGGTTGCCGAAGCGGCACTCGGTAAGGCCGGTATCACGGTCAACAAGAACGCCATCCCGTTCGACAAGAACCCGCCGATGGTGGCCAGTGGCATTCGCATCGGCACGCCGGCGATCACCACCCGTGGCATGCGCGAGTCAGAGATGGATCAGGTCGGCGAGTTGATCGCCCGAGCGCTGGCGACGCCCGATGACGACCGGGCGCTCGGCATGGTGAAGAGCGAAGTCGATCGACTGTGCCGGAAGTTCCCGCTATATCCGGAACGCCTGACCTGAACCCGTCGCAGCCGACGCGGCTGACCGGGACGGTGCGCGAGGCATTCTCCGAGACTGGCCCCCTGTCCCGGGTCTTCGACGGATACGAGCCACGTGACGGACAGCGGCGCATGGCCGAAGCCGTGGCGTCGATCGTCGACACCGGCGGCACCCTGCTCGCCGAAGCCGGCACAGGCACCGGGAAGACACTCGCCTACCTGATCCCGGCCATCCTCAGCGGTCGCCGGGTCCTCGTCTCCACCGGCACCAAGAACCTGCAGGAACAGATCTTCTTCAAGGACCTTCCGGCACTCCGAGAGGCGCTCGGCGCCTCGTTCACCGCCACCCTCATGAAGGGACGCGCCAACTATCTCTGCCTGCACCGGTGGGCGATCTATCGCGACGGCGTGGAGGGCAGCACGTCGGCCGCCGGACGCCTCATCGACACCAGCGATCGCGTCCTGCTTCCGATCATCGATGCCTGGGCGAAGGAGACCGAGACCGGAGACCGGGCGGAGCTACGCGATCTACCCGAGCAGCTTCCCTTCTGGTCGGACATCGCTGCGACGGCCGACACGTGTCTTGGGGCTGATTGCCCGAGCTACAACGACTGCTTCGTCACGCGCATGCGCCAGCGAGCCGCCGAATCTGACGTGGTGATCGTCAATCACCACCTGCTCTGCGCGGACGCCGCCGTCCGGCAGAGCGACTACGGCGAAGTCATTCCGTTCTGTCCGACCCTGGTGGTCGACGAGGCCCACCAGCTGGAGGACGTGGCGACGCAGTATTTCGGTAAGTCGCTGAGCGCGTACCGAATCGACGATCTGGTGCGCGACGGCGAACGGCTCACGACCGGCCGCGACTGGCGGAACGGTGCCGACGAACTCACCAGAGCACTTGCGCGCGTGAACGACCGCTGCCGCGCGTTCTTCCGCGGGTTGGCGCATGCGCCGCGCGGCGGCGGCGGGCAGGACTCGCGCGTCCGGTACACCGCCGACAGCCTCGATGATCACTTCGAGGCTGGCATGGCGCTGGCAGGCGCGCTCGAGGGTCTCGAGGCCACGCTCGCACTCGCGCAGCCGCCGAGCGCCGGGGCCACTGTCGGCGACGAGGGCGCCGCAGCGCCGGACAGCGATGAGGCGGTCGCCGCACTGCGCCGCCGGGCCGACGAGCTGAAAGCGGACCTCCGCTTTCTGATGCGCGCGGCGGACCCGGACTTTGTCTACTACATCGAGATGCGGGGCGGCGCTGGCTCGGCGGGTCGCGACGCGAACGCGAACCGACTCTTCCTGCGCGCCTCGCCGGTCGACGTGTCTCGCATCGCCCGTGAGGTGCTGTTTGAACGCATGCGCACGGTCGTCCTGACGTCGGCCACGCTGGCGGTGGACGGTTCCTTCGAATATCTGAAGGGACGGCTCGGCATCGGGCACGCAGACGAGCTGCGAGTAGCGTCGGAGTTCGACTTCGCCGAGCAGGCGCTCCTCTACATGCCGAAGCCCTTGCCATCCCCGAAGACAGCGGCATTTGCCGAAGCGGCGGCACGCGAAATCGTCGACATCGTGACGCGCTCTCGCGGTCGCGCGTTCGTGCTGTTCACCAGCTATGCCGTACTCCGGACGGTGCAACCCGTGGTGGAGATGGCCCTGTCGTATCCGATCCTCGTGCAAGGCACCGCGCCGCGAACGGACCTCATCGAACGGTTCCGTGAGACCCCCAACGCGGTTCTGCTCGCCACGGCGAGCTTCTGGCAGGGTGTTGATGTCGTTGGCGAGGCGCTGAGCTGCGTCATTATCGACAAGCTGCCGTTTTCGTCACCGGGGGATCCGGTCATCGCGGCGCGCATGGACGCCATCACGGCGGCCGGGGGCAACCCGTTCGAGGACTATCAGGTTCCACTCGCGATCCTCGCCCTCCAGCAGGGACTTGGTCGGCTGATTCGGCACCGCACGGACCGGGGCGTCCTCGCCGTGCTCGACCCCCGACTGCGGACCATGGGCTACGGACGCCGGTTCCTCGCCTCGCTGCCTCCGGCACCCGTCACCCACGATGTGGAGAGTGTGACGAAGTTTTTTGCCTGATCTGGCCTGGTGCGCCGTCCGAAAAGCCCAGTATTCTCGGCGTTGTGGCCACTCGTACGCCACTCGGTCATGGCGAGCAATGCAGGCCGGGCCACGGGATCTGTGCCGGTCTCAGTCGGGCGATAGGTGACGTTCACTGGTCTGGCAGAGTAAGATCGCGTAGGACATTTTTGCGGAGGTTTTCATGCGCACTCATTTGATCCGTGCAGCAATAACTGCGGCTGTCGTGCTCGCGGTTGCCGGAACGGCAGCGGCACAGAGCCAGATCCGGGGCAAAGTTCTCGATGTGGAGGGGCAGCCGGTAGAAGGCGCCACCGTCACGATGGTGGCCGTCGAGGGCCAGGGCCGGGCCGAAGTCACGACCAACGGCAGAGGCGAGTTCGCGCAGATCGGCCTCGGAGCCGGGGAATACAACTTCACCGTGGAGAAAGATGACCTCACGTCTCAGATGACGGAGAGGTTGACCATGGCTCGGCCGCTCGAGCTGGAGTTCGTGCTCGCGCCACCGGTCGGCGCGGCACTGAGCGCGGAGATGAAGGAACTGGCCGACAGCGCCCTTGCGGCGATGGCGGGGGGCCAGGACGCCGACGCCATTCGGATGTTCAACGAGATCCTCGTGAACCTGCCCAACTGCAGCGACTGCTACTACAACCTCGGAGTGGCGTACTCCAACCAGAAGCAGTACGACGAGGCTGTGGGGGCGTTCCAGCGGACGGTCCAGCTCGCGCCGGACAACGCGGGAGCATATACGGGCCTCGCCAACATCTACAACATCCAGCAGAAGTTCGACCTGGCCGCGGAAGCCGGTGCCAGGGCGGCTGAGCTCGGAACCGCCGGTGGTGGCGCTGGTGACCCTCAGGCACTGTACAACCAGGGTGTAATCCTGTGGAACGCCGGCAATTTTGCCGACGCCAAGACGCAGTTCGAGGCAGCGATCGCCGCCGACCCGACGATAGCCATGGCTCACTACCAGCTCGGGATGGCGAATCTGAACCTGGGCATGGTTCCCGAAGCCCGACAGGCGTTCGAGGGATACCTGCAGGCGGCTCCCGATGGCGAGAAGTCCGCCGAGGTCAACGGCTTCCTCCAGCAGCTCCCGCAGTAGTGACGTGATCGCCGGCCGGCTGACCGAGGTCCGCTCGCGCATCGCGACGGCGGCCCGGTCGGTCGGACGGGACCCCTCCTCCATACAGCTCATCGCCGTCTCCAAGACGTGTCCGCTGGACGCCGTCAGGGAGGCCTATGCCGCCGGCCAGCGCGATTTTGGCGAGAATCGGGTTCAAGAGGCGCTGGAGAAGATCCACCACGCCACTGAGCCGGACATCCGCTGGCACCTGCTCGGTCACCTGCAAACCAACAAGGCTCGGAAGACCGTCGGGGCGTTCGCCTCGATCCAGTCTGTCGACAGCGACGACCTCCTGTTGAAGCTCGAACGGGCCGCCCTGGACGAGGGCATCGTGCAGGAGGTGCTGCTCCAGGTGGCCGTCACCTACGAAGCAACGAAATTCGGAGTCCCGCCAGACGATATGCCGCGCCTCTTCGAGATCGGAACCCGGCTCGAAGCAGTCCGGATCGTCGGCGTGATGACGATTCCCCCTCCGGCTCCCACGCCCGAAGGCGCCCGCCCCTGGTTCAGACGGCTTCGCGAGCTCTGCGACGGGTGGCAGGCCGCCGGCGTCCCGCCTGCGATGCTGCGCGAGCTGTCGATGGGCATGAGTGGCGACTTCGAAGTGGCCATCCAGGAAGGCGCCACCATGGTCCGGGTAGGCACCGCGATCTTCGGAAGTCGTGGCTGATGGCGATCACCGACACCGCCGACGGCGTTGTCATCGACGTTCGCGTCACACCTCGGTCGAGCCGCTCAGGGCTCATGGGCCTGCGCGATGGCGTGCTGCTGTTGCGCCTGCACGCACCGCCGGTTGAAGGAGCGGCCAATACAGAAGTCGTCAAGCTGGTCGCGACGTTACTGGGGGTCCCCAAGAGCGCAGTGACAATCGCGACCGGGCACCGCAACAGACTGAAACGCGTGCGCGTTCAGGGTGTGTCCGCGAACTCCGTCCGCGCGACGCTCGGCATCGGTGGAGAAGGAGCCGCGCCCCCTGCCGCCTGATGGACCGTTCGCGAATCAGGATGCGCCAGCCCCCGACAAGGGCGCTCACCGGCTCTTTGTCCATCCTGCGACGGGGAAGGAGGTCTGGGTGACGATGCACGGACACGACGCCGGGCGCCTTGGGAATCGCATTCTTCGTGACGCGGGAGTCGAATAGATGTCAATACGCTTTCCGATCGTGATTGAACCGGAGGATTCCGGCTCGATCAGCGCCTACGTGCCAGGGGTGCCTGTCTACGCACAGGGCGCCACGAAAGCCCGTGCCCTCGTGGCCGTTCGTCGAACGTTGGCCGCATATCTTGAGCTGCACCCAGGGGCGACGACTGCTGCTGACGTGAAGGTCGCCACAGTGCGTATTTCTGCATCGAGGCCAGCCTCGGCTGTGATTCGAATCGTCGGCCCGGCAGCCCTGGTCGGCGGTCGGACAAGCCGACGGAAAGCCGCGAGCTCTCGTGCGAACGGTAGGCTTGGTGGTCGGCCGCGCACCTCACCTTGACTCTAATGCTGCGACCCAGTGCGCGTCACCTCGCAGCTGACAAGGCGTCCGTCGCGCGTCGAACACGTCGCTCGGCCCGTTTCGCGCCGAGGCGAGGGCTGAGACGGGTACACGGTGTCCGGGCGAGCCCGGTCCCTGCGAACGTGAGACGATAGCCGATATTCATAGGTGATCACTTAAGCCGGCTCCGCCAGGGTCAGGCCGGCGCGTAGCCGGCCGGTGAGGCGGTCA
>JAQBVV010000119.1 GCA_027622905.1 Acidobacteriota bacterium
CATTACCACGCCCTTCACTTTCATCGCCACGAGCGAAGCCGTGCGGGCCGTGGGCGCCAAGCCCGTGTTCGTCGATATCGATCCCGTGTACTACACGATGGATCCGGCGGCTGTGGAGCGCGCGATGACCCCTCGGACGCGAGCCGTGATACCGGTGCACCTGTTCGGTCAGCCCGCGGACATGGATCCGATCGTGGAGATCGCCCGTCGTCACGGCGTTGCGGTGATCGAGGACGCGTGCCAGGCGCACGGTGCGAACGACAGCACGGGGCGGCGCGCAGGTTCCATCGGCGACATCGGTTGCTTCAGTTTTTATCCGGGGAAGAACCTGGGCGCCTGCGGGGAGGGCGGTGCGGCGGTGACCGACGATGCGCCCTACGCAGAGAAGATGCGATTGCTGCGTAGCTGGGGCGAGAAGACGCGCTACGAGCACTCGATTCGTGGATTCAACTACCGGATGGATGGGATTCAGGGGGCCGTGCTGGGCGTCAAGCTCAGGCACCTTGAGCGGTGGACTGACGAGAGGCGGCGACTGGCCGCCGGCTACGAGAGGCTTCTCGAAGGTACGGTCGCGCTGACACCCGTCGAGCGTCCAGGAGTGCGACACGTGTATCACGTGTACGCCGTTCGGTTGCGACAGCGTGACGCGTGGCGTGCGCATCTCCTCCAGCAAGGGATCCAGACCGGCGTCCACTATCCGGTTCCCGTGCACCTCCAGCCGGCGTATCGAGATCTGGGCTACACCACAGGAGATTTTCCGGTGGCCGAGAGCGTGGCAGGAGAGGTGCTCTCGTTGCCCCTCTTCCCGGAGATGACTGACGCGCAGCAGGAAGAAGTGTGTGGCGCTCTCCGTGCCGGTCTCCCGGACTGACGCAGCCACCGAGGTTTAACTCCATTGTTTGCAACAGATGGAGAGCGCCATCCCCACGTGCGATACAATGCCTTCCTCTCTACGAGTGTCCGGAGGCCCGACGGCTCCGGTTTTTGGTAGGCGGAACACCTCCAGTCTCCGCAGCCTGAGGCCTGATGATCGACTGCATTGCTGGCTACCATCTGAATCCCTGGACGTGCGGGATCGCCAAGTTCAACACGATTCTCGGCGGCCGTCTCTCGTTGCCGGTCGTTGGTATCGGGTCGGAAGACCTCAAGGCGTATCAGAGTCCGCTCTTGTCCCTGAAGATGTCCGAGTTCACGGCAGACGACGCCCGCGGTCTGGACGAGTGGGCAGCCGTGCATCAGGGGCGGTTCGAGTTGTTTCTCCACGCGTTCGATGGGACGCCGACCGAGGAGCGGCTGATTGCTGGAGCTTCGCGCGTCTACACCGGAAACCGAGAACTGTCGGCAACGGTTGGCATGCTCAGATCGGACACCGTCGAGCTGTTCTGCCCGGGCACGCTGCTCAACCCGCAGCGTTTCCAGCAGACCGAGCTGTCGATCTTCACATTCGGCATGGCACACAAGATTCGTGTGCCGCTGTACCGAAGGCTCCACGGGCTGCTCGAGGCCACCGGCAAGAGTTACTCGGTCTACGTGTCCACCGCGCTTCACGAGAATACGAGTTTCGACGGTTCGTTTGTCGTCCGCTTTGAAGAACTGCAGGCGATTTTCGGGAGTCACGTCTATTTCATGGGTTATCTCTCGGATACGGCTGTGTTCAATCACCTCCTTGACTGTACGTTTCTCGCCGCATTCTTTGAAAAGGGCCTGCGCGCAAACAACACCAGCGTGAACGCGGCCATGGAGAGCGGTTGTGCGGTCATCACGAATCTCGACGAACTCTCGCCGAAGGGACTGACCCACCTGGAGAATGTGATCGATATCAACCTGTGCGGAGAGCTCCCTGGATCCGAACGGGCGCAGCAGATCGGGCACGCGGCGCGAGCAATCGCGCATGCGGATTACGGATGGGATCGACTTGTATCGCAGCTTCGGCAACCGGTGCGAGCCTAGTGGCGTGTGCTGAGGTGGCAATGGGCATAGGGGCAGGGTTCCGACGCTCGTGAGTGAATCCCCATTTCGTCTCGACGGCCAGGTCGCCGTCGTCACGGGTGCGTGCGGGAAACTCGGTCCGGTGTGGGCCGCGGCACTGTTACATGCGGGTGCCAGCGTGGCCGCGCTGGAACTCGCGGGCGCGTCAGAGTCAGAGCCGTACGCTGTTGTGGCAACGCAGGCCGGCGACAGACTGTGGCGGTTCGACTGCGACGTGACGAGCCGGGCCTCGATCGAGCAGGCGGTTGACGCGACCGTTCGCCGATTCGGGGAGCCGACGATTCTGGTGAACAACGCCGGGGTCGATCAACCGCCGGATTCCGGGGGGAACAGGTCGCGTATCGAGCATTGGCCTGCGGATCAGTTTCGCCGGATGGTGGAGGTGAATCTGCTGGGGACCTTTCAGGTGACGCAGGTCGTCGGCGGCAGGATGGCGGCAGGGAGTGGCGGATCGATCGTCAACATCGGGTCGCTGTATGCATCGGTGTCACCCGATCAGCGTTTCTACGATCATCTGCCAGGTGCCCTTCCGTTCCTGAAGTCCCCCGCGTACGGTGCCTCGAAAGCGGCCGTCGTGAACATGACGGCGTACTTCGCGACGCTGTGGGGAGCCCAGGGGGTACGCGTCAACACGCTCTCTCCTGGCGGGGTCCTTGCGGGCCAGGACGAACAGTTCAAGACGAAATACCGCGCGCGTGTTCCGCTCGGACGAATGGCACAGGCAGATGACCTTGGGGGACCGCTGGTGTTTCTCGCATCGTCCGCGTCGTCCTACGTCACCGGACATGAGTTGCGCGTGGATGGTGGATTCACTGCTTGGTGAACTCCGCGCCGCGATATCGTCGATGTCGCGAACCTTCATCTACCGGGTCCCTGGGGAATGCGAGCGCTGCCCGTCGTGCGGTTCGTCACAGCTGTACGAGCTTGACCTGCTGCCGTTACCACGGCCTGTCAACGCCTGTCGGACTGGCTTCGTCAGTGGGTGTGAGGAGTGCGGTCTGATATTCAGCAATCCACAGCCGACGGCAGAGGCGCTGGCCCACTTCTACAGCCCCGCGGGCGAGTGGGGGGCGCCACGTGCCGCCGGCACCGAGCGGTCACCTGGTCCGGGCGCCGTAACCGCGGGCCGATCCTGGAGCAAGGTGTTCGAGCCCGTACGTGACTTCGTCACGGCGCCCCCGTCGGGTGCCCGTGCGCTGGATTTCGGATGCGGAGACGGGAAGTTGCTCGACGCGTTGCAGGGGTCAGGGTGGGATACGACCGGGATCGAGACCGCGGTCGACAGTGCGTTTCCCCGCCACCGTCGGCTTGCCACCATTCCAGACACACCGGTGTTCGACCTGATCGTGGCGAACCATGTGCTGGAGCATGTGGCCGATCCGCTGGGTTTGCTCCGTCAGTTTGCGAGGGCTGGACGCGTCGGGGGATATCTCCTGGTCGGCGTGCCTCGATTCGATACCTTGCCGATTCATCGAGACTACAAGTACGTGATCAACGGACGTGCGCACGTGACGGCGTACACGTGGCCGTGTCTCCAGGGACTCCTTGCGCGAGCAGGCTGGAGGGCGCTTGCGCCGCCGCCGGATCGGATGTCGAAGGGGCGAGGGGGACACACGTCCGCGCGAATGCGGGTGATGGCGCAACGGACCGAGGAGTGCGTGGAGACGCCCGCTGCGCCGGCCGCGTCGGCGCGTCGAGCGGTGCGTGGGTACTATGCCGACGCCCAGGATCGCTCCGTGCTCAAGCGCATGGGGTGGTATCGACTGGCGGCACGGGGTGTCGAGGCACGGCGCCGGCAAGCTGTTCGGCGCAGGAAGGCCGGCAGGCGACAGGTGGAGCACAGCGAGAAATGAACGTACCGAGCAGTGCAGAACCGAGCAGGGCAGACGCGGCAGGACAGGACCTTCGGTCGATCCCTGCTGTGGTGCCGAATCAGATCGGCAACCAGGACGCCGGCGCCAGCGATGGCCGCACGTTTTCCAAGACCGACCCTGCCACGGGTCTCGCCGTCTGTGAGGTCGCGAGGTCTACGGCGAGCGATGTCTCGCGAGCGGTCGAGAGAGCGAAGCAGGCGCAGCCGGCCTGGGCGGCGATGACCCCGGTTGCACGCGGCGACATCCTTCGCCAGATTGCGTTGCTCATGCGCGAACACCGGGCGGAACTGGCGGAGCTGGTCGCGAAGGAGACTGGCAAGTCGCGTAAAGACGCACGTGGTGAGACCGACGCTGCGATCGAGATGGGTTTTTTCGTGGCCGGCGAGGGTCGCCGCTTTTACGGCCAGACGACCACCAGCGCCGTGCCGAACAAGACCGCCATGACGGTCCGCCAGCCGCTGGGTGTTGCGGGTTTGATCATCGCTGCCAATACGCCGATCGCGAATGTTGCCTGGAAGGCGTTTCCGGCACTGCTGTGCGGGAACGCCGCGGTCATGAAGGCGTCCGAGGATACGCCGCTGTCAGCCTGGGCGTTTGGCGTCTTGGCCAGGGAAGCTGGCGTGCCCGACGGCGTGTACTCGACACTGCATGGTTTCGGCGAGGAGGCCGGTGCGCCGCTGGTGGAGCATCCTGATGTGGCCGTCGTCAGCTTCACGGGCTCGTGCCAGGTGGGGCGGTGGATCGCCGAGACGGCGGGCCGGCGCCTCGCCAAGACGTGTCTTGAGCTCGGGGGAAAGAACCCGCTGATCGTGTGTGACGACGCTGACCTGGAGAACGCGGTGAAGTGGACGCTGGGGTCAGCGTTCAGCAATGCCGGTCAGCGTTGCGCGGCGGGTAGCCGCATTATCGTGTTCGACAAGGTCTACGACACGTTCACGGCGTTGCTGCTCGATGCGACGCGCGCGCTCACGATCGGAACGAGCGATACAGATGACCTGGGTCCGGTCATCAACGAAAGTCAGATGGTATCGATGCTCGCCGCAGTGGAGCGGGCGAAAGCAGCGGGCGCGGCGGTGCTCGCGGGCGGCCATCGGCTGAGCGGCGACGGCTATGACGGCGGGTACTTTGTCGCGCCCACGCTCGTGGCGCACGTCGGTGCGAACGACGAAATCTCGCAGAGTGAACTGTTCGGGCCAATCACCTGCTTGTATCGGGTGCAGGGGTTCGACGAAGCCATCGACCTCGCCAACGATTCCCCGTTTGGGCTCACGGCTTCGATCCATACGAGAGATCTGAACCGTGCTCACACCTTCGTGTCGAGAATTCAGTCGGGGGTGGCGGTTGTCAATGGCGGTACGTATGGCAGTGAGCCACACCTGCCGTTCGGCGGTCTGCGGCAGTCGGGCAACGGATGGCGGGAGGCAGGCACGGATGCCCTCAACGTCTATTCTGACGTGAAGACGGTGTACATCAACCACGATCCGACGCGAGTGTAGAGCACCGTCATTCCAGGAAGCTGCCCCGATGCCCTCAGTCGTCGCTCTCATTCCCGCCAGACAAGGGTCCAAGCGCGTTCCTGGCAAGAATGTTCGCCTGCTTGGTCAGCATCCGGTGATCGCCTATACGATTGCGGTGGCGATCGACAGCGGCGTGTTCGAATCGGTGATCGTCTCAACAGACTCCGAGGCCATTGCCGCTATCGCACGGCACTATGGCGCCGAGGTGCCGTTCCTGCGACCACAGGAGTTTGCCGGCGATACGTCCCCGGACATCGAGTGGCTCGAGTACACGATGGCGGAGCTGAAAGGGAACGGACGGGCATGGGATTGCTTCAGCCTCCTGCGCCCGACAAGTCCGTTTCGGACGGTTGCGACGATCCGGCGTGCGTGGGAACAGTTCACGACACAACACGATGTCGATTCGCTGCGGGCGGTCGAGAAATGTGGGCAGCATCCCGGCAAGATGTGGGTGATTGACGGCGATCGGATGTCGCCACTGCTGCCGCCCGGGCCGGATGGGCGGCAGTGGCACAGCATGCCGTATCAGGCCCTGCCATCCGTATACGTGCAGAACGCGTCGCTCGAGATCGCCTGGACGCGGGTCGTGTTCGACGGCCGCACAATCTCTGGTAACGTCCTGACGCCTTTCCTGACCGTGGGCTACGAAGGATTTGACATCAACGACCCGCGCGACTGGATGGTGGCCGAACGCCTGATGGCGGACGGCGAGGTGGAGCCACCCCAGGTCTCGCAGGTCCCGTACGGAGCACCATGGGCGAACAGCAGCTAGACCAGGTTACGAGCGACGAACTTGTGTACGTTCCGGCGTCCGAGTGTCGCAGGCTTTTAGGCGCGTCTCTCCCACCGCACGACGTCGCAGCGGCGTTCGCCGCAGTCGCGCGGATCAATACCCTCTACATGATCGCAAGGGCGTGGTCCGGACACCTCGGCACGAGTTTCAGCTCGCTCGACATCATGAGCTGGTTGTTTCTGAACGAAATGCGCGATCTCGACAAAGGGCCTGGCGCATGCGACATCTTTTTCTCGTCGAAGGGACACGACGCCCCCGCACTGTATGCGGTCCTGATCGGGCTGGGGCTGCTGCCGGAGGAGAAGATCGACCACCTGCGACGCCTCCATGGCCTACCCGGTCATCCGCACGTGGAGACGCCCTATATTCAGGCCAACACCGGATCGCTTGGCATGGGCATCTCGAAGGCCAAGGGTATGGCAATCGCGAATCGCCTTGCCGGTCGGTCGCGCCGCATCTTCGTCCTGACGGGCGATGGAGAGCTGCAGGAGGGACAGTTCTGGGAGTCGCTCGCGTCGGCGGCCACCAGGGGGCTTGGTGAGATCGTCGTGATCGTCGATCACAACAAGATCCAGTCCGATACGTGGGTGGAGCAGGTCGGCGATCTTGGAGACCTGACGGCCAAGCTGAGCGCATTCGGATGGCATGTCAGCAGGTGCGATGGTCACGATATAGACGCGATCGATCGCACGTTCCGGTCACTCGACGGCATCACCGATCAGCCCAAGGTCGTGGTGGCCGATACGGTCAAGGGCAAGGGGGTCTCCTTCATGGAGGGGCCGGCGATGAAAGCGGGTGAGCTGTACGCGTACCATTCCGGCGCCCCGACGGAAGAGGAGTACGCCAACGGCTCTCGCGAACTACTGGAGCGCGCGCGCCGCCTCTTTCAGGCCGCGGGACTGGGTGAGCCGGGGCTCGCGCATGGTTGGCGCCCCGCCCGCAGAGAGCCCCGGGACACCCAGAATCTCATCAGCGCGTACAAGGATGCGCTTGTGAACCAGGCGGATCGGCATCCGGGTCTTGTCGTGCTCGATGCGGACCTTGTCAAGGACTGCGGCCTGGTGCCGTTCGCGGCGAAGTATCCCGACCGATTCATCGAATGCGGCATCGCCGAGCAGGACATGGTGTCAACGGCGTGCGGGCTCGCGAAGCGTGGCGCACTCCCGGTCGTGCATTCGTTTGCGTGCTTCCTGGCGGCACGTCCCAATGAACAGATCTATAACCAGTGCAGCGAAGGCTCGAAGGTGGTCTACGTGGGCTCCCTGGCGGGTCTCTTGCCAGGAGGACCCGGTCACTCGCACCAGTCTGTCCGCGACATCGCCGCCCTGGGATCGATCCCAGGGCTGCTGCTGGCTGAACCCGCGCTCGAAGCCGAAGTGCATGCGTTATTCGAGCATCTGATCAACGCGGCGTCGGAGAGCTCCTATCTGCGGCTCGTGTCGGTCAAGTGGCCGGTGCCGTTCAGTTACCCTGCCGGTCAACGCGTGGAGCCCGGGCACGGGTGGATCGTACGAGACGGTCGCGATGTTGTCGTCATCGGCTACGGTCCCTGGCTGCTGTCGAACGCCTGGCATGCCATCGAAGGGCTCGCGAGCAGCGGTGTCACGATTCGTCTTGTCAATCTGCCGTGGCTCAACCGTGTCGATCCGGCCTGGTTGAAGGAGGCGATTGGCGATTGTCGGTCGGTCGTGTTGCTGGACAACCACTACGCGCACGGAGGGCAGGCAGAGATGTTGGCGGCGACGATCGCCGGACTGGCGCTGGACCCGGTTGTGCAGGTGTCGCGCCTGGGCGTCACGGAGCTGCCGGAATGCGGCACCAATGACGAGGTACTCGAGTATCACGGTCTCGACATCGCGTCACTGACGGAAGCGCTTCGCGCGGCAGCAGCCAGTCGCTTTCCCGGCAGGGAGGCGTCGCTCGCATGACGGTCTTGTTCTGGGACATCGACGGCACGCTGCTGACGACGGCGAGGGCAGGGGTCTTCGCGTGGGAGGATGCCGTGCGTGAGTTGATCGGGCGCGAGTTCGAGCTGGCGAGTACGCGCATTGCTGGCATGACCGATTTCCAGATCGCCGAGCGCACGTTTCAGGCGCTCGGAGTCGAGGCGGACGAGGCGTTCCTGCGTCGTTTCGTCGATCGGTATGGAGCGCTGCTGCCGTCCAGTCTCCCGAGGAAGCAGGGGAGCGTGATGCCGAATGTCCGCGAGATTCTCGAGCGCCTGAGAGATCGCTCGGATGTGCGGTCGTATTTGCTCACGGGTAACACGCGCGCCGGCGCGCACGCGAAACTGACGCACTACAACTTGCTCCAGTACTTTCCGGACGGCGCCTTTGCCGAGGACACCAGCGACCGAAGCTCGATCGCGCGACGCGCGCTGGCGTTGGCGCGGGTGAACGGAGAGGTTGACGAGGGACGCATGTTCGTCATCGGCGATACGCCGCATGACGTCGAATGCGCCAGATCGATCGACGCGCGAACCATTGCGGTGGCCACAGGGGGGTATACGTTCGACGAACTGGAGGCGCATGAGCCGTGGTGTGTGCTGCGAGAACTGCCCACGGTCGATGAGTTCGTGAAGCTGATCGACGTGGGGGCGTCGGGCGGTCCGTCTGGCGCGACTCTCGGCTCTTGATGAAGCAGTTCATCCGTCGGGTACCCGCGCTGTGGCGCGCCACTCGGCTGTGGCGACGGTGGTACCACGCCAGGTGGGGGGCCTATCCCGACTGGCAGCCGCCGCTCTCGGCGGACTCCGCACTATGGACATCGGCCAGGAATGCTGCTCAGGGAGGACCGCGGGTCCTGATGGCCACCGCCGTCGGTTCCTACGCCCACGCGGTGACCCTTGAGAGTGCCCTCGCAGTCGCGCTCACCTTTCGGGGCGCCGAGGTGCATGCGCTGCTGTGCGACGGGGTCATGACGGCGTGCGCGGAGTGCGAGGCCTCGCTTTACCCCGATATCGCCAAGTTCGTTGCGCAGGGACCGAGTCGAGACCTCTGCGGTGACTGTGCGTGGCCGGCCCAGCGCGTTTACGCGCAGCTCGGGCTCACGGTCCATCGCTACAGCGACTGGCTGACGCCGGATGATCGTGCGCAGGCTCGACAAACGGCGTCTGGCGTGCCGATGGCAGAGATTCGGGGATTCGCGAGCGACGGCCTGGCCATCGGTGAGCACGCGCACGCCGGAGCGCTGCGTTTCTTTGCGACGGGCTCGCTGGACGCTGAGGCAGAGGCGGAACCTGTCCTGCGGCGGTACCTTGAGGCCGCGCTGCTGACGGCGTCCGCCTCGCGACGGCTGATGCGGACGGTCGGGTTTTCGTCGGCCGTCTTCACGCATGGCATCTATGTCCCGTGGGGGGTTGTCGGCGAGGTGGCCCGCCAGGAGCGTGTACCCGTGGCGACGTGGAACGTGGCGTATCGCAAGCGGCGGTTCATCTTCAGTCACGACGACACCTACCACCACACCCTGATGTCCGAGCCGCTCGAGCACTGGGAACACCACGAGTTGTCGCAGGCCCAGGACCGTGACTTGACCAATTACCTGGTGAGTCGCCGCGAGGGATTGTTCGACTGGATCGTGTTTCACCGCGCGCGCCGCCAGGACCCTGAAGAGATCGCCCGTCGAATTGGCCTGGATCCGTCGAAGCCGGTCATCGGCCTGCTGACGAACGTCACGTGGGATGCACAGTTGCATTACCCGGCCAATGCCTTTCCGAACATCGTGGAGTGGCTGGTGCAGACCTGCGAGTATTTCGGGACGCGACGAGACTTGCAGTTACTCATCCGGGTACATCCAGCTGAAATCAGCGGGTTTCCGCCGTCCAGGCAGCCGATCCTTGATGAGCTTCGGAAGCGTATTCCAGAGCTTGCTCCAAACATTATCGTGGTGCCCCCGGACAGTGACATGAGCACCTATGTGCTGATGTCACTCTGTAATGCCGCGATCATCTATGGCACCAAGATGGGTGTGGAACTCACGAGCGTGGGCCTCCCGGTCGTCGTTGCGGGCGAAGCCTGGATTCGCAACAAGGGACTCACGCATGATGCGGGCTCCCCGGCGGAGTACTTTCGGATCCTCGAGGGGTTGCCCTTTCGGGAGCGGCTGGGCTCAGCGCAGCACGAACGAGCGAGGCGTTACGCGTATCACTTCTTCTTCAATCGGATGATTCCGCTGCCATTCATCGATCCCAAGGCCGGCTATCCGATCTACCGCCTCAAGCTCGACCGGCTCCAGCAGCTTCTCCCGGGGGCCTCGCAGGGATTGGATGCCATCTGCGATGGAATTTTGAAACAACAGCCGTTCGTCTTTCACGCGTCGGAACAAGCGCAGACAGAGGTGCTCGGTGCAGTGGGTAGCTAGTGTCCCGTCTCAGAAGTTCGGTGACGAATATTCCGGAGCGCGGCGCCCGGATTGGCCAGGCGCGACGACCGAG
>JAQBVV010000120.1 GCA_027622905.1 Acidobacteriota bacterium
GTCCGTCGGTGCAGCAACCACAGCGGATGAAGCGCTTCTGACCATGTACGTTACTTTTTCAGCGGCCTGTTAGAGCGTCGGCCTCAGCGGAGCGGACATCCCCACGTCGCGACGGGCTTTGCGGCTCTGGTGGAGCACGAGCGCCACGGCGATCGATGCGCCGATCGCGTCGGTCACCGGTAGGGCCACGACCAGCAGGCCGGCCGCCACGACCGAGAGCACGCGTTCCACCCGGCCGACCGGAGCCCACATATAGCCGATCACGGCCGCGCCCCAGAGGCAGATGGCGAGCAGCGCTTTCCCGATCACGTACGCGGAATCGAGCCACGGTCCCAGCAGCATCAGCGACGGGTCGTAGACGGCCATGTACGGGACGACGAATCCCGCCATGGCGATCTGTGTCGCCTTGAATCCGATCCGCATGTACGGGGCCCTGGCGATCGACGACGCGGCCAGCGCGGCCAGCGCGACGGGCGGCGTGAGATCGGCCATGATCCCGAAATAGAAGACGAACATGTGCGAGACGACGAGCGGTACCCCGAGTTGCAGCAGCGCTGGCGCCGCGACGGCGCTCGTGATGATGTAGTTCGGAATGGTCGGGATCCCCATGCCGAGGACCAGGCAGACCACCATCGTGAGCACCAGGGACAGGAAGAGGCTCGTGTTCCCGACCTGCAGGATGAAGCCGGCCAGGGTGCTGGCCGCGCCTGTCAACGTCAGGACGCCGATCACGACGCCGACGATCGCGCACGCCAGACCGACCGGTAGCGCCTGCGTTGCGCCGTCGATCAGGCCCGCTCGCATGGTCAGCAGCGTCGCGCGACCGCCCTGGACGAGCGCGTTCAGGGCGACCAGCACGGCGATCACGGCGATGACCGGCACGATGCCCCAGCGTATGAAGCTGGACGCGCCCAAACCGAGTGCGATCCAGAAGAACACGCGAAACGCCTGTGGACCGATCGAGGCGGAGACGCTGGCACCGAGGATCAGCAGGGCCGTCAGCGCCAGTCCCGTGAGTCCGGCGAACATCGGCGTGAACCCGTTGAAAAGCATGAGCACCAGTCCGGCCACCGGCACCAGCAGGTACCACTGTCGCCGGATCGCGTCCCATGCGTCTGGGCATTCCTCCTTGGGCATGCCCATGAGCTGCGCGCGGCCCGCTTCCAGGTGCACCATCCAGAACGCCGTCGCGTAGTAGAGCATCGCCGGGACGATGGCGGCCTTGCAGATCTCGATGTACGGCACGTTGAGCGTTTCGGCCATGATGAAGGCGACCGCGCCCATCACCGGCGGCATGATCTGACCGCCCATGCTGGCCGTCGTTTCCACGGCACCGGCAAACACCGCCGAATAGCCGAACCGCCGCATCAGCGGGATCGTGAACGACCCCACCGTCAGCACGTTGGCAACGCCGGATCCGCTGATCATCCCCATGAAGCCTGACGAGATGACCGATACCTTTGCCGGCCCGCCCGTGGTGTGGCCGACGGTGCCGAGCGCGACGGAGTTGAACAGTCGCATCATCCCGCTGTGTTCCAGGAAGCTGCCGAAGAGGATGAAGAGAAAGATGTAGGTAGCCGAGACAAGCGTGGGCGTGCCGTAGATGCCGCCGGTGGCGACGTAGAGTTGCCCGACCACCTGGTCGTAGCCAAACGGCCGATGGGCGAGCGCACCCGGCAAAAACTGGCCGAACAGGCCGTAGGCCAGGAAGACGCCCGCGACGATCGGCAGCGCGATGCCGATCACGCGGCGCGCCGCCTCGAAGAGGAGCACCACGACGGCGGTGCCCACCACGAGGTCCGCGGTGCTCGGCTGCCCCGCGCGTTGAATCAGATCCGCCTCGAAGGCCCAGTGATAGAAGCCCAGGGCGAACGCGCCGAGCCCCAGGAGCCAGTCGTACCACGGAATCGTGTTGTGCGCGCCACGGCGCGCGACCGGGTACAGCAGATAGGCGAGGAGCAGGAGAAACGCGACGTGCAGCGACCGCGTGATCTGACTGGAGAGGGGACTGACCGCCGCGATCGTGAGCTGGAAGGCCGAGAAGGCGAGCGCACCGGCCATGATCGCCAGCCGGCTGGCTCCGACCAGCTGACGCACTCCGTCGGTCACTCGATCAGGCCGGCTTCCCTGTAGTAGGCGGCGGCCCCGGGGTGAAGCGGCACGTCGAGGTTCAGCACGGCATCCTCGAGGGAGATCTCGCCGGCGGCAGCGTGGGCGGCGGCGAGCTCGTCGAGGTGTTCAAACAGCGCCTTCGTCATCCGGTAGATCACATCGTCCGGCACCGTGTCGCGTGTGACCAGGACGTTGCGGATCGTCGCCGTGTCCACGTCGACGAGCTGTCCGTCGTAGGTGCCGGCGGGGATCGTGCCTTGCTGATACACGGCCCGGCCGACATTCGCCACGACGTCGGCGGGAATGGGAATCACGACAATGGGCACGCTGGCCGCCAGGTCGCGAAGCGACGCCACGCCCAGCCCCGCGGACTGCAGCGTGATATCGAGCTGCCGGTTCTTGATCAGTTCCACCGACTCGCTGAACGAGAGATACTCCACGCGAGAGAAGTCGTCGTAGGACATCCCCGCCGCAGCCACGATGGCCCGCGCGTTCAGCTCGGTGCCGGAGCCTGGAGCGCCGACCGAAATACGCTTGCCCCGCAGATCAGCGAGCGTTGCGACACCCGCATCGGCGCTGGCGACGATCTGGATGTAGTTGGGGTAGATGGCCGCCACCGTGCGGAGCTTTCTGAGCGGCGCCGTGAATCCGGCGTCGACGTTTCCCTCCCAGGCGTCGAGCAGCACATCCCCGAGGGTAAAGGCCAGCTCGCCACGTTCCGCTTCCAGCAGCCGCATGTTCTCGGCCGAGGCGGCCGTCGACTGCACCGAGATGTTCGCTTCAGGGATCTCTGTGCGGAACACCTGCGACAGCGCGACGCCCAGCGGATAGTAGACGCCGCTGGTGTTGCCCGTCAGGATCGTCAGAAACATTGGCGGCGCGCTCGCGCCGCACCCCACGAACAGGGCTGCAGCGGCGATCACTGCCAGCAGCGGTTTCGTCACCGCTGGTCTCCGGCCGACGGCAATCGCGTGATGCGTGCCGATCGCACGCTGGAGGACGCGGGGACGACGGCGCAGCCTCCTGACCGCGTCACGCGCCCGCAGCGGGCGTGCCATCGCGCTTCGCGCGGCTGACGCTCGCTGTTGCCGGTTGGACAAGCAAATCGAGAGTGATGGCGGCGTCGGTGTGCAACTCACGCGCGAGCGCCTGGCCCAGCACCTGATCCAGGCAGTAGGGAGGCAACCCATCACTGGGGCTCTTGATCGCGACGTCGGCGGCGGTCAGCACGTGCCCCGCGGGGAGATCGCGCGCAGCCACCAGTTTCTTCCCCATCTTCAGCAGGGGACCGGCCTCGCTTGCGTAGACCTTCTTGCGGCCATCGCCGAGGGCCACCCGCACCCGTCCGAGGTCGCGCACCATCTTCTTCATACCCACCGGCTCGAGGGAGAAGCTGTGGTCCGTGCCTTTCATGGAGCGACTGAGGGTGAAGTGCTTCTCGATGACTCGCGCGCCCAGCATGTAGGCCGCCAGCGGCATCGCGATCCCGTTGTCGTGCCCGGAGTAGCCGATGACCGTGTCGGGGAACTGCTCGCGGAGCGTCGTGATCACCCGCAGATCGAGTTCCGTGTTTTCCACCGGGTACCCGGCTGTGCATTGCAGGATGCAGAGTTGCCGGTTGATCGGCATGATGGTGTCGTAGGCTCGCTGCACATCCTCGATCGTGGCGCCACCGGTACTGATGATCATCGGCTTGCCGATCCGGGCGACGTGCGCGAGGAGCGGGGTGTTCTTCAGATCTCCCGACGAGATCTTGTAGGCCGGCATGTTCAGTGCTGCCAGGAAGTCTGCGCTCGGGATATCGAACGCCGTCGCGAAGAACGTGACCTTCAGGCGCGCGGCTTCGGCCGCCAGAGCCTCGTACTCGGCCTTGCCGAACTCGAGCGCTTCGCGGTGCTCGCCGTAGGTCGCGCCGAAGCTGTTCTCGTTGTCGTACGGCTTGTTGAACATCTCACGCGTGAACAGCGATCGATTGTCGCGTTTCTGCAGCTTGACCGCCCACGCGCCGCTCTCCGCGGCCGCGCGGAAGATGTCCTTCGCCGTTTTCAGGTTGCCCTGGTGGTTGTGGCCGATCTCCGCGATGACGTACGGTTCGCTGTCGTCGCTGATGACGCGATCCGCGATGGTAATCTGTCGGGTCATCGGTCGTCCTTTCCGCACGTGAGCATTGGCACGCGTTGTGTCTCAGACACGCAGACTCCTTCGGCCAGGGCCGCTACCGGCATCGGTCTCCGCCGATGCCTCCCTCGACGCCGCCCGTGTCGCGGTACACCCGGTGGCAGGAGTCGCAGGACTCGTTCAGCTTTTCGCTGATGTCGATGAAGGCGTCGAAATCCCTCGCCTTCGATGCCCGATGCGCCTCCTGTGAGACGGCGATCATGTCCGCGACGGCCTGCTTCCAGTCGTCCCGCTCCACGGGAGCGATTCTGCCGTTCTGGCACTTGCGGCCTGGCGTCAAGTACAGGACTGCGGTCTCGGTCAGCGCGATGGCGGCCTGGTCGACGGCTCGCCATCCTGGATAAATCGTCGTTCCCCACTGTCGGTAGTCGAACGGCTGGGCAACGTCGATCCTCGGCTCGTCGTCCGGGTTCCTGATCTGCAGGTTGAAGATGATGTTGGCGTTGGGAAACGCGATGCCCCGCATCAACTCTGCGAGGTTTCCCTCCGGAGGAGGCAGCGAGCCGCGGTCGGCGGCAACCGCCGGCGCGACGGCTGCCGTCACTGGAAACGCGATCGTCGCGAGGTCCGCCTCGCCGAGCGCGGCCTGTCCCGCTGGAAACGCGCCGCCCTGCAGGATGTACGCCGTCAGATCGATGGCTTGCTCCATCGAGAGGCTGCCGGGGAGGTTGAAGGGCATGGTCTGCTGAATCCGGTTGACCACGGCGGCGAGGGGAAGCGCGCTGTTATTCGACAGAAACAACTCTCCCGCCAGCGGCGGTCCGATGGTGCCCTCGAACTCCACGCCGTGACAGGACGCGCAACCGTCTGCGTACAGCACCTCTCCGCGAGCGGCCTGCGCCGCGGAGTAGACGCCTGCCGTGAGGGGGCGCATCTGCTGCGCGTCGCCCGATGGCGCATACATGGCAACGATGCCGAGAGCGCAGCACATGGTGCCAAGCGCGTAGTGAAAAGCCGACGGACGCCTTCGGACCGAATGCATAGTTGAATTCCTCACAGATTGTTCGAGTTGAACCACTGCCACACAGCCAGGGCCGGGCAGGCCCATTCTATCTCAGCGTCTACCGATCTCCAGCCCGTTGTCCCTGACTCAGGACCATGGAGCGGACCGCAGCAATGTGCGCGTTTTCCTCGATGAGCTCGAGCAGGTGCATGGCCTCCAGGATGGACCGGCCGCATGTTATCGCGCCATGCTTTTCCAGGATCGCGCCCCTGGGTCCACCGGCGCCCATCATCGCGACGATCTCGGCGTCGGTCTGGGTCAGTCCGCCAGCGGCGAGAGGGATCATGGGCACCGAGCCCAGCTTGGCATCCGCGGTGACCGTCACGTGTGGCGGCGCGATGCTCGCGGCCGCCCATCCGGTGACCCAGGGCGGGTGCGCGTGGGCGATGCCATGCACGTCAGGCCGCATCCGGTAGATCGCCAGGTGAATCGCAACGTCGCTCGTCGGCTGCCCGCCTTCGCGCACCTGGCCGTCGAGCCCGACCACGCAGAGGTTCTCGATCGTGCACTCTGCGAAGCCGACTCCGGTCGCCTTGATGACGCAGGCCTCGCCCGAAGGAACGCGGGCCGAGAGGTTGCCTCCAATATTGGTCTGCAGTCCGGTCCGAAACGCGCGCTGCGCTGCGTCCACGACCGACTGCTTCGTGAGCAGGACATCATCTGCAGGCATGGCAACTCGGTATCATACGGCCACGCTCTCGGAACGCGAGCGCATTTCAAAGAGGCGCCAGGAGCAGTCGGCGCTCATCGAACGAGGTGCTGCGGCTGGCGAAGCATGGGACGGCCGGTCTTGGCTGCTCCGGATGAGCGGCGCTACATCGGTCTGAACGCGCGATTCCAGTAATCTCGATTCTTAACCTCGATCTTGACCTTCTTGATCTCTTCGATGAACTCCGCGAGCAGTTCGGCCTTCTTCCGCACGATGCGCTGGCCTTTCTCCGCGGTCGCTCGGAAGGGATTCCCCGGGTTGCCGACCAGGCCAGTGTCGCTGTACTCCTGGTGATCCATCGGCACCCACGCCGCATCCTTCCCGTTCATCGTCAGATACGGAGAGCCATTCGCCTTCGTGAACTTGTTGCTGACGTCCGTGATCCACTTGGGCGCGTGCGTGAAGTCCTTGTCGGTGCGCTCGAGGTGCACGATTTTCTTCCCGTACATGCTCTCGAAGAGCAGACATTCCGACGTCTCCACTTCGCTACCGTGCCATCCGGGCGCTTCCTCTGGCGGGTTCTCGATGATGCCCTCGTCAGCCAGGAGCGCCGGGGCTGCCTCGGCGTCGTTGCGCCAGCAGCAGACAAACGCGCCGGTTTCGTAGCGAAGGGTCCGCAGCGCCGGATCGACCGCCTTCATGTTGGAGGTGTGTCCCGTGGCGAAGATCAGCTTGTTGAAGCCGTTCTGGATCAGCGACCGGCCCACCTCGTAGAGCACGTTCTGATAGACCGACGCACTCAGCGTCACCGTGCCCGAGGCGACACCCGGCTGGTGCAGATGCTGCGGTGAGTAGCCGAACGGAATCGTCTGATAGTGGGGCACATTGGCCAGCTCGGCGGCGAGCTGGCAGGGCAGTTCGGTGGCAATGCTGTCGGTCGAGACGGGCAGGTGCCGCCCGTGCTGCTCGGTGCTTCCAAGCGGAATCAGGACGATGTCGGTTTCCTCCAGCCACTTTCGGACGTCCAGGTAGCCGCAGCGAAACAGGTTATAGATCTTCTCTTCTTTGACTTCCTTCTGTACTATCCACTCCATGCCCTGTCTCCTCCTGGAAAACCGCTAACATCGCGGACTTAAGGGCGGTCGCCACCGCTGTAACCGAGGTCGCCTCAAGTCCCGCCACCGCGCACTGGCGGGGCTCCAAACTCACAATCGTAGTGCGCTCACGTCTTGGGCGTCAACCGAATCGCGGCCGCTCGACGATGCGCATCCATGCCTTCGAATTCCGCCTGGCGGGCGGAGTACGGCGCCAGAAGCTGGACCCCTCGCTCGTCGACCCACTGATGGGTGATCACCTTCAGGAAATGTCCCACCCACAAGCCTCCTGTATATCTGGCCGCCCGCTCTGTTGGGAGAATGTGATTGGTGCCCGAGACCTTGTCGGCGAACACTTCGGCGGCTGATTCTCCGAGGAATAGAGACCCGTAGGAGGTCAAGCTCGGAACGAGCGCCTTGGGATCCTTCGCGTGGACTTCGAGGTGCTCAGGCGCGTAGTCGTTGGCGTAGGCGGCCGCGTCCGCCAGGGTCGGCACGACCACGATAATGCCGTTGTCCTCCCAGGAACGGCGGGCGACTTCTTCGGTCGTCAGCTCGCGGAGCTGTCGCTCGATCTCTGCCACGACTTCCCTGGCCAGCGGTTCGGACGTGGTGACGAATGCCCCCCTCGCGTTGGGGTCGTGCTCACATTGGGCCAGCAGGTCAGCCGCGATGTAGTCGGCGCGGCCGGTCTCGTCGGCAATCACCATGCATTCGCTGGGGCCGGCGAGAAAGTCTATGCCGACCGTCCCGTACACCTGTCGCTTCGCCTCCATCACGTACTGATTCCCCGGCCCCACGATCATGTCCACCGGAGCGATCGTTTCGGTGCCGAGGGCCATGGCCGCGATGGCGTGGGCGCCGCCGAGACAGTAGATCTCGGTCGCACCGATCTCGGCCATGGTGTAGAGGATCGCAGGGTTGATGCGCTTCTCCTTGCCGGGTGAGGACACCGCCACGAGGCGTTTGACGCCGGCCACTTTCGCCGGAACCAGCGACATGACAGCGGAAGTGGCGCACGGATAGCGACCCGCCGGCACGTACGCCGCACAGGAATCCAGGGGAACGAGCCGGTGCCCCATGTAGACGCCCGGAGCGACCTCCTGCTCGAATTCCGTGAGCTGCGCACGCTGCGCCCTGGCGAAGGCTGTCACCTGCTGGATCGCGAAATCGAGCCCCTCGATGAGCGCGGGTGACAACTCTTTCCTGGCGGCGTCGATCTGCTCGTCGGTGACCCGGTAGGGCCCGTCATGGCCGTCGAACTTCCGTGAATATTGCGCAATGGCCGTGTCTCCGCCGGCGCCGACCGTCTGGATGATGTCTTCGACCGTTCGGCGAAGCTTTTTCACGTCATCGGGCGCGGCCGGCTTGGCGCGCTTGATTTCCTTCACTGGCATCAGTTCTTCTCCTCGAGCAGCTCCCCTACGTTTCTCGTGACCTTCGACAGGGCCTCGGCGATGTCGTCGATGTCGGTCGGCTCGGCCAGCAGCACCTGGTGCCGCAGCATGATCGTGCAGTCACAGGCTTCTTCCGCCGCGGGGCACTGAGGAGGATTGCGGACAAGCGCGTCCTCGTATCGTGCAAACGCGTCGGGCCACAGGTGGGGACGCACGTTCTCCGCCTGGAACACCGGATGGCGATACACGGGCTTGCGATCGCCCGGGACGAAGGGCACGCCTTCGGCGCCGAGGACCTGGCACAGACGGTCGGGCGACACCTGCCCGAAGTGCTGCGGGTCGTACCGGATCACGTAGTAATAGTAGCCATGCTTCATGTCCGCGCCGAGCGATCGGACATGCCGTAGTCCCGGTATCCGTTCGATGTGGTGGGTGAGTCGCGCGGCATTGGCCTGGCGGCGCTCATCCTGCGCCGGAAACGAGTCGAGCTGGCCCAGTAGCACCGCGGACTGGAACTCCGAGAGCCGGTAATTGCTCGACAGTTGACGGCATTCCAGCGCCGATGACCGGACGGCTTCCCCGCTATTGAATCGGCCGAACGCGCGCAGCGCGGTGATCCGCTCGGCCAGACCCGGACTGTTCGTCAGGATGAGGCCTCCCTCGCCCGACGTCATCGTCTTGTTGGATTGAAAGCTGAACGTCCCCAGGTCACCCCAGGTTCCGGCTTTCTGGAGCGACAACGTCGCGTCGATGGCCTGGGCGCAATCTTCGAGGACATGCAGCCCCCGCCGCCGGCCGATCTCGAGGAGGGCCGGCATGTCGGCCAAGAATAGCCCTGGTCCTCGGCGTCAACCGGCGGGACACATCCGCCGGATCGAGGCAGTAATTACCGGGATCGATGTCGGCGAACACAGGGATCGCGCCGACCATCAGGACCGAGGTTGCCGTGGAGATAAACGTGTAGCACGGCACGATCACTTCGTCGCCCGGCTGAATACCAAGCGCTCGAAGCGCAATCTCGATGGCGACGCTGCCGTTGGCCACCGGGAGTCCGTGGCTGGCGCCATGACGCTCGGCGAATCGCCGTCCGAACAGCGTGCCGGCGGCGTCAGCGTCGTCCGCCTGCAAACCGGCGAACCACCGGTGGCTGGTCAGCACCCGTTCGAGCCACGCTCGTTCCCCCGCACCGCCGATGGGCCAGGACGGATACGGCTGGGTTCGTACCGGAGTTCCGCCGCGTACTGCTAGCTGCGCCATAGGTCGCCCCACACCTGTCAGTGGTCCTCTATCCGAGGAGGGCTGTTGGCCCACAACGCCGATTCATCCGGTCGTATGTCAGATCGGTCCGTCTGAATTTCCGCGTGGACTTCATCGAGCAACAGGCGTGTTCGTTCAAGGCGTCCGTTGTCCGGTGTCCGCGCCATTGTCGTGTAGTACCCCCTGGACGATTCCTTCGCACGGTCGACCACTTCTCTCGCCAGGACGTGCTCGATCGTTTCGTCGAACTCACAGGTCACCCTGCCCGCGAGAATCAGGTACACCGCTCCGGCTTTTTCCAGCACGTCCGCACCGTAGAGGATGCGCGCTTCGAGGGAGCGGGGCGTCTCCGCCTTCCCCTTGTGAGCGCGAATACAGTGACCGATCGCCTCGATTTGTTCGCTGCCGTAGCCGAACTCGAACAGCCATTCCCGCGCCAGACGCGCGCCCGTCACATCGTGTCCGGCGTCCTTGTAGTCCGGCGTGAAGAATCCAATGTCGTGCAGCAGCACGGCCGGTATCAAGACCTGGTACTCAACAGCCGGCTCGGCGTGTCGGTTCCCTCGTCGTGCCAGAACCGCTCGAACAGCTCGACAAGGTGTTCCGCGAATGACGGATCGTTGATGTGGTCAGGGAGTTCATGGAGCGGCGTGTCCGATCGAAGCCGGCTTCGAAGCGTCTGGACAAAAGCCTGATCCGCCGCCTCGTCTCTGAAATGGAGACCCGCCCGGTTGTAGAAGGACCAGCCGCCCGTGGGTATGACGACGGCGACACGCTCGGTGGCCAGGTTCAACCGCGCGGCCATCGCCTCGGCAAGGCCCACCAGTTGGTCTCGATTGGCGCGCACGAGCGTGAC
>JAQBVV010000121.1 GCA_027622905.1 Acidobacteriota bacterium
GATTGGCAGGATCGGCACCGTCGTGTGGTCGGCATTTGTCACGATCCGGGAAGGCCGGGTTCGCATCATTTCCGTCAGACGAGCACGCCATGAAGAAGAAGCAGCGTATCTCGAGTCCTAAGGCTCTCTCGGCGTCGACGCTCGACGCGATGCACGATGCCGGGGTCGACCTGTCGACCCGGATGGATGCGACGATGGCCAGGCGCCCCGGGCGGGCCGTGCAGCGCGTGAACGTCGATTTTCCCGCAGACCTCCTGCGAGAGATCGATCAGGAAGCACGCCGCCTTGGCGTGACGCGGCAGGCGTTTATCAAGATCCGGCTGGCCGACAGCCTGCAGCAGCTGTAGGCGTTCGAGGGTCATTCGCCGCGTTCGGCGAGCATCCTGGTCATGAGGTCGATCTCGGACGCCTGACTCAGTAACACCGCGTCGGCGAAGGTCAGCACTCCGGGATGATCGGCGAGGTCGCGCGCCGCGTCGGCCATCTCGAGCGCGCCTTGATGGTGCGCGATCATCAGGCTGAGGAAGAGGCGCTCGGCCTCGACGCCCGACGCCGCGGATAGCTCCGCCATCTTCGCCGACGTCGCCATCCCCGGCATCAGGGCACCCATGGCGAGCGCCGCGTGGTCGCCATCCTCACCCGTGCCACCGGAGCGCATCATCCAGGTCATCGGCGGCTCGCTGCCGGCCTGTCTCAGTTGCCACTCGACAAGCCAGCCGTACAGCTGACCCGCCTGATGGCTCTGCGTGGTCGCGATGTCGTAGGCCAGCAGGCGCACACCCTCGTCTTCGGTGCGGTCGCGGATGATCATCGCCATCTCGACGCCCTGGATGTGGTGCACCTGCATGTCACGGGCGAACCCGGCCTCGGCGCTGGTATTGCCTGGCGGGGGATTTTCGGGTGTGCTCATGCGGCCGAGCGAGTACGCCGCGGTGCCCACGACGACGGCGGTGACGACGAGGGCTCTCCGGCCCGGCCGCGCGCTACGAGACTCGTCCGGGACCATCGATCCCCCCACTGCACAATGCGCCGGGTTCCGGCACGTACTGGCTCCGCCAGTACTCCTCGAAGAACAAGGGGATGCGCTCGTCGGCAGCCGAGTCCACCCGCAGCTGGACGTTCCAGGCGCTGAGCACGATCGGCGCGGGCAGGCCCGAGAACGGCGAGAGGATCACATAGCTGGACGGCAGGTGCATGCGAAGCGCCTCGAGCTCCGTTGCACTCAGTGCCGGATCGTAGGTAACCCATACCGCCCCGTGCTCCAGCGAATGCACTCCATACACGTTGGTGACTGGCTCGCTGTAAATACCGCAGTTCAGCCAGACGGGGTTGTGTTCGCCCCCGGTTGGAGGCGTCTGCGGGTAGCTCACCGTATCAGTGACGTGTCCGGTGCCGTTCGTGAAGGTCTCCACGCCCTCGATCGCGGCTCCGGCGCTGCCGGGGGAGTAGCTGGCCGATGGGGGCGTGAACACGTACACCGCAACGAGCAGCGAGACGCCCGAGATGACCGCGCCGGCTTTGATGAGCCGTCGCTTCCGCTCCCCCCGCTTCTTCCGCTGGTACGACGCTTCGACCCGCGCTGCGCGCTGCGC
Source organism: Acidobacteriota bacterium (assembly GCA_027622905.1). Taxonomy (GTDB): domain Bacteria; phylum Acidobacteriota; class Vicinamibacteria; order Vicinamibacterales; family UBA2999; genus JAQBVV01. The sequence continues at coordinate 1,593 of JAQBVV010000121.1, forward strand.
TTCGCGCTCCAGCTTCGCGGCGTTCTTCTCCGCCGCGCTCTTCGTGCCGCCCTGACCACCCGCCGGCGGCATTCCACGCTTCGATCGACGACTCACACTGAACCTCTCGTCAACGTCCTGCTCCCGGTTTGATAGATTACTGCCGCCAGGGAGCCCTCTCACGCCCCCGGCACCTGTATTCTATGTGCTCGTGGGCCCTGGAATCACGAGGAGGCTGGTTATGGATCCGAACCGACGCAAGATACTCAAGGCGGGCGCCGTGGCTGCGGCGATGGCGGCGGCGCCGCGCGTGCTCGCGCAGCAGGCTGACCAGGGAGGCGCTGGTACGTCCGTGTACGAACGCGGCCCCGTTCGCATCAGCTATGGAGAAGCTGGCTCCGGCTTTCCGCTGTTGCTCATCGCCGGCGGTGGGCTGAACTCGACGATGGCCGGCTTGATCCGCAGTCCCTTCAACCCGATCGAGGAATTCAGCGGAGAGTACCGCTGCGTCTACGCAGACCTTCGCAACGCCGAAAACGGCCAGTCGTCCGGCCCGCTCGAGGTCGGTCGGCCGTGGGATTCGTATACCGATGACCACCTTGGTCTCATGGATCACCTGGGGATCGACAAGTTCATGGTGCTCGGCTTTTGCATCGCCGGACCCTTCATCTGGAACCTGCTGGAGCGGGCGCCGGACCGCGTCGTCGGTGCCGTGCTCGCGCAGCCCAGCGGTTTCCGTCCTGAGATGCCCGACCTCTTCTACGAGAACAACATGAAGGGCTGGGGCCCGGCGCTGAGCGCCCGCCGGCCAGACGTCACGATGGACTTGGTCGACGCGTTCCTCACCAGGATGTACCGCAACGGCGACTTCGTCTTCACCGTGACGCGTGATTTCGTGCGCGCCTGTCAGACGCCTGTCCTGATCTTGCCCGACGATATCCCGGCTCACCCGTACGCCGTCGCCATGGAAGCGGCGATGCTCGCGCCGAAGGCCGAAGTGAGTATCTTCCCGTGGAAACAGCCACCGGAGAGGATTCCGCTGGCGGTACGTCAGGTACGTTCGTTCCTCCGGGCGCATCGGCCTGCCTCTGCGTGAGAGCGTTGGAATGGCAAGGGCTTCTCGGAACCTTGGCCATATAGCTAGCCAGTTTCGCTGTTCATCGAAGGAGGTGTCCATGTCTGTACTTCACGGTCGCCGATCGTTCGTTTCAGCCGTGGCCTCGTTGACCGGCCTGGGGGTGGCTCGACTCGCCGCCGGCCAGCAGCCAGCCGGCCAACCGGCCGCCCCGTCCACCGCCGGTTTCGACATGGCGTGGCTCGAACAACTCAACGGGCAGCACAAGCAGGTCTATGACCTGGGCAGTCACCAGCTGTCAGACGACCCGCGGCCGCTCCGGTTCGGGGCCAACTTCCTCGACACGTTCCGCGACGTCTATCACCTCGAGTTCCCCGACATCGACACCGCCGTCGGGATCTCGGGGCCCGCGTTCCCGATGAACGCGTCCGACCGGCTGTGGGTCAAGTACAAGCTGGGTGAGCGCTCGAACATCATCGACCCGACGACACGACAACCTGCGGTACGGAACATCTTCTATGATGATGGCAGCGAGACCAGCGTCAAGGCCATGCAGGCGCGAGGCACGACATTCTGGCAGTGCAACGTCGCGCTCGGTGGCCAGGCGCGGCAGCTGGCCGCGGCCTTCCAGATGCCGGTCGCGGAGGTGAGGGCCGATTTGATCGCGGGGCTCAACCCCGATGTGCGCCTGATGCCGTCACACGTGATGGCGCTCGCGCTCGCCCAGGAGCGCGGCTTCAGCTACATGAAGCCGTAGGTCGCAGCTCGATATCCATATGGGGCGGCTGTGGGGGGAGGACAACCACCGGGCGACCGCATCAGTTTCGTGTCCACACGGGCGGGTCGCGCGTGATAGCATCCGCGCGTTGAGGCTGGAGGGCCATGTCTATGACGAGCCGTGATCTGTCGAGACGGATGTTTCTGGGTACTGTGGGTACTGTTGGGGCTGCGTTCGCAGTCCACGAGTCAGGGTTGCTGGCCGCAGGGCAGGCGGCCACTGCCGGCGCGTCGTCGTCGCCCGCGGTAGAGAAGGACGTCATCTTCGGGAAGGGTGGCGACGTCGACCTGAAGCTGGACGTCTATCGCCCCGCGGTGGCGTCGAAGGGGACCGCGATCATCCACTATCACGGTGGAGGATTCGCGCGGGGAAGCAAGGATGGACTCGCCGGTGCGGTCGGGCCGCTCGGCGCGCTGGGGTACGTCAACATCGCAGCGCAGTATCGCCTTGCCGGCGCGGCGCGGTGGCCGGCGCAGATCCACGACGTGAAGGCCGCCATCCGGTGGACCAGATCCAACGCGTCGTCGCTCGGCATCGATCCGGAGCGCATCGTGATCGCGGGGTATTCCGCGGGTGGCCATCTTGCCCTGTTTGCCGCAGGCACACAGAACATGTCGGAGTTCGAAGGGAGCAACGGCACACCCGGCGTGAGCACGAGCCTGGCAGGATGCCTGGCGTTCTATGCCGTCACAGGCGGCGGCTGGTCTGGCTTCCGGACAAACTTTCCCATGCCGGCTGGTGCGAATGAGGACGCCTGGCGAGCGGCGACGCCTGCCACCTACGCCAGGAACTTCCCGCCGACGATTCTGCATCACGGTCTTGCCGACACCACGGTCCCGCCCAGCAGCAGCAACGGGTTCCTGAGCGTGCTGCAGGCCGCGAACATCCCGTCGGAACTCCACACGCTCAGTGGCGTGCCGCATGCGTTCCTCAATCATTCCGAACTGGTCGAGCTCACCGCGCAGTTGAGCGACTCGTTCCTTGAACGGACGGTGCTGCACCCGAAGACGTATCCGCCGTTCGGCGGAGGTGGCGCTCCAGGCTAGACGGCGCCGACGCTGACCTGCGTGAACGCGGACGCCAGCGCGCGGCGCCGGACGGAGCCGCTCCGCCCGGTGCGTGGGCGACCGCGTTCTCATGCTCACGCCCGTCACCGTGAGTCGCTAGAGCCGGAACAGCCCGGTCAGCTTGACGACGAAGCCGCGGTTCTGGAGTGCCGGACGGCCACTGACTTCAGTCGTCCGTCCCTCGCCGTAGACGACGAACAGGTCACTGCCAGGCCGATACTCCCAGCGAAAGCGCACATTGGCACTCAGCGCGTATCGGCTCACGCAGCCGAAAGGCTCGGATCGAGATGCCAGGAAAGACATTGCGTGACATCTTCTGCCCTCTGCCACGCATCCCTCGCCTGGGGGAGCAGGGAGCAGCGGCAGACGCTCAACGCGCTCGTGCCTACTTCGCGCGTCCGGCGAACCCTCGCGCGGTCATCGCGACCCGGTACAGGGAGCCCGCGCCGGCGATATACAGGGTCCTCTTGTCCGGACCGCCGAACGCGACGTTCTGGCAATCCCGGGGCGGACACTTCACCGGGATCGTTCCGAGATGCGCGCCCGATGGGCTCAGGACCTCGATGCCTCCGCCGGTGGCGACGTAGAGCCGTCCGTCGTTGTCGATGGCCATACCGTCGCCATACGTCTTGACGCCGCCCAATCCGTTGTCCCGCATGCTCCGTCCCTGAAGCGTGCCAAAGTCGCGCCGGTTCGCCACGAGGCCGTCCGGCTGAATGTCCCACGCGATCACATGCTCGCCGTTCGAGTCGCTGACATAGAGCGTCCTCTCGTCAGAACTGAGCTGAATGCCGTTGGGCCGGATCATGTTCTCTTCGATGCGGACCGGCTGGCCTCCGGGTGGAACGTAGTAGACCGCCGCCGGCAGACGCGGCTCAAGCGGACCGCCGTTGCGCTCCACCAGCGCCTCGGCCTGTCCCGCGGTGAGCCCCGGGTCGGTGAAGTAGACGCCGCCGCTCTTCGCGACGATGAGATCGTTGGGGCGACTGAAGGGCTGGCCATCGTAGCTGTCAGCCAGCACGGCAACGCGATCCGGCGGATAGATCACGCCGATCCGCGTCGAGCCGTCCCACGCCTGCGCCGAGATCAGACGGCCCGTGCTGTCTTCGGTGACGCCGTGCGACTCGTTGGACTCGGCGACCAGCACCGAGACCTCATTCGTGTTCGGGTCCAGCCGGTGAATCCGTCGCGCCCCGGGATCCGAGAACAGTAGCGAACCGTCGGTGATCCCGATCGGGTCGTCCAGGCCCTCATACCCGGTCTGAATCCGTTCGATCGGCGTGCCGGCAGCGACCACCCCTGGGATCTCGACCGCGACGCCGACAGCAACTGGCAACTGGGCAGCCTGACCATAGGCGACGTCGGGCGCCACCTGGAACCACAGGACACACAAGACGAAGGGGAAGAGGAACTTGGGATTCGGATTCATAAGAGTGGAAGCCTATAAGAAGTGTCTTCGGGAAAGCAACGCGACCGCTGAGGTCTAGCGGCCGGGACGCGGATCGAGCGGCCGGGGCGCGATCAAGCGCGACAGAGCGTCCGGGTCGCGAACTGTCCACCCGGCTAGGTCTGGCGAGGCACGTCGGCCTTCGCGCCGGCGTCTGCTTCAACGGGGCGGTCGTGCAAAGCGCAACTCGCAAGCACCGAGATCACGGCGGACGCCAGGGCCATCGCAAAGACGAGGCCGAACCCTCCCACGCCATCCTCGGCGGGCCCGAGCATGCCGGCGAGCAGGCTCGAACCGACGATGCTTCCGAGATACCGGCTCGTCGAAAAGACGCCGGACGCCACACCGGACTCTGCTGGACCCACTGATTCAAGGGCGGCTGTCTGCATACCGGCCGACGACAATCCGATTCCGGCACCCGCAACGGCGAGTCCAACCAGCAACGGCACCGTGGTGATGGCGCCACCGGTCAAGGCCAGTGGAACGAGGCCGATCGACAGCAGCGACAGCCCCAGCACCGTCGGCCACCGCCGGCCCATCACGACCGCGAGACGTCCGCCCAGCGGCGAGAACACCACCATGCCTGTCGACATGGCCGCCAGCACGAGTCCGACCTCCGTGCTCCCCCAGCCGACCCGGCGAGACAGCAGGATCGGAACGGCCAGCAGCACCGTGTACATGGCCAGGTTGCTCAGGGCGACGGCCGCCGTCGCCGCCGCGAACGTGCGATGCCGAAACAAGCGCGGCTGCAACACCGGATCCGGATGGCGAAGCTCCCAGCGGACAAACGCCAGGGCGAGTCCACCCAGGCCGAGCGCGAACGCAAGCACGACGGCGTCCCCCGACCCGCGCGTCAGCAACGCGGCTGCCCCCACGAGCAGGGTCAGGAGCAAGACGGAGCCCCCAGATCGAACCCGTGACTGGTGTCCTTCGCCGGCCGCGCAGGAATCGACCGCCAGCCGATCAATACGGCCGGCACGACCAGGACGATGTTCACGAGGAAGATGGCGCGCCAGCCGGCCTGGCCCACAAGAAACCCGCCGAGCGATGGGCCGGCGGCCGCCGCGAACGCGATCGCCGCGCCAACGAGGCCGAATCGCCCCGCCCGGCGTTCCGCCGGAATGACTTCCCGCAGCAGCCCGGCGCCGTTGGGTAACGCGATCGCGCAGGCGACGGCCTGCAGGACGCGAAAGACGAGCAGGGCCGGAAGACTCGATGCCCAGGCCGCTGCCAGCGACGCCAATCCGAAGCAGGCCACGCCGCCAAGAATGAGGGGACGCCGGCCAAGTCGATCTCCGAGGTTGCCTGCCGCCGGCTGCACCGACGCCATGCCGATGAGATAGGCGGTGACCAGCCAACCGGCTGTCGCCACATCGGCGTCAAACTCCAGAATCACGCTGGGCAGGGCCACCGCGATCATCGTTGAGCTGAGGGGTGCGAGCATCGTGGCCAGCGCCACGGTGGCGACAATGCCGCGTTCGCCTGGCGACTCAGCCAACGACGAGGACTGTCCCGGCGTCGCCGTCCAGTTCGATCAGCTGGCCATCCTGAAGCACTGCCGTACCACCACCGGTACCCGAGACCGCCGGAATACGACACTCGCGCCCGCGGACTACGCCAGTTGTCTTGGTTGTCACGCCTTGTCCGACGGGCGCCACGACGTCCTCGGGACTGCGGTCCTCGGGACTGCGGCGGGTTAATGAGATGGGGTCTAGAAAGCTCGCATGATCATAGTCCGCGTGTTGCCTGGCGCGCTCGTGATACTTCCGTGACAATCCGGGCGTCTCCAAAGCGTTCGGGGTTCGAAACCCATATAATTCGAGCGAGCCTCACGGCCTGACCGCGGGCGCGCTTCCACTCGTCGGGTGGTGGCAGTCCAGATAGCCTCGGGTGAGACGGGGAAGGCGCGTGAACGTTCCGACCGGACGCGTCGAACAGGGCAGAACTTGAGAAGGAGATCCGAGTGATGAACGCAACGTCGATCCGATATCTGTGTATTGCTATCGCGTTGATCGTCGTGCCGGCGGCGTCTCCCGTCGTCAGCGGCCAGGCCAACTTTGACAACGTCGAGATCACGACCATGCGGCTGGCCGACAACCTCTATTACCTTCAGGGCCAGGGGGGGCAGATCGGCGTACTCAGCGGACCCGACGGCATCCTGATGGTCGATACGCAGTTCGCGCCGCTGACCGACCGAATCGTGGCGGCGATTCGGGCCGTGTCGACCGAGCCGATCAAGTTTGCGCTCAACACGCACGTGCATGGAGACCATACCGGCGGTAATTCCAATCTGGCGACGATGGGCGTGACGGTGATGGCCCGCGACGAGCTGCGCGAGGATCTGGCCAGCGCCGAGAATCCGCCGGCACGCTTGCCGATGGTGACCTACGACGGAGCGGTCACGTTCCACATGAACGGCGAGACGGTCCGGGCGGTTCCCGTGCCTGTCGCGCATACCCGCGGTGACACGATGGTGTACTTCGAAAACGCCGATGTGCTCATGACCGGCGATTTCTACCGGTCCGAAGGGTATCCCAACATCGCGATCCAGAACGGCGGATCGCTGGAGGGCATGCTGGCCGGACTCGGCCACGTCATCGGCGCGTCTGGCCCGGACACCCGCATTCTTCCCGGCCATGGTCCGATCGTGAACCGTGACGCCGTGCGCACACACCGCGACATGATGCTGGTCCTGATGAAGCAGGTTCAGGAACGCCTCGACGGGGGCATGACCGAAGATCAGATCGTGGCTGCAGGACTGACCAACACATTTGACTCCCAGGTGAGGAACCCCGGCACGACCAACGAGCGCTTCATTCGCCAGCTGGTCCAGGAGTTGCAGTAAGCGGAGCAGGCGCAGTGGACACAGTCGAGTAGGCAGAGTCGAGTAGACACCCGTCTCAGGTGCAACTGGCGCGTGAGGCTTCCCCAAGGAGAACAACACACATGGCAACGGCGGCAGACGCAGAGATCGTGATGCGGCTCTACGACCTCCGACGCGAGGAATCACTCCGCAAGGCCCGGCACTTCATGGTCTTCGGATTCTCCCCGAAGACCCTGGACGAATTAAGGGCGGTCTCACGGGACATGACCGGAGCCCACAACGCGCTGTGGAGACAAACACTGAGCTTCTGGGAAATGGCGGCCTCGCTCGTGTTGCGAGGGGCAGTCGATCCGGACCTCTTTCTCGACTCCAACGGCGAAGGCATTCTCATCTACGCGAAGTTTCATCACTTCCACGCTGACACCGAGAAGGAGTCTGGCAATATCTTCATGAAGAACACGGCGGAGCTGATCCGGAAGTATCCGGCGGCGAAAGCGCTGTATGACAGGTTCCTGCCGATGTTCGGACCCAAGTCGTAGTGGGCGTATTGACGTAGCGAGCAGGTCTCTGTGAGACGCGTCAGCGAAGATAGATGAAGGCCCTGGCTGAGATTCAGGTGATCCCGATCGGCGTGGGCACATCGGTGCGCGGGCAGGTGCGCAGGGCCCACCAGATCATTCGCGACTCCGGTCTCAAGGTGCAGTTGCATGCGTACGGCACGAACGTTGAAGGAGATCTGGACACGATCCTGGAGACCGTGGGACGCATTCACACGCTGCTGCACGCCGAGGGCGTGCCTCGACTCTCGACCGCGGTCAAGATCGGCACGCGAACCGACAAGGACAGCACGCTGGAAGACAAGGTACTCGGCATCGCACCGGAGACGCAGGGCTAGCCGGGCGGACGGGCAGAGGGAGACGCTGATGGCGACACGAGACATCACGGCGCGGCGACTCGCCGGCCTCGGGATCACCCTGGTACTGGTGGGAGGGATCACGGCTGGCACGGCGAGTGCCCAGTCGCCACTGACCGAGGTGATCAGGATGGCAGAGCTGGGTGATGCCGCGGCGCAGTACAACGTCGGGTTCTCGTACGCCTACGGCACGGGCTTGCCACGGAACGATGAGCGGGCGGTGGCGTGGTATCGGCTGGCGGCGGAGCAGGGACATGCCGCGGCCCAGCACCATCTCGGCGTCATGTACGCCAACGGCGAGGGCACGCCGCAGGACTTCACCGAGGCGATCGAATGGCTGCGCAAGGCCGCCGCGCAGAACTACTCGACCGCGCGCTACTACCTCGGCGTCATGTACGCCAACGGTGAGGGGGTACCGCAGGACGACGGGGACGCGCTTGCGTGGTTCCAGGACGCGGCGGCTGAGGGTGAGGCGCCAGCGATGTACATGCTCGGCGTCATGTACGGCGACGGGGTCGGATCGACCCGACCGTCGGTGGTGCGCCCGGGCGGCACCACTCCCGGCGTGCGCAACCGCCGCCTCCGATCGGCCAATCACGTGGAGGCCTACAAGTGGCTCAGCCTTGCGGCATCGCACGTCACTGATGAGGAGCAGCGCTTCTACGCGACGGTCCGCGATCGCACGGCGAGGAGGCTGTCGGCCGACGAGATCGCCGAAGCGCAACAGCTCGCGGGGGAATGGCAGGCGGCGTTCGAGCAGCGACAAGCCGAATAGCGCGGATTTCACTTGTGCGTAGCGGACCGTCGAGGT
>JAQBVV010000122.1 GCA_027622905.1 Acidobacteriota bacterium
GCCGCCATAGTGGGCGCGCAACACGAGGGAATGTGACCCTCACAACGATTACTCGGTCGGGCTCCTAGTCCCCTGGAACCGTGATTCCTTGGACCAGTCCCGGAGCGCGGCGCCCGACCGGCAAGGCGTGATGACCGAGCATACTGGGCGTATGTGAGGGATGAGCAACGCAGCCGGCCGGGATGCCCCGCCCGGGAGTTGTCCAAGGAATCACGGTTCCAGGGGACTAGGGTGGAAAACCGATGGCGAGCTTGACCGCGGCATACTCGGGATGCACGCCGCCATCAGTCGTGCGAATCACCAGCGGCGACTCGCCCCAGCCCTGATTCCGCATCCGTGCGGGCAGATCCTCCGCACGCATCAGCCCGAAGAGCGAGACCAGCGGCGGCTCGCCCTCGCGGAACACGACCGGACGAAAGCGAACCAGCGAAAGGGCAGCGTTACGGGCGGCCGACTCGAGACGGCTCCGCTGCGCGTCGGGATACACGACAGCAAACAGGCCACCCGGTCGCAGGTGCGACGCCGCCGCGGCGGCATAGTCACCGATGTCCCCGCGCAGTTCGAACCGGCACGCGGCCTTCTGCGGGTGCTCGCCCTCGATTCCCGTACCCACCGGAAAGTAGGGAGGACTGCCCAGCACGAGATCGAATCGCTCGTCGGCGCGCAGCACACCCGGATCCCGCAAGTCTCCGCAGCGGATCTCATAGCGATTGTCGAGACCGTTGTAGGCCGCCGACTTTCTCGCCAGCCGCACGCTCTCCTCCTGCGCCTCGATGGTCACGACGTGGGCGCCAACAAGACGCCATGCTGCCATCATTCCCACCGAGCCGATGCCGGATCCGAGATCCAGAACACGACCCGCCGCCGGCGCCCATGACGAGCCGTACCAGGCAGTCAACAGGTCGTCGGTCGAGAAACGGTGTCCCTTTCGAAGTTGGAAGATACGGAAATGACCGCTGATCGCGTCGAGCGTCTCGTCCGGGGGCACATCGATCGGCTCACTCGCGCCGGGCGGCACAGGACCTGGTTTCGCCCACCCCTTGAAACTTCGTTCAACAGTCACGCTCGGCTCCCCTCCGCTGTACTGTAGCTCGCCGTTGCGGGTGGACTTTGGGGAGCGGGACGTTTGTGCGTACCATGATGGCTGACGTGCCCTCGGCACCACGAGGGGCACCAGAGGTCTGAACATGTGGATTCTGAAAGCTGTGTCCGAAGGCGAGGATGAAAAGACCTTCCGTATCCTGCCGGGAGGCGTGCGCACGATTGGACGGGCCACAGGCGCGGACTTCATCCTGGACGCCCCGCTCGTTTCCCGGGTCCATTGCCGGCTGACGGCCGCCGCCGACGGTAGTCTTGGGGTGCGTGACCTCGACAGCACCAACGGCACCTTCATCAACGGGGAGCGGATCGAAACGGGACAACTGGGCTCCGGCGACCGACTTGGCGTCGGTCGGGTGGAGCTCGTCGCGCTGCGCGATTCCGACTGACCCTAGAGCGTTTTTCGATTCGGTGGAGACCGAAAAACGCGGGAAAGCGCTTGTCGAAAGGCCTGACCCCTGCGAGAAGCTCCAGACCGAAACGAAAAGCGCTCGAGGCGAGCCGGGCCTCCGCCGGCCAGGCGGCTAGTCTGAGTGTGCCCTTCCGGAAAGGTACTCGAGCACGAACGGGTTGGTCTGTCGTTCGTGGCCAATCGTCGTGTCGGGGCCGTGGCCGGGGTGCACCGTCGCCGCATCTCCCAGCGGAAACAGCACGTTGGTGATCGATTCCATCAGGACGCTGTGGCTGCCGCCAGGCAGGTCCGTGCGTCCAACCGATCCGGCAAACAGCGTATCGCCCACGAACAGATCAGCACGTGAGTCGCCCTTCTTCCGGATCTCCAGGCACACGCCGCCAGGGCTGTGTCCCGGTGTGTGGTGTACGGCCACTTCGTAATCTCCGAAGTACATCCGACTCATGTCGTAATAGGCATCCACCGGCGGAGGTTGCGCGACGGGGAGTCCAAACATCTCTCCCTGCTCGACCGCGTGCTCATACAACGGTCGATCGTCGGCATGAAGATGGACAGGGGCATCAAGCGCGTCCTTCATAAGAGCGACGCCCGTGATGTGATCGAGGTGCGCGTGCGTCAGCAGGATGTACCGTACATCCAAACCGTGATCCCGTACGGCGGCAAGCAATCCGGCAGCCTCGTCTCCCGGATCGATGATCACCGCCTCTCGCGTGCGCTCGCACCCGACGACGCACCCGTTCTCGAAAAACGGCGCGCCTGCTCTGACCTCCAGAATCATTCCGCTACAATCCTCTCACCATGATCGTGTGCATCGTTGACGACCTGCTCTTCTCGGTGAAGATCTCCACCGCCGCCAAGGCCCTTGCGGCCCCGGTATTCTTTGAACGCTCACCCGACATGGTTCTGGCCAGCATCCGGGAGAAACAGCCGTCACTCGTCATCTTCGATCTGAACAGCGCGAAACTCCGACCGATGGAAACAGTCGCGCAGATGAAGGCTGACCCTGCGCTCAGGGGTATCAAGACCCTTGGCTACGTCTCTCACGTCCAGACCGATGTGATCAGCGCCGCGCGAGAGGCCGGCGTCGACGAAATACTCGCCCGCTCCGCGTTCGCGGAGCGCCTCGGCCACATCCTCAGTTCGCCAGCAGCGACCACGTCAGCAGGCCCAGACCCAGCAGGATGACGACGGTCAGCATCAGCACCTGACCCGCTCTGTTTGCCGGCTGCTCGGCGTCGCCGAACGAGTCTTCCCCGTCCCCCCTCACCTCAGGCGTCGCGGCAACAGCCCTGAGTTCCGCGGCCAGCGCCGCTGCGCTCTGAATCCGTCGATCGGGGTTGGGCGCGACCGCCTGCAGCACGATCCGGTCAACAACCGCCGGCACGTGTCGATTCGCCGCGCTGGGCGCAGCCGAGCCCCGATGCACCGGCCGGCGCATTGTCAGCATCTCGTACAGGATGGCACCAACGGAGTAGATGTCGGACCGCTCGTCCGGGGGCTTGCCAGCGACTTCCTCAGGGGAGTCGTACTCGACATGACGCGCGACCGAGTCGTTCTGGTCGAGGCCGGAGTGCACTCCCGGATCGAACACCGGAATCTTGGCGTGGCCCCTGGTCGTGACCGTGATCGAGTCCGGACCGAAGCCTCCTCCGACGAACCCGGCTGCATGGGCGCCGGCCACCGCATCGGCGATCTGAATGGCCAGCTCCAGCGCGCGACGGAGGTGCATCGGCCGCCCCGCCGCTTCGGCGCGCAGCGACTGCCCCTTCAGAAACTCACTCACGAGATAGATCCGCCCATCATGCTCACCCACGTCGAACAACGTGGTGATGTTGGGGTGTGACAGCGCAACCAGGGACCGCGCCTCCTCCATGAATCGGCGCCTTGCGTCGGCATCGTGCGCGAAATCAGAAGACAGCCAGCGCACGGTGACGGTGCGCCCGAGCCGTGTATCGCGTGCCCGAAAGATTTCACCCGGGCCCGCGGACTCCAGCTGCTCGAGCAGGTTGTAGTGTGCGACCGTGCCGATCGGCGCCGGAGCCGACTCCGTCATCACGTGAGTCCCCTACTTCTCCAGTTCGATGGCGCTCTGGAGCAGCTCCTTGGCGTCTGCAATCTGCTCCAGGACCAGCGCGATATCGAGCGCCGGCTTGCCGGGCATTCGCGTGCTCTGGCAGTACACGCCGTGCTGCCCAACCATCGCGAGGGCGTCGGTCAGCAGATCAAGCGCCACGGCCATCCGGCCCCTGGCGGCCCCCATCATCGTCTCGTGCACTTCGAGCGAGCCGCGATGCTTGCTGAGTACCGCCACCTCGTCGCCTTTCAATGCTTCCTCGGCGGCTGAGACGGCCGAATCTCGACACGGCTCGGAAGACTCCGCTGGGGATGCGCCATGAGGTCGACGACCACTTGCGCGACATCCTGAGGATCCAGCTTCCACTCATCGTGCTGCCCGGCCGCGCCCATGAAGTCGGTGCGCACCGAGCCCGGCATCACGTAGGACACGCGGATACCGTCCTGTCGTACTTCCTGCATGAGAGCCTCGCTGAACGCGTTGAGTGCCGCCTTCGAGGCGCAATAGGCCGCGCCGCCGGGAAACGGGTTGGCACCGGCGAGGCTGCTGACATTGATGATCCACCCGCCGCCGCGTGCCCGCAGATGCGGCAGCGCCGCATGCGAGGTGTAGAACACACCGCTCAGGTTCGTATCGACCACACGCTGCCACTGCTCGACCGTCATCTCGGCCACCCGGCTGAACGCACCGACACCAGCGTTGTTCACCAGAGCATCCAGCCCCCCGAAATGCGCGACGGTCGTCTCGACAGCCTGTTCCACCTCATCGGGATGGCGCACATCCGCGCGCAGCGGGAGGACAGCGGCAGCCCCGGCGACGTCCCGTAACGCCGCTGTGCCAGCCTCGAGCGTCGAATCCGATGTCGCCGTGATGGCGACCCGGGCACCCCGCTCGAGCAGCGCGCGCGCCGTCGCCAGACCAATTCCGCGGGAGCCACCGGTCACGAAGGCGACTTTGCCTGTGAACATCGTCATGCCCTATTACAATACACGCGCTGAGCCGTGTGGTCGGCGACCCTCTCCTGGATTTTTCGCAATATGGCAACGGTAGCAATCGTCGGTGCTGGCGACATTGGCGGTGCAACCGCTCAGGCCCTCGTCTCGTGCGGCCAGGTGCATCGCGTCTGGCTCATCGATCAGGCAGCAGATGCGGCTGCAGGGAAAGCCCTGGACCTGCAGCAGGCCGGCGCGGTCACGGGCCTGCACGCCCGCCTCGATGGCACCAGTGACGAGAACCGGGTCATCGGCTGCGCGGTGTGCGTGGTCGCGGATCGCTTCGGCGTGGGCGCCGGCGAGGCGGAGTGGCAGGGTGACGAGGGGCTTGCCATGCTGGAACGCGTGGCGCGCTACCTTGGCACCGCACCGATCGTCTTTGCGGGAGCCTCACAAACAGACCTCTTGAGCCGGCTTGCCAGCGAAACGCCAACCTCCCGCCAGCGACTGATCGGGTCTGCCGCCGACGCGTTGACCTCCGCCCTCACGGCCATCGTCGCGATGGAGGCCGACTGTTCGCCGCGAGAGGTCATGCTGACGGTGCTCGGCGCTCCCCCGGATGGTTTCGTCGTGCCGTGGAGCGAGGCCTCCATCGGGGGTCACGCCCTGCAGCGCGTGCTGTCGCAGGTGCAACTTGGACGGATCGAGTCTCGAGCCGCCCGCCTGTGGCCGCCCGGCCCGTACGCGCTCGGCGCAGCAGCCGCGCACGTCACCGACGCCATCCTGTCGCGCTCGCGACAGTCCATCAGCGTCATCACGCAGCTCGAGGGCGAGTTCGGGGTCAGGCGACGGCCAGGCGTGCTGCCGGTCAGACTGGCGGACCGCGGTATCGTCGGGACACGGGAGCCAGAACTCGGTCCTCGCGAGCGCGTGCGCCTGCAGATCGCTCTGGGCGGGTAGGTTAGGGCGCTTTTCGTTTCGGTCTGGGGCTTCTCGCAGGGGCCAGGCCTTTTCGAAAGGCGCTTTCCCCGCGTTTTTCGGTCTACACCAAATCGAAAAACGCTTTACGATCGGCCCATGCGTCTCATCCGGTCGGCGCTGGTGTTCGGGCTGGTCCTGGGCGCGTCCGTCAGCGCCGAGCCGACCATCACCGGAGATGAGCTGCTCGGCCATATCAGGTTTTTGTCCTCCGATGAGCTGGAGGGACGAGGCAACGGCAGCCCAGGGCTGGAGCGCGCCGCCGACTACATCGCAGCCCGCTTCGAAGCGGCCGGCCTCCGTCCAGGCGGACCGGACGGTGGGTGGTTTCAACCCTTCGAGCTCTCAGCCGGCCTCACGATCGGCGACGGCAACAGGCTCGTGGTGCGCTCCGGCGCGACATCGATCAGTCTGTCGCTCGGCGACGCGTACTATCCGCTCGCCGTCAGCCCCACTGAGGAGCCGTCGCAGCGCCGGACGGACCTGATGGACGTCCCGCTGGTATTCGCCGGATACGGGGTCTCGGCGCCAGAGTTCGGATACGACGACTACGAAGGCCTCGACGTGACCGGCAAGGCGGTGCTCATCTTCTCGCACGAACCGCAGGAGAACCAGCGAGAGAGCCGCCTGAATGGCAACCGGCCGCTGCGAGCCACGACACTGCAGCGCAAGGCGCGCGAGGCGAGCAGCCGCGGCGCCGTGGCGCTGCTCGTCGTGTCCGATCCCTCGCACCGGGTCGATCAGGCCAACTACGAGCAGTTCGAGATCGTGCCGGACGCCGAGGACCACCAGATCCCCGTCCTGCGAATCGCTCGCGCCCAGATGGCCCCGGTGCTGCGCGCGTGGGGACTCGACGACGTGGCGAACCAGGTGGATCTCGACCTGGTGCCGCGCTCGCATCCGCTCCCTGGAGCGACCATCGACTATATCCAGCGCCTCTCGACCAACCGTCGAACAGTGCGCAACGTCGTCGGCATTCTCGACGGGACCGACCCCGCCAGGGCGCAGCAGGCGGTCGTCCTGGGCGCACACTACGATCACGTGGGCCTGGGTGGCAGATTCTCCAACGCTCCGGACCGCACCGGCGAGATCCACAATGGAGCAGATGACAACGCCTCCGGCATCGCGGCGCTGATCGAGATCGCCCGTTCGGCAGCGAACGATCGCGATCGCTTTCCCCGGTCACTCGTCTTTGTCGCGTTCGCGGGTGAGGAACGAGGGCTGCTCGGATCGCGCCACTACGTCAGCGCACCGGCGCTGCCGTTGGCTGACACCGTGGCCATGCTGAACCTCGACATGATTGGCCGGTCCCGCGGCGACGTCGAGATCGGCGGTCTCGACTCGGTGCCCGCCATCCGGGAGGACATCGACGCGGCCGCCGAGGTCGCCGAGGTCACCATCCGGGCCGGGGGGCCGGGCGCCGGTCGCAGCGACGACGCCTCGTTCGGCGACAGGCGTATTCCAGCGCTCCATTTCTTCACGGGCTTCCACGACGATTACCATCGTCCCAGCGATGACTGGGATCGTATCGACCCGGCGGGCACCGCGCGCGTCGCCACACTGGCGTTCGAGGTGGCGGCGCGCATCGCCGCGCGGCGGGACAGGCCGGCGTTCGGCGCACGCGAAGAGCCCTAAGCCGGAGTGATACCTTCATCCGTACTCGTCATCACGATACTGATTCTGATCAACGCCGTGTACGTCGGCGCTGAGTTTGCGGCGGTCAGCGCGCGCAGTAGCTCGTGGCCGCCAACGGCCTGTTCGTGGCGGCCGAGTTGCCATCGTCGGCGCGCCTCGCGCCAACATCGAGCACGAGGCGGCTCAAGGCAGCCGCCTGGCCCAGCGGGTGGCGCGCATTCTCGACGATCCAGCCCGACAGGATCGCTACATCGCAACGACCCAGATCTGCATCTCGGTCGCCAGCCTCGGGTTGGGCATGTACGGTGAGCACGTGCTGGCCGCCTGGATCGCCACGCGCATCGAACTGTTCGACGCGGGTGGTTGGATCGCTGCGCATGCTGTAGCAAGCGTCGCGGCGGTGTCAGTGCTGACTTACCTGCATATCGTCGTCGGGGAAATGGTGCCGAAAGCGCTGGCGCTCCAGCACGCGGCTCACACGGTGCTCTATGTGTCGCCGTTGATCCTGGCTCTGCAGACGGCACTGCTGCCGATCGTGGTCGGCCTGAATGCGGCGGGCAACGGGCTGTTGCGCTTGATGGGCGTCCACCGCGGCGCAGTGGGTGCCGAGCGGTATCACACGACGGAGGAACTGCAACACATCGTCGAGGAAAGTCACGTGGGAGGAACCTCCGAGACGATTCACGGTCCTCTCCAGGGAGTGACCGAGGTCAGCGCCCCGGAGCCGTTTACGATGCCTCCACTATCTCGAACCGGAACACATAGGGCGATGAATTCGTTCCCACGAGGATCTCATCCCCGCTGTGCAGCTCGATCCTCCCGCCTGTTCGGTTACCACCGACAACCGTCCCCGCCACGATCGTGCCGCAGGCGCTTCCTCGGTCGACCACGAAGAACTTCTGCCCCAACCATTCGATCGCAAAGTGTTCGCGGGAAATGTGCAGGATGTCCGCCCACGACGGCTCGAGCAGATACTCGTCATTCAACTGGGGGGCGACGCCGAGTCGCAATTCCGTATGGACCGGTTGCCGGACCACGCTGTTACGACTTTCCCTTCCAACTTTGAACGGAAATGACGACATGCGCACTTCGCGCCGACCGGAGAGGGACGCCCTCGCATCCTTCGTCGTCGCAATGAGCACCGCGGTCGGAGGGTTAGCCTCCGTGGATTCGTCTGGCTTGCTATCGGTCACAGCGCCTCGCTGCCAGGTTCATCAGAAACGTCGCGGTACTCAGGCATGGCAGCTTTCTTGTACATCAGCTAATGCGCACTGTCGCACACTGATTGCACAACCTGTGAACTCCGCGGCGCACCTGGATGACGCAAACGTACTTGGACGGTCAGAACCAACTCTGTCTGACGAATTGTGAGCAGGTCCGAGCGTACACCAGACTCGCCGAGGCGACAGCGCTACTCGCTGCGCTCTGAAGACGTCGCACGCCCGAACACATCACAGAAGCGTGCCACGATCGCATCCTCGACTTCGTAGAGCGGTACTTCGCGGCGGACGGCGTGTTCCAGCGATGTCACGCCCCGGTCGTGTATGCCGCACGGCACGATCAGGTTGAACGCGTCCAGATCCGTGCTCACGTTGAACGCGAACCCGTGGCTGGTGATCCAGCGCGAGAGCCGAACACCGATGGCGCCGATCTTGTTTTCCCCGACCCACGCACCGGTCATTCCGTCACACCGCTGCGCGCTCAGATGGTAGTCGCCGCAAACCCGGATCATGACCTCCTCGAGGTCACGCACGTAGCGATGCACGTCGCACCGATCGGGACGCAGATCGAGAATGGGATACCCGACGATCTGCCCTGGGCCGTGATACGTGACGTCGCCGCCGCGCCCGGTTTCGTGAATCTCTATGCCGCGCGCGGTCAGAAGTGACGCGGCGGCCACAACGTTCGACCGCCCGCCGTCGCTCTTGACGCCGACAGTGATGACCGACGGGTGCTGGAGGAGGAGGAGGAGATCGGGTACGTGGCCGCCGCGCCGCTCCTCGACGAGCGTCCGCTGCAGGTCGAGAGCTTCCTGATACGGGACAGTGCCCAACCGCCGGACCTCGAGCGGCTTGCGCACCACGGGCTGCTAAACCTGATTCTGATCGAACTGCTCGATGTTGGTCTTCACGTCCGCCATGAACTGATCGGCCACGGCACCGTCGATCAGTCGGTGATCGAAGCCGAGCGTGAGGTACGCCATGGTCCGGATGGCGAGTCCGTCGTCGACCACGACGGGCCTTTTCTCGACCGTGCCCACGCCGAGGATGGCTGCCTGCGGCTGGTTGATGATCGGCATGCCGAACTGGGCCCCGAGCTGGCCCGGATTCGTGATGGTGAATGTGCCGCCGTGCACGTCGTCCGGTGTGAGCTGCTTGGCGCGCGCGCGCGCCGCCGAGTCGGTAATGGCACGGCTCAGACCGAGCAGGTTCTTCTCGCCGGCGTTCCTGATCACCGGCACGATCAGGCCGGTCTCGAGCGCCACGGCGATCCCGAGATGGACATCCTGTTTGTAGACGATGCTGTCGCCGTCCAGTGTCGCATTGACAATCGGATACCGTCGCAACGCGTCGATCACCGCCATGGCAATGAACGCCATGTACGAGAGCGTGACGCCAAGCCGTGCGTACTCCGACTTCTTTGCCTGCTTGAGCCGCTCGACCGTGGAGAAATCGACGTGAAACACCGTATGCACATGGGCCGACGTCCGCTTGCTGAGGACCATATGCTCGGCGATCTTCTTGCGCATCGCCGATAGCGGCTGAATCTCGACGCGCTCATCGCCCTGTCTCACGGGTCCGGGCTCGTCGTTCTTCCGGGCGGTGCTATCAGCATCGAGAAACGCGAGAATGTCCCGCTTCGTGACGCGGCCACCCAGTCCGGATCCCGCGATGCCGCTGACATCGACGTTGTGTTCCCTGGCGATTCGACGGACGAGCGGCGACGACCGCTGCCGCCGTCCGTTCTCCCCAGCGGCTTCGAGCGACGCCGCAGCGCTGCCACCGGTGGCCACTGGCGGCGTGCCAGGTGCCGACAGGGGTGCCTGATCGTTCGGCGGCTGAACCTCGGCCCGCGGTGTACCAGGAGTCGCCGACTCCCCCGCCAGCTGGATCGTGCCGACAACGCTGTCGACCGAGACGGTGTCTCCTTCGCTCGCCAGGATCTCGACCAGGATGCCTTCCGATGGAGACGGAATCTCCGCGTCGACCTTGTCGGTGCTGATCTCGAAGAGCGGCTCGTCGCGATCCACGTGATC
>JAQBVV010000005.1 GCA_027622905.1 Acidobacteriota bacterium
CCGGATCCGCCTGCAGCCCGCCAATCCCGCCATGGAACCGATCGTGCTCGACGCCGACAATGTGCAGGTACAGGGCGTCGTGGTCGGCGTGATGCGCAAGTATTGACGACGAAGACCATGGGCAAAGGTAGAATCCTTTACCATGAGCGACCAACCGGAACGTAAGCAGATCAACTTCACCATCGTCCCCGACGAGCAGCCAGGCGAGCCGCGCATCTACGCCAACTTCTGCTCGATCGCCCATACACCATTCGACTTCACGCTGACGTTCTGCGAGGTGCTGCCGCTCTCTGACGAGGCCGTCCGCGACGCGGAGAGCAAGCATGTCGTGAAGGCGCCGGTTCGAGCGCGCGTTGTCGTGCCCGTCCAGTTTTTGCCCAACCTCGTGGCAGCACTGCAGGAGCACATGCGGGTGTTCTCGGATACCTACTCGAACGTCGGGTGGAACAAGGAGCCGGTGCACTGAGATCGGTCGCCACCCGCCGCCGGATCATCAGAACCCTCTCTCATCAGCACCCGAACGCGGACACCGAGCTGCGCTACCGCAACGCGTTCGAGCTCCTGGCGGCGACCATGCTGTCGGCGCAGTCGACCGACGTGGGCGTCAACCAGGTGACACCGATGCTGTTCGAGCAATACCCCGACGCCAGGGCGCTCGCCGCAGCCACCACCGAGCGGCTCGAGCCGCTGATCCTCTCGACGGGCTTCTACCGGCAGAAGGCGAAGGCGTTGATCGCGATGGCGCAGATGCTCGTCGCAGACCACGACGGACAGGTTCCTGCGAGCATGGACGCACTGACGGCGCTGCCAGGCGTCGGACGCAAGACGGCGAACGTCGTACTCGGCCACGCGCTCGGCGTGCCAGGGCTGCCCGTCGACCGCCACGTGCTACGTGTGACCAACCGCATCGGCCTCGCGTCGGGGGACGACCCGGTGGAGGTGGAGACGCAGCTCTGTGCGGCGCTCTCAAAGTCGACGTGGACGCTCGCATCCGACGTCCTGATCCTGCACGGGCGGCGGGTCTGTCGCCCGAAGCCGCTCTGCGACGAGTGCTCCATACGCACGGACTGCGACCACGACCGCCGCGTCATCGCGACCGGTCAGACCACCACGAAGACACGTGACACGCGCCGAGTTCGAACGCCTCGTCGTTGAGGCCGTCATGCTGATTCCGAAACGCTTCCGGCGCGAGATGCAGAACCTCGCGCTGGTGGTCGAGAAGGAACCCAGCCCGGACCTGCTCCGCGACATGGAGATCGAACCGCCCGATTCGCTCTACGGGCTCTATCAGGGAACGCCGCTGACCGAGCGAGGCTGGGCAGACGGCAACGCGCTCCCCGACACCATCACGCTCTTCCAGCGTCCCATCGAGGAAGACTGCGACGACGAGGACGAGGTGCGCGCCGCCATCGGCGAGACACTCATCCATGAAGTCGGCCACTACTTCGGACTGAGCGAGGAGGAAATCCAGGAGATCGAAGACCTCTACTGGCGAGG
The DNA here is from genome assembly GCA_027622905.1 of Acidobacteriota bacterium. Classification (GTDB taxonomy): domain Bacteria; phylum Acidobacteriota; class Vicinamibacteria; order Vicinamibacterales; family UBA2999; genus JAQBVV01. The sequence continues at coordinate 1,498 of JAQBVV010000005.1, forward strand.
TGGCACGCTCGGGGCCGACGAAGACGACGAGGATGACGCGTGAGGCCCATCAGGTCACATACGGCGGGCACGCCGACGTATCCGCGCGCCAGAAAACGCTTCGGCCAGCACTTTCTCGAACAGGCCTGGGTGAACAAGCTGATTGCCGCGCTCGGTACCGATCCCGCGGATACGTTTCTCGAGATCGGCCCCGGCCGCGGTGCGCTCACCCGTGCACTCGCCCCGCACGTTGCGCGGATCGTGGCGGTCGAGATCGACCGCGACCTGGCGGCCGCGCTCCCGGCCCACGCGCCGTCACATGTGCGCGTCGTCACTGGCGACTTTCTTCAGGTCGACCTTGACGAACTGCTGGCTGACGAGCCGTTGCCGCTGCGAGTGATCGGCAACCTGCCGTACAACGTCGCGTCCCCGATCCTCTTCCGCCTGCTGCACGAGGCGAAGCACGGCCGCCGCTTCCGTGACGCCACGCTGATGCTGCAAAAGGAGGTGGCCGACCGGATCATGGCGAAGGTTGGCTCGGCCGACTACGGGGTCCTCGCCCTCCAGGTCGGCCTGCTGGCCGACGTCGAACGGATCCTGACGCTGCCGCCAGGCGCCTTCCGTCCACCGCCGAAAGTCACGTCCGTCGTGGTACGGCTCCGGTTCCGGCCGCCGACGGCCGATGTCGGGGACCCGGCGATGTTTGAACGGGTGGTGCGCGGCGTCTTCCTCCAGCGCCGCAAGACGCTCCTCAACGCATTCCGCCCCGTCGCGGACTCGTTCGGGCAGGAGGCTGGCAGCGTGATCACGCTAGCCGATCTGGACGGGAACCGGAGGTCGCAGACGCTGACGCTGACGGAAATGGCCCGGCTGGTCAGGGCATTGCAGGCTTCGGCGCCGCGCCCCGAATGATCGGATTCGAACCGGTCTGGCGTCACTCATCTGGAGTCCACTCCTGAAAATCGGCGGAAACGACGGCAGAATGCGTCCAAGCCGTCCACGGACGCCTCCGAACATCCACGAATCCCGGGGTCGCATGGCAGTCCGATCCGGGGCCATTCCTGTGCTATAGTTTTCGCCGGAAGTCGTTGAGCCTACCGGAGATCCAGGCATTCCCAGCTGCCTGACGCTCGACTTGCCGTTGGTGAGTCTGGCACCCCCGTGTCGCAACCCTCCCGGGTCGTCGGCGCGGTTGAAAACAACGTGGTGCTGTTCCCAGCTGGGATCTGAATGAATCAGTCTGTCTTACCGGCCGTGTCTCCGGACACGCTCGAGATCGTCCCTCTGGGCGGGCTCGGCGAGTTCGGCATGAACATGATGGCGGTGTCCTGGGAGGACACCACGATCCTCATTGACGCCGGTGTCATGTTTCCTGACCCCGATCAGCTCGGCGTGGACCTGATCATTCCCGATCTGACCTATCTCGAAACGCGCCGGGACCGGATCAAGGCGCTCGTCCTCACCCACGGCCACGAGGATCACATTGGCGCTGTGCCCCACGTGATGCCGCTGTTTGACGGCCCCGTGTACGGCACCGCGATGACGCTGGCCATGGTGGAGCCGAAGCTCGAGGAACACGGTATCGACGCCGGCGATCGGCTGCAGACGGTGAAGCCGCGCCAGACCGTGACGATCGGTCCGCTCACGGTCGAATTCATTCGGGTGACGCACAGCATGCCGGACTGCGTGGCGCTCGCGATCACGACGCCGCTTGGTACCATCGTCCACACGGGCGACTTCAAGATCGATCAGACACCGATCGACGGCCAGCACTTCGACCTGCATCGCTTCGCGGAGCTTGGCACCCGTGGCGTCCTGGCGTTGCTGGCCGACAGCACCAACATCGATCGAAAAGGCTTCACCGGTTCAGAGGTCGAGGTCATCGACGCCTTCGAGGAGCTGTTCACCAGCACGACGGGCAAGCTCATGGTCGCCATGTTCTCGTCGAGCATCTATCGGATTCAGCTCCTCGTGGATCTCGCGGTGCAGTTCGATCGAAAAGTGGCGTTCGTCGGCCGCAGCCTCGTGAGGAACTCGGAGATTGCCCAGCGGCTCGGGTTTCTCCGCGTGCCGACCGGCGTGCAGATTCGCGATGTCGATGTGCCGAAGTTCCCGCCTCAGGATGTCCTGTGCCTCGTCACGGGCTCGCAGGGTGAGCCGCGAGCGGCGTTGTCGCGCATCTCGGTGGACGAACACCGCCACGTACACCTAGCGGAGGACGATGTCGTGGTGTTTTCCGCTCGTGCGATTCCCGGGAACGAGAAGGCGATCGCCAGGACGATGAGCCATATCGCCAGGCGCGGGGCGGACGTGGTGACCGACGCGATGAAACACGTGCATGTGTCGGGTCACGGCAGCGCCGAGGAGATCAAGCTCGTCCTCTCGCTCGTGCGGCCCCGCTATTTCGTGCCGATCCACGGCGAGTATCGCCAGCTGTCGCAGCATGCGCGGGTCGCGCAGCGGATCATGGCTGGCGTGGAACCCAAGCTCCAGGCACTGCTGGCCGACGACGGCGACATCCTCCAGTTTGACGCCCGCGGCGCGCGCATCGCCGGGAAGGCGCCCGCGGGTCGCGTCCTGATTGACGTCACCCGCATCGGTGAAGTCACCGACGAGGTCCTCCGCGACCGCCGGCATCTGGGGGCCGACGGCATCGTGATTGCCGTCGTCACGATCAGCCAGCAAGGCGGCCTGCTCGTGGGCGAACCCGAAGTGGTCTCGCGCGGCTTCGTGGTGGGCGACGGCGACGAGACATCGATACTCAAGGACGCAGCCGGGGTCATCGCGGCATGCATCGAGTCCTCCAGCGTGGAGGCCCGCGCGGACCAGGGACTCATGACCGAAACACTTCGCGGCGAGCTGCGACGGTTTTTCAAGAAGCGTTCCGGGCGCCGGCCACTGGTCCTGCCGGTGGTGATGGAGATCTGATGGCAGACTCGACTATTCCTCGTCGTATCAGCGAGTTCGTCGGAATGGCACTGTTCGCCCTCGGCTTGATCTGGTTGATTGCGCTCGTGACGCACGAGCCCACGGATCCGGTCTGGTTTTTCACGACCGATGCGGCACAGCCGCCGGCCAACTTCATCGGGCGAGTGGGCGCGTTCCTCTCCGAACTGTCCCTCCAGCTGTTCGGATACGCGTCCTACCTGCTGCCCGTGCTGATCGCGGCCGTCGGGTGGCACTACTTCTGGTGCCGACAGCCCGACGCCGCGTACACCAAGGTGGTGGGTGTCGCGCTGTTCTTCGGCTGCGCCAGCACGTTTCTCAGCCTGATCGCCGGCACCAGCCAACTGGACGGCCAGACGTTCCACGCTGGCGGTTGGATCGGTACGTCGCTCGGTGCGGCGATGTCCGAGTACCTGAACAGAACCGGCTCGATCATCGTGCTCCTGACGCTGATCGCCCTCTCGGCGATTCTCGCCACGCAGTTCTCGTTTGGCCGCCTCTTCGCGCAGATCAGCAAGGAGTCGCGCGCACTCTGGATGCGGAGTACGGGCGCGCTGCGCGTGAGGGTCGAACGGTTTCGCAAAGAACGTGAGCGCCGCAAGGTCACGGCCAAGCACGCGAAAACGGCGGCACGCGCGGCAAAGGCCGACGCCCGCGCAGCCAAGGCCAAGCCCCAGGTGGCGGCTTCGGCCTCTCCGCGGGTGATGACCCGCACGCCTGTCGCGGTCGAGCCTTCGCTGCCGCTCCCCGACCCCGTCCCTGCCCCCGCCAAGGCCACCGCGCCCCGCAAGGACGGCGTCTATACCTTGCCACCCCCGTCTCTGCTGGATCCGGCAAAGCTGGAACAGAAGATCGACGAACGCGAACTGATGGACTCGGCGCGCCAGCTCGAGGACAAGTGTCGGGAGTTCTCCGTCGAGGGTCAGGTCGCGCAAATTCACCCGGGCCCTGTCGTGACCACCTTCGAATTCAAGCCCGACGCCGGAGTCAAGTACAACAAGATCACGGGCCTGGCCGACGATCTGTGTCTCGCGATGCAGGCGGACTCGGTCCTCATCGATCGTATCCCCGGCAAATCGACCGTCGGGATTCAGATTCCCAATCCCAACCGCGAGTCGATCTCCCTGCGCGAGTTGCTCGAATCCGACGCCTTCCAGCGGTCGACATCCAAACTCACGCTGGCCCTGGGCAAGACGATTCATGGAGAGCCGTATCTCGCGGACCTCGCCACGATGCCGCACCTCCTGATTGCCGGCTCGACCGGGTCTGGAAAATCAGTCGGTGTGAACGCGATGCTGACCAGCATCCTGTACCGCGCCACGCCGGCCGACGTGCGGATGATCCTGATCGATCCCAAGCGGCTCGAGCTGGGGATGTACGAGGAGATCCCGCACCTGCTGACACCGGTCGTGGTCGACCCCAAGAAGGCCGCCAACGCGCTGCGGTGGGCCGTACGTGAAATGGAGGAGCGCTACAAGACTCTCGCCGCCGAGGGCGTCCGGAACATCGAACAGTACAACCGCAACATCCGGCTGGTGCTCGCCGAGACCGGCGCCGCCAACGATCCCGACTCACCCAAGCCACTGCCGTTCGTGGTCGTCGTCATCGACGAACTTGCCGATCTGATGATGGTGGCAAGCAACGAGGTGGAGGAGTCGATCTGTCGCCTGGCCCAGATGGCCCGCGCCGTCGGGATCCACTTGATCCTCGCGACGCAGCGCCCGTCAGTGGACGTGATCACCGGACTCATCAAGGCCAACCTGCCCTCGCGAATCTCGTTTCGGTTGTCGTCCAAGACCGACTCGCGGACTATCCTCGACGCCAATGGCGCGGAACAGCTTCTCGGCAAGGGTGACATGCTGTTTCTGCCGCCGGCCTCGTCTCGCTGTATCCGCCTCCACAGCCCCTATATCTCGGAACAGGAGAGCGCGCGGCTTGCCAGCTTCCTCCGCAAGCAGGGTGCGCCGGTGTTTGACGAGTCGATCACCGCCGAAGACGAGAAGACCGGACCTGGCGGCCTCATGTTCGAGAAGGACGACCTCTACGAGGAGGCGGCGCGGATCGTCGTCGGCACCGGGCAGGCCTCCATCTCGCACCTGCAGCGGAAGCTCCGCATCGGGTTCAGTCGCGCAGCGCGCCTGGTGGACATGATGGAATCGGAAGGCCTCGTCTCGCAGGGCGCCGGCGGAAAGCCGCGCGAAGTCCTCGTCGGTCACGGCTACTTCGAGGAGGTCGATGCGCAACTTCGCTAGCGGCTGCGCCGTCCTCGTTGCACTGGCGTGCGCGGGCCTCAGCACCGATCTGGCGGCCCAGACCGCCGAAGGCATGTACACGGACATGCTGGCTCGCGAAGCCGTCCTGCGCGACGAACTCGGCCTGGCACCACAGCTCCGGGCACGACCGCCCGGTGAGGCGTCCACGGCGCTGCTCCGGCGCGTGCGCGCCACGGTGTCGGAGTACAAGGTGATCGTCAGCCGCTTTCCGCGCAGCGGATACAGCGACAACGCGCTCTGGCAGGGCGCCATGCTGGCCGTCGATGCCTTCTGGCAGTTTGGCGACACCCGCGATCGCACGACCGCGCTCGAGATGCTCGGGCAGCTGAAGTCGGAGTATCCGACCAGTTCGCTGATCGCACGCATCGCGAGCCTCTCGTCGCGGCTCACCGGCTCCCCCGCCAGCCCCGACCACTTGACCACGCTCCAGTCCGTGCGACGGGAGGTCTTGCGCGGCACGGTGCGCATGACGCTCGAACTCCAGGACGAGGCCACGTTCCACGAGGAGCAGCTCAGCGGACCTCCGCGCGTCTTCGTCGATCTCGACAACACGCTGGCGGTTGGCGCCCTCCGCGACGCGACGATACCGTTCGAGGGGGACGTCGTCCGGCGCGCGCGCGTCGGACGGCAGCCGAACAACCGTACACGCGTCGTGTTCGACCTGACAGGCGAGGGGCGCTACAGCGTCTACTCCCTTCACAACCCCTATCGTGTCGTGATCGATTTCGAGCGGCGCCCCGCCGACGAGTCGCCGGCGATGCTGGCCGACGGTGGTTCAGATGCGACACCGGATCTCGCGGACGCGAGCGCCGAACAACCGGCCGTCGGCGCGGCACTTGCGCCAGACGCTTCGGTTCCTTCCCCCGTCGCGGCGACGGCCAATGCCGCCGGCGGCTTCTCGCTGTCACGTCAGCTCGGCCTCGGAATGTCGCGCATCGTCATCGACCCGGGCCACGGCGGTCGTGATCCCGGCGCGCAGGTGCGTGGTCTCAGCGAGGCTGAACTCGTCCTTGATATCGCCATGCGGCTGGAGCGGCTCCTGAGCAAGGAGCCTGGCGTCGAGGTGGTGATGACGCGGCGCTCCAACGCCTACGTCGCGCTCGAGGAACGCACGGCCATCGCCAACCGTAGCGATGCCGATCTCTTCCTCTCGCTCCACGTCAACGCCTTGAAGGACGCGCGCGTGCGCGGATTCGAAACCTATTTCCTCAACTTCGCGTCGAATCCCGAGGCCGAGGCCATCGCGGCACGCGAGAACGCCGGCTCGGCCAAGACCATGGGGAACCTGCCCGACATCGTCCAGGCCATCGCGTTGAACAACAAGATCGACGAATCACGGGATTTCGCCGAGATGATCCAGAAGTCGATGCAGGATCGACTCAGCCGCGCCGACCGCCCGGTGCGCAGCCTCGGTGTAAAGCAGGCGCCGTTCATGGTGCTGATCGGCGCCACCATGCCGAGCGTACTGGCCGAGGTGGCGTTTCTGTCAAACGGTGACGAGGCCGCAGCGCTCAGGACGGAGCAATACCGCCAGGAGATCGCTGAAGCGCTGTTCGCGGGCGTGATGCAGTATCAGCACTCGTTGAAGAACCCGCCGGACATGCGCTCCGGCCTGTAGCGGGAGCCCGCCGGCCGCCCCTCTACAGGCCCAGGCCGCGACTCCTGGCGTCAGGGGGAAGCGGCGCGGACGATTCGCGAAAACGACGGAAACCGACCACGACCGCCCCGACGACGACGCCGCCGACGGCCGCGAACAGGAGCATCACACCCGCAAGGGCGAACATGCTCAGCACGACCTCGACGCCGATGTCCGGCGTGATCGCCGGCTGCGTGTAGAACTCGACGACGATCGGACCCTGGTCAGGCTGCATGAACATCATGGGCACACGTTTCGCGCTTAGAGCGCTTTTCGTTTCGGTCTGGGGCTTCCGGCAGGGGCCATGCCTTTTCGAAAAGCGCTTTCCCACGTTTTTCGGTCTCCACGGAATCGAAAAACGCTCTAGTCGTCCGCCGACACGCGACTACACACCAAATGGGGTCGGGTCAAGCGCGAGTTCCGCCAGCGTCCGCACGCCGGTGCCGGTCGCCCCTGTGGGTTGGTAGGGTGTGGCCTGTTCGGCCCACGCGGTACCGGCGATATCCAGATGGACCCATGGCAAACCGCCGGTGAACTCCTTGATGAAGAGCGCGGCTGTAATCGCCCCACCCGCGCGCCCACCGGTGTTCGCGAAGTCGGCGATCTCGCTCTTGAAGAGTTCCTTGTAGTCGTCAAACACCGGCATCGGCCACGATCGCTCGCCGGCCCGCTCGCTGGCCTGTTTGACCCGGTTGACCCACGCGTCCGGTGTCCCGAACAACCCGGTCGCGGTCCGTCCGAGCGCCACGACGCAGGCGCCCGTCAGCGTCGCGACATCGACAAGATGCGTCGCGCCGAGCTGGCGCGCGTACCAGACCGCGTCGCCCAGGATCAGCCGACCTTCGGCATCGGTGTTGAGGACCTCGACCGTCTTCCCCTCGGCACTGGTGAGCACGTCACCGGGCTTCGCCGCGAGCCCGTCTGGCATGTTCTCGACCATGGGAATGACAGCGACGCAGCGAACGGGGGCCTGCAATCGAGCGATCGCGGCCATCGCGCACACGACGGCGGCACCGCCGGACATGTCGTCCTTCATCTTGTCCATGTTGTCCGACGGCTTGATCGAGATGCCACCCGTGTCGAACGTGACTCCCTTCCCGATCAGCCCCAGCACCGGCTGTGGCGCGCCGTCGGTCCCTGAGGACCGCCCCTTCCCTGCCGGTGGTTCGTAGCGCAGCACCACCAGCCGCGGGGGCTCCCGGCTACCACGCGCCACACCCAGCAGCAGGCCCATCTTCAAATCGGCGATACGCGCTTCGTCAAAGATCTCGACGCTCAGTCCTGCGTCGGTCGCGATCGCGCTGGCCCGCTCCGCGAACACGCGCGGCGTCAAGACATTGCCCGGCTCGTTTGACAGCGACCGCGACAGATTGGTGCATTCGCCCAGCACTCGACCACGCTCAGCTGCCCGTGTCAGGTCCGCCGACTCGCCACCCACCTTGAGCTGTACAGTCTCGAGCCACACGCGCGGCGGGTCGGCTGTCTTGTAGGCGGCCCCGTCGAAATTCGCCAGCACCGCCCCCTCGGCCATGACCTGCGCCGCCACGGCTGCTGCGACACCCGTGTCGGGCCGATGCACGATGGCGATGCGGGGCAGGCGCCGGTGCCGGGCCGCCAGTGCGCCCGTCGTCGCGGCGCGCCGAAGCCGATCCGCCGACACGTCGTTGCCGGATCCCACGCCGACCAGCGCCACGCGACTCGCCTTCCAGCCGCGAAGCGTCGTGACGAACACGCTGAACGCCTTACCGGTGATCTCGCCGCGCGCGCGCGCGGCCTCGACCTCGCCGCCGGAGGCCGTGTCCAGCTCAGGTTCGTCAGCGAGCGCGGCGTTCTCGACAATCGGAAGAATAAGAAGGTCTGCTTCGATGTCGCGGGACGCGCGCGCGGTCAGGGTGACATCGGGTGTCTGATGGACGGTCAACATGCATGGGGCCTGCCCGCGATCCGGAGACGGCTTGTGGGGCCGACGGATACGGGCATAGAATCGTACTGTCCAGGGCCAACGTATGACGAATCAACTTCGCGCGCGTTTCACGCTCGCTCTCGCACTCGCTGCGCTGCTGCCGCCACACACGGCGCAGGGGCAGGAGGAGGAAGCCAGCAAGCCCAGTCTATCACTGCGTGCCACGCCCGCCTCTGGCTTCACGCCGCTGCGCGTCCAGGTCGTGGCGACACTCCAGGATGGCAGCGACGACTACAAGGACTACTACTGCGCGACGGTCGAATGGGAGTGGGACGACGGTACCGTGTCGGAGAGCTCGATCGACTGCGACCCGTACGAAGCCGGATCGAGCGAGATACAGCGGCGCTTCACGGCGGAGCACATCTTTCGCCAGCAGGGGCGACACCGGGTGACCTTCCGGCTGAAGCAGAGGGACGACGTGGTCGCGTTCGACAGCGTCAACGTCCAGGTTCGCCTCGGCGTCGGCGATCGATTTGGACGCTGACCCCATCGTCCCGGTGGACGTGGCGATGACAGCGCTTCGCGAGCGCGTGCGCGCACGGCTGCGTGACCGGATCGTCTCGGGTCACGGCGACCACGCCTTCAACGACCCGCAGGTCTTTGACGAAGTGGAAGCCCTCCTTCGCGAGGCTGCCAGCACCGCTGACACCACCACCCTGATCCTCCCCGAACTGCTCGGCGCGCCCGATGCGTGGCGGCTGACCACGTCGATGCGCTACCAGTCTCATCGGGCCCGGGGACCCGCGGCGCTGTTCGGTTTCGTCAAACGAAGAGTCCTGATGCCGGCGTTTCGTTGGCTCTTCGAGTACAGCCGCGACAACTTCGAGCGCCAGCGACGCACGAACCTCGTGCTCTTCGCATGCGTGCAGGAACTGGCGGTCGAAACGGCAGAGCTACGCCGGGACCTACGCCACTTACGCCGCGACGTGCGCCGGCTGTCATCCGCCGCCGGGGCCGGACGCTCCGGATCCCACCCACCACCTTCGGCGGAGCCGTGAAGCTCGCATTCGTGGTGCAGCGCTACGGCGCAAACATCGCCGGCGGTTCCGAGGGCCATTGCCGCGAGCTCGCCGAGCGGCTGGCCTCGCGCCACGCCATCACCGTGCTGACGACCTGCGCGACCGACTACGTCACCTGGGAGAACGCCTCCCCGGCCGGACGGTCGGTCGAGAATGGCGTGGACATCCTTCGCTTTCCGGTGGCGCATCCAAGGCGGATGCGGGCCTTTGCCGAGATCAGCGACGAGGTCTTCGATCGTCCGGCCCCCCGGGAGCGACAGGTGGAATGGTTTCGGGAGAACGGTCCGGCCACGCCCGCGTTGCTCGACCACCTGCGTGCGCACGGGCACGAGTTCGATCTCGTGCTGTTCTGGACGTTCCGGTACTACCACTCCTACTTCGGTCTTCCCCTGGTCCACCAGCGCGCGATCCTCGTCCCGACCGCGGAAGAGGACGCCGCCATCGATCTCGACACGCTCGGGGAGTTCTTTGACACGCCCGCCGGGTATCTGTTCATGACACCCGAGGAACGGGACCTGGTATCCAAACGTGCCCTGCATCCACTGCCAGCATCCGCGGTCGTCGGTATCGGCATCGAGCCAGCACTCGTTGGCAACACGCCACGCGCGCCGCTGGACCTGCTCGATATTCCGACCAGCTACCTGCTCTACCTCGGGCGTGTCGACAAGAACAAAGGGTGCGACGCCCTGCTGGACAATTTCCAGGAGTACGCGTCCAGCCGCCCGGACGTGACGCTCGTGCTGGCCGGGCCCGCAAAGATGCAGATCCCCGAACACCCGCAGATCCGCGCGCTCGGCTACGTCTCCGACGAGGTACGGTCGGCGCTCCTCGCCCACGCCTCCGCGCTCGTCGTCCCGTCTCCGTACGAGAGCCTCAGCATCGTCCTGCTCGAAGCGTGGAACCACGGTGTCCCCGCGCTGGTCAACGGCCAGTGCAAGGTACTCGCCGGCCAGGTCCGGCGAGCCAACGGGGGCTTGTACTACATGTTTCCCGCCGAGTTCGACGAGGCCGCGGACTATCTGCTGACGCAGCACGACGAGCGAGCCACCCTCGGGCGACAGGGCCTCGCGTACATCGAGCGCGAATACCGCTGGCCCACCGTGCTGGCTCGCGTCGAGGACCTGATGCAGCAGGTCTACCAGGCCCGCGTGCCGGCCAGCGGGGACCGCTGGGGCTGCTCGGCTAGTGGCTCACCGCGATCTCCTCGAACTCGCCCTCGATCAGCCGATACGCCCGCAGGGCGATCGGTTCCGAACCGCCGACCGGACCGACGATGATGTAGAGAAAGTCCGGGAGCGCCTCCCGACGATCGGTCGGCGACGGCACCGGAGCACTCCGCGGGTGCGAGTGATAGACGCCGATGATCTCGACCGGCTCCGCCCCCTGGGCCGACGCCTCACGGCAGCGTGCGATCAGCGCGAAGTGGTCCGCCGGCGACACCTGGTACTGACGGGCCGGCTCCGCCGCGACGTTCGCTGTGGCAACGGCCTCGCGCACCTCACGCGCCGTCCCGAGCAGCAGGCCACAACACTCTCGCGGACTCTCGCGTTCGGCGTGAGACCTGATCGTGCTGACGACTGCACCTGCCACGTACACGGGGCCAGTCCGGACCAACGCCACGGACTAGACGATCGTCGCAGCGGTCGCGGCGCGCAGCTCGTCTTCGGTCACGCCATCAGCGGTCTCGATGATTTTCAAGCCGCCTTCAACCACGTCCAGGACGCCGAGATTGGTGATGATCCGGTCGACCACGGCTTTGCCGGTCAGCGGCAGCGTACAGGCCGTCAGGAGCTTGCTGTCGCCGTGCTTGTTGGTGTGGTCCATGACGACGACCACGCGGCCGACACCGGCCACCAGGTCCATCGCACCGCCCATGCCTTTCACCAGTTTGCCGGGGATCATCCAGTTGGCGAGGTCGCCGTTCTCGGCGACTTCCATCGCGCCGAGGATCGCCATCGCGATCTTGCCGCCACGGATCATGCCGAACGCGATCGCACTGTCGAAATAGGACGTCTGCGGCAGCTCGGTGATGGTCTGTTTTCCGGCATTGATCAGGTCGGCATCCTCGTCACCCTCGACCGGAAACGGACCCGTACCCAGCATGCCGTTTTCCGACTGCAACGTCACCGTGATCCCTTCGGGAATGAAGTTGGACACCAGCGTTGGAATGCCGATGCCCAGATTCACATACATGCCGTCCTGCAGCTCGAGGGCCGCGCGGGCGGCCATCTGATTTCGGTCCCATGCCATGACGCGCGTTCCTTATGCCGCAGCGCGCGTGGTGCGCTGTTCGATACGCTTTTCGTGCGTGCCCTGAATGATCCTGTGCACGTAGACGCCGGGCAGGTGAATGTGATCGCCGTCAAGCGATCCGGTTGGCACGATTTCTTCGACCTCGACCACGCAGACCTTGCCGCACATCGCCGCCAGAGGATTGAAGTTGCGCGCCGTTTTTCGAAACATCAGGTTGCCCGTGGCGTCAGCTTTCCAGGCCTTGACGATGGACAGATCGACAGACAGCCCCTCTTCCAGTATGTAGGTCTCGCCATTGAACTCTCTGTGCTCTTTGCCTTCCGCGATCACGGTGCCCACGCCGGTCTTGGTGTAAAAGCCCGGGATGCCGCAGCCCGCAGCACGCATCCGCTCCGCCAGCGTGCCCTGCGGATTGAACTCCACTTCCAGTTCCCCCGACAGGTACTGCCGCATGAACTCGGCGTTCTCACCGACATACGAGCTGATCATCTTTTTGACCTGCCTGGACTGCAGCAGGATTCCGATGCCGAAATCATCGACCCCGGCATTGTTGGACGCAAAGGTCAGATTTCTTGCGCCATTGTCCTTGATCGCCTGCAACAGGAGTTCCGGTATTCCGCACAGACCGAATCCGCCGGCCGCGATGAACATGCCGTCAAATAACAGATCGTTCAGCGCCTCTGCGGCAGACTCGTAGACCTTCTTCATATCGGTGTAGCCTCGAAAATACGTGCGTGAGCCAGTGATGACGCTGCGCCCAGTGAGAATCGACGATATGGCACGGCACGGAGACATGGCAGCATCGCAAGGGCGTGGTGATCGGCTGCAGCCAATGCGCCCAACGCCAGGGTCATGCGCGGCGCCATCCGGCCACGTATCTCGGCTAGAATCATAACCTCGTGGGTCCTGTCCGAAGCATCCACAGCGGGTCATGCCGCCGTGCGTATGTCTATCGAATCGGGTAACCATCGCGGTTGCTCGCCAGAAAGGATGAATCCGATGCGCGTCGTCGCAACCTCAGCCCTCACGGTGTTTCTCGTCACGGTTTCTGTTGCCTGCGGTGGCGGCGGCCCCGACGTGGGCCGTAGTGGCGTCACGCCGACCACCGGCGGCGCCACAGCCGTGGACGTCGCGATGGACAAGGACGCCTATCCAGTGTTCCCGGACCCGGATGCCGGCGCCGACCCGGATGTCCCGGCCGAGGACGGTGGCGCCGGGTTCACCGGCGAGGGCTGGGAGACCAACATCGACTTCGAGCTGATCGGCGACCCGCGCGCGGTCAAGGGCGGAACGCTCCGGCAGGCCGGAATGACCGACTTCCCCACCACGCTCCGGTACTACGGTCCGAACGTGACTGCCTGGAATCAGATGCTGCAGGGCATGGTCTACGAAACGCTCCTGAGCCTGCATCCCACGACGCTCGACTGGATACCGGCGCTGGCGACGCACTGGCAGATCTCCGACGACAAGCAGACCTTCCGCTTCCGGATCGACCCGAATGCGCGGTTCTCCGACGGCACGCCGGTCACCTCCGAAGACGTCGTCGCCAGCTGGGCGTTGACGGTCGATCCCGGCCTGCAGGACCCGGCCCGCATGCTCGTCTATTCCAACTTCGAGCGACCGGTCGCCGAAAGCACGTACCTGGTCTCGGTCCGGGCCAAGACGGTCAACTGGCAGAACTTTCTCTATTTTTCCGGCCTCTACATATTTCCCGCGCACGTCCTGGCGACCATCACCGGCGAGGAGTACATCCGCGAATACAACGACAGGATGCTCCCGGGCACCGGACCGTACATCGTCAACGAAGACGACGTGGACAAGGGCACGATGATCACCATCCGTCGCCGTCCCGATTACTGGGCCTCGACCCATCGACGGAACATTGGGACCTCCAACTTCGACGAGATCCGGCAGCTCGTCGTGCGAGATCGCAACCTCGAGTTCGAGATGTTCAAGAAGGGGGACACCGACTACTACGCGGTGAATAGAGCACAGATGTGGGTCGAGGATCTCGGCTACGACAACGTCACGCGTGGACTCAATCAGAAGCGGAAAATCTTCAATCACAATCCGCAGGGCGTCCAGGGTATCGCGATGAACACGCGACGCGCGCCGCTCGACGACGTCCGTGTCCGCAAAGCCCTGCGCCACCTGTTCAACCGCGAATCGATGGTCGCCAAGCTCATGTACAACGAGTACGCCATGGCCGACTCGATGTTTGCCGGCAGCGTGTACGAGAATCCCGGCAACGAGCAGATCGCCTACGACCCGCGGCAGGCCATGGAGTTGCTCGCCGACGCCGGCTGGTCCACGCGGGATGCCCAGGGCAGGCTCACGAAGAACGGCCAGCCGCTGAGCATCGAGATCGTCTACGGCGACCAGGCCTCCGAGCGATTCTTCACCGTGTATCAGGAAGATCTGCGCAGGGTTGGGATCACGCTGAACCTTCGTCTCACGACGTTTGAAACGCTGGTCAAGCTGCTCGATGAACGTACGTTCGGCATGGCCTCGATCGCCTATACCGGCAGCATCTTTCCGAGTCCGGAACAGAACTGGCTCGGCCGCCTGGCCGACGAGAACAACACGAACAACATCACCGGGTTCAAGAACGCCCGCGCAGACGAGATCATCGACCTGTACGGCAAGGAATTCGATTTTGACCAGCGCGTCACGCTGCTGCAGGAGCTCGACGGGCTCATCACCAACGCCCATCACTGGATTCTCGAGTGGACCGCGCCGTACGAGCGCGTCGTCTACTGGAACAAGCTCGGCCAGCCGCCGGGCTACATCACACGCATCGGTGATTATCGTGACATCGTGACCCTCTGGTGGTTCGACGCAAACAGATCCCAGCAGCTGGAGGAGGCGGCTCGGAACTCGTCGGTCGACCTTGGAGAGGGCCCGAGCGAAGACCGGTACTGGCTGGACTACGCTCAGCTTGAGGCGCAGCGCGACAATCCTGTCACGCGATGACCGGATATTTCATCCGCCGGCTCCTGCTCGTCGTCCCGACGTTCATCGGGATCACGCTCGCCGTTTTCGTCGTGATGCATTTCGTTCCGGGAGGTCCGATCGAGCGACAGCTCATGGCCTACAAGATGGCCGTGGCCACCGAAGGCGGCGCCGGCGGTGGGATGATCGGGGGCGGCGCCGAACTCCCACCCGCCGCCCTCGAAGAACTGCGGCGCTTCTACGGCTTCGACAAGCCCCTGCACACCCGCTACCTCACCTGGCTGTGGAACGTCGTGCGCCTCGATCTGGGCACCTCGTACGTCTACCAGGACCCGGTCTGGGAAGTCATTCGCACGCGCTTTCCCGTCTCGATCTTCCTTGGCCTCACCGGGTTCCTCCTCAGCTATCTGGTGTGCATACCGCTCGGCGTGTTGAAGGCGATCCATCATCACTCGAAGTTCGACTTCCTGAGCAGCTTCGTTGTCTTCCTCGGCTATTCGGTGCCAGGCTGGGCGCTCGGCACGGCGCTGCTGGTGCTCTTCGGCGGCGGGAGCTTCTGGAACGTGTTTCCTCTTGGCGGATTCCGCCCGAGCAACTGGGAACTGCTCAGTATCGGAGAGAAGATCGTCGGACAGCTCCATCACATGTTTCTTCCGGTGGTCTGCTACATGGTTGGCTCCTTCGCCACGCTGACCATCCTGACGAAGAACTCGCTCCTCGAGAATCTCGGCCAGGACTACGTTCGCACCGCCTTTGCCAAGGGCCTCAGCGAGCGGCGGGTCATCTTCGTCCACTCGCTGCGCAACTCGCTGATCCCGCTGGCCACCGGCCTCGGTCAGGTGTTCGGCCTGGTCCTCGCGGGCTCGTTTCTCATCGAACGCGTGTTCAACATCGACGGCATGGGCTATCTGGGATACACGTCGATCCTGCAGCGTGACTATCCGGTCGCGCTCGGCATCCTGGTCATCGGCAGTCTCCTCATGCTCGTCGGCAACATCCTGTCCGACATGATCTACGCGGCGATCGATCCGCGCATACGTTTCAGGTGACCGCACCATTGGCGCCGGTACCGGAATCGATCTTCCGGCGACGGCTTCGGAAGTTCCGGCGCATCAAGCGCGGCTACTGGTCGTTTCTCCTCATCGCCGGCGCATACGTCTGCTCGTTTGCGCTGCCGTACGTGATGAACAGCACGGCGTTTCTGGTCAAGTACGACGGTGACTACTATGTGCCGGCACTGACGTTCTACCCGGCTGCCACCTTCGGACAGGAGGCGTTCGGCGAGACAGACTACCGCGCACTCAAGGAGCAGTTCGACGCGGCCGGCGACGACAACTGGGTGCTGCTGCCACCCTATCCGTACGGCCCGAATGAATCACTGCTCGACCTTGCTGGTGTACCGCCCCATCCCCCATCACGGGAACACCTGTTCGGGACCGACGACAGGGGCCGCGACGTGTTCGTGCGCCTGGCGTATGGCTTCAACATCTCGCTGACCTTCGCGTTGATGGTCATGCTCATCGGATACGGGATCGGCATCTGCGTTGGCGCGATGCTCGGGTACATCAGCGGCAAGCTCGATCTGTTCGGCCAGCGTGTGATCGAGGTCTGGTCGTCGCTGCCCTTTCTGTACACGATCATCATCGTCAGCTCGATCGTGGTGCCGGTCTATATCCCCGGGCGCATCCAGGTCTTGCAGCCGTCCTTCTGGCTCCTGATCATCATCCTGTCGGCCTTCGACTGGATGGGCATGACGTACTACGTGCGCGGGGAGTTCTATCGTGAGAAGGCCAAGGACTACGTCGGCGCCGCGATCGTCACCGGCGTCTCCGACCCGGCGATCATGTTCCGCCACATTCTTCCCAACGCGCTGACGCCGGTCGTCTCGTTCGCGCCCTTCACCATCGTCGCCAATATTTCAGCCCTCGTGGCGCTGGACTTTCTCGGCTTCGGTCTGCCGGCGCCGACCCCCAGCTGGGGCGAACTGATCGGGCAGGGCATGGAGAACCTGACGAAATGGTGGCTGGTCTTCTTCCCGCTTGGCGTCCTGTTTTCCACCCTCCTGCTGGTCGTCTTGATCGGCGAAGCCGTGCGCGAGGCGTTCGACCCAAAGGAATACTCCCGACTGCGATGACTGCCACGCAACCCTTGCTTCAGATTCGCGGCCTCAGAACGCATTTCTCCACCGAGTCCGGGGTGGCGAAGGCCGTGGACGGCCTCGACCTCGATGTTCGGCCAGGCGAAGTCCTGGGGCTTGTCGGCGAGTCCGGATCCGGCAAGAGCGTGACCGCGCTGAGCATCTTGCGCCTCATTCCGGATCCGCCCGGCCACATCGCCGCGGGCGAGATCTGGTTTCAGGGACGTGACCTGCTGACGCTCAGCTGGAGGGATATCCGTCGCATCCGGGGCAAGGAGATCAGCATGATCTTCCAGGAGCCGATGACCTCGTTGAATCCCGTGTTCACGATCGGCCGGCAGGTCATGGAAATGATCCTCACGCATGAGCCCGCCACGTCACGGGATCAGGCCCGGAGCCGGTCGATCCAGATCCTGACGGAAGTCGGTATCCCCGATCCGGCCACGCGGATGGACCAGTACCCGCACGAACTGTCAGGCGGGATGCGACAGCGCGTCATGATCGCGATCGCCCTGGTGCTCAACCCGTCGCTGCTGATCGCCGACGAGCCGACCACCGCGCTGGATGTCACGATTCAGGCGCAGATCCTCGATCTGATGCTCGAGTTGAAGGCGCGTCGGGCGGGAGGCGCCATCCTGCTCATCACCCACAACCTTGCCGTCGTGGCCGAAACCTGCGACCGAGTCGCCGTGATGTATGGCGGCAAGATCCAGGAGGTCGCACCGGTCCGCGACCTGTACCGCAACCCGCTGCATCCCTACACGCGTGGGCTGCTGGCCTCGCTGCCCCGCGTGGATGGCGAGCGCGCAACGCGACTGACCACCATCCCGGGATCCGTGCCCGACATTCACAACATGCCCACGGGCTGCAAGTTCAGCACCCGCTGCGCCGAGCGATTCGAACCCTGCGACAGCATCGAGCCACCGCTGGTCGAAGTCGCACCGGACCACCTGGTACGGTGCCACCTGCACGAGGCGCCACCCGGGACTCCGGCCCACCAGCCAGCGAGCGCGCACGATGTCTAGTCCAGACACCATTCTCGATGTGCAGGACCTCAACGTGCGGTTTCCGGTGTTCGGGGGCATCATCCCGCGGAAGACCTCCGAGGTGCACGCCGTCGACGGCGTGTCGCTGACCCTCGGCCGGGGCGAGACGATCGGCCTGGTCGGCGAGTCCGGGTGCGGCAAGACCACCGTCGGACGGGCCATCGTGAACATTCTTCGGCCGATGAACTACCGCGTTGACGTCACCGGCCGCGTGCTCTACCACCGGAATGGCCAGGTCGTGGACCTGGCGTCACAGGGACAGGCCTCGATGCGGCGCTACCGGGCCGACCTGCAGATGGTGTTTCAGGACCCGTATTCGTCGCTGAATCCCCGGATGACCGTCGGCGCGATGATCGAAGAACCGCTCACGATTCACACGTCGCAGTCCAAAGCGGAGCGACGGGACCGCGTGCGCTGGCTGCTCGACAAGGTCGGGTTGTCACCGTCGCATGCCAGCCGGTTCCCTCACGAATTTTCAGGCGGACAGCGGCAACGCGTCGGCATCGCCCGTGCGCTCGCGACGAACCCGAAGATCGTGATTGCCGACGAACCCGTCAGCGCGCTCGACGTCTCGGTTCAGGCGCAGGTCGTCAACCTGATGCAGGACATCCAGCAGGAGTTCGGCCTGTCCTATATCTTCATCTCGCACGATCTCTCCGTGGTCCGTCATGTCTCGGATCGGATCTTCGTGATGTACCTGGGCAATATCGTGGAAGCCGGCCCGGCCGACGAGATCTATCGACGCCCGGCGCACCCCTACTCGCAGATGCTTTTGGCGGCCGTGCCGCGACCGGGCCCCGATGCGCGCCGCACGCGCCGCGTTCGCCTGCGCGAGGAGCCTGAACCATCCGGGGTCGCGCACCCTGTCGTTGACGACCTCCCATCGCCGCTCAACAAGCCGTCCGGCTGCGCCTTCCGGACCCGCTGCCCCATCGCACGGCCTGACTGTGCCGATAGCGCGCCACCGCTGGTGGAGCGCGACGGCCGACAGGTGGCGTGTCCGTACACGACATAGTGCAGAGACGATAGCCGACATGGAGCTGACCCGCTTCCGTGGACGGGTACGGACTTGGGTTTCAAGCGCTCTGCCGCAGGTGTCTCCTCTCGTAGTTGATGGGTGAGCGATAGCCAAGGCCCGAGTGGGCGGTCTCGATGGCCATGGCCATCGAGTGTACCAGCCCTTGATTGAGCCCTCGCGGCCGGCCCAGCCGCATAGCGTGCATCTCGTGACGGGGCTACCCTGCTTTCAATGAGGGTCGGCGCTCGGACTGACGTGCCTGGCTGTTCCCCGACAGCCGCGGTAGCTGAGCGCCTGGCTGAACATCACCCTACTTCGCCAGCACCCTCTCAAGTTCACAAAGCCTCAAAGAGGATTCGAGGATCAGAGTTTACGCGTTTGTAACATGCCGGAAATCGGCATTTAAACCGTAGTTACTATTCTCAATGCAATGACAAGATCATTTCGGTTTCTCCAAACAACGATTCGCGCGGCCTCGATCCTACTGCTAGCCACGCCGCTTGCCATGGCGCAAGAGCCCGCGGAAGCCGTTCTTGACGCCCAAGCCAAGCCGCTGTCGCAGGAAGCCGCCGCGCCTCAAGAGACGGTGGCGCCCCAGGAAGCAACGGCGCGCATGGATGCCACCGCGGCCCCACTGTCACCGGCGGCGAGTGCTCCAGTAACGTGGCGCACGTTTCAATGGACGATCGTCAAAACCCCCTTTCAAATGAAGTACAGTCGCCGGGGACTTGAGCTCCAGACGAACGATGGTCGCCATACTTCCCGGATCCGCTGGCGCCTTCAGGTGCGAGGCTCCAACCCGTTCGACGCGGCCCCCCGGCGCGTCAGCCAGTTCGGCGAGTCCGACCAAGACCACCTCATCATGCGCCGCGCCCGCTTCAAGGCGGAGGGCCGGCTGTTCGGACCGCACGTCGACTACAAGTTCGAGCACGATCTGGTCGCCGGAAAAACGATCGACCTGTATTTCGACTTCAAGTTGAAACCGTGGCTCACGATCCGCGCCGGCCAGTGGAAGTCCCACTTTTCGCAGGAACGCGTTATTTCATCCGGCTCGCAGCAGTTCGCGGAGCGGTCCATTGTGAACCGCGAGTTCACTGCGGACCGTCAATCCGGCGCGATGCTCTATGGCCGCTTGAAGCCGGGTACGCTCGCCGATTCGTCTTACTTTTTCGAGATCCTGGGAGGCTCTGGCATCAATAGCGTCTACCAGGCCGACAGTCCGATGTTCGTGAGCCGTTATCAATGGAACGTCTTCGGGCGGGAGCCTGAGTTCTTTTCGAGCGATCTCGAAGGCGCGGAGAAGCCGGAGGCCTTTATCGCTATTTCGGCACTCCGCAACCGCAGTCGCTTCACGCGCTTTTCGACAAGCGGCGGCGGCCAACTGGACGGTTTCGCGGCGGGCGGCTCGAACCAATACGCGTTGACGCAGGTCAACGTGGAGTTCCTTCTGAAGTACCGCGGCCTCTCGATTCAGAACGAGAATCACTGGAAGAACATCCACGATAGCGTCAAGTTGACCGATTCCAGCATGCGCGGCGGCTACGCCCAGGCCGGATATTTTCCGCATCAGGTTTGGACGCCGTTTCCGAAGGAAGTGGAACTGGCGTACCGCTACGCGTTTGTGGACAGCCGGCTTGGCGTCCCGGACGACGTGAGGCAGGAACACACGGTTGCCCTCAATGTGTTTCTAGAAGGCCACACCAACAAGTTCACCATCGAGGCCGGCCGGCTTTCACTGGCGCGCGCCGGCATGTCGGACATTCTCGATTTCCGCTACCGGATTCAGTGGGATGTCCATTTTTGATGTCCATTTTTGATGTCCGTTTCTGGTGTGCGTTCTCGCCGTGAATGTCAAAGAGGTTGTTCATCCTTGCAGCCTGTCGGACTGCGCCCGTACGACCTGGTACAAAACGTCTTCTGCGGGACGCCGGGATTCGTAGCGCGCGGACGGCAGGGCCACACCCCGGTGCGAGGCGAGCGATGTGCCAACAAAAGGAGCGCCGGATTCGTGGCATCTCGAAACACTGCGGCTGTGGACGTCGCGGTTGCCGCTTGCAGGTGGCGTGTCTCCACACGACATAGTTGCTCCTACGTGGCTCGTATCGGACGCTTGATTTTTCCGAGAGTGTCGGCGCCATCTTCGTGAGACGATGGCGGTGCCGGGAACCCGCCCGGCGCAGCAGAGACGGCCTCGAGGGCAAGGGTCTTCAGGGCCGGTGAGGCCGACGTGAAAGACAGACGCACACATCAACGAGTCTCGCTGCGGACCGAGATCTGGATCGGGCAGGACGGCATCTTCACCAATGTCAATCGGATGATCCGGGACATGGGGAACGGGGGTGCCTTCATCGAAACCCCCGAACTGTTTTCGATTGGCACTGTCTTGAGCATTCGTCTCAGGCTGCCGGACACCCGCGACCTGCTCTCCTGCGCCGTGTCCGTTCGACATCTGGGGGAAGGCGCCGGACTCGGGGTGCAGTTCCTGGATCTCTCGCAGGAAGACCGCCAACTCGTGGGTGCGTTCGTGAAGCAAAACGCCCAGGGATAACGGTCAGTCCCGCCCCTTCGTCCATCGTCGAAGCGAACACGCCGAACGGATGGCCGGCGGCTTCAGGCGGCCCGGCCTTTCGTGGTGTTCTTCAGCCATACGTGAACGCGCACACCCTCAGCGCGTTGCAGGTGATCGATGACGTCACACAAGTTCCTTGCCTGGGGGTTGCCTTTCGGCCCAAGCATCCGCATGAGGCTCTTTGCCGGAATGTGCGTCAGCTTGGCAAGGCGGTGAAAACCCATGGTGCCATTGACGTAGTCGCGCAGCAGAGCCCTTCCAGTGTCAACGTCACCAGCGAGCAGCCCGTCGATGGCCTCTTGCAGTACAGCCTTTCGGAATCCCCGCGAGCGGATCAGGCGCGCCGGCACGGGGCACCTCAAAGGATGCCGCGGCGCCAGCAGAGTCGCACCCGCCGAAGGCGAGAGTGGAGCGACCTGGGAACTGGACCGGCAATCCAGGTGAGGAACTACGACGTCAGTCCCGGACCTTCATCAGCTCGGCGCGCCATCGCGCCGCATCCGGAAAGACGGCGTCGACGATCCCCGCCCGAGCCAACTATCGGCTGTCTGAAAAGGGGGGCAACGTCACGATCGGCCGGACTTTCGACAAACGTGCTGCTCAAAAGCGGGAGGACGTCACAGGGATGCAGAATGGCCGACCGGTGACCGGCTACACTCAAGCGATGGAGGCACCCGCGGACGAACAACTCGCCGTGCTGGCGCGTGTGCTCGACATCCTGCGCTCGCTTGGCATCGATCACATGGTCAGCGGGTCGATCGCGGGAAGCTACTATGCGCAGCCGCGGATGACGCGGGATATCGATCTCGTCATCGACTTGCGGCCTTCGTCGGCGGCAGGCCTGGCGGAGGCGCTCGCGCAGGAGTTCTACTGCGACGCTGGCGCGCTGGAACGGGCCGCGTCGGGCCGATCGATGGCGAACGCGATTCACGACGACACGTTGCTGAAGATCGACTTCATCGTGCGGAAAGACGACCCGTATCACCGGGAGGAGTTCGCGCGCCGCGTGACGCACCAGCTCGGCACCGTGACCGCGGATGTCGTGACGGCCGAGGACCTGATCATCGCCAAGCTCCTCTGGCTGAAGCAGGGCAACTCGCCCGTGCAGCGCCTGGACCTGGAGCACCTCGTGCACGACGTCGACGGACTCGACTGGGCGTATGTGGAGCGTTGGGCCGCCACGCTCGGCCTCGTCGCGTTGCTGGCGGAGGTGCGGGCGTGACCGCGCGGCCCGTCGACACGGCACCCGATATCGCGGAGCGGATCCGTCAGCGACTGCTGGCCCGGCCTGGGTGCGACCGCGTAGCCATGGCCACACGGATGTTTCAGACGGCCAAGACGCTCGTTTGGTCGCGCGTGCGCGCCAGCGGCATCACCGACGAGACCGACGCTCGGCTGGCGGTGTTGGCACAACTCTACGGAGACGACCTTACGCCCGCGCAGTACGACGCCCTGCGCTCGCGTCTCGACGTGCGTCGCGGTCTCCAGTGACCTGATCGCGAATTGGCTTGTGCACCGAGGGCGGTGCGGCGCCTCGCGCGGATTCACGTGAAATCCGCGCTGGCCAGCGCGGATTTCACCTGTCCTGGATGGCGGCACTTCGGGAGCCCACGCGCGCATGAAATCCGCGCCAGTCCGCGGATGCAGCCTGGCAATCATGGTGGTATCCACGGGCCGACAATAGACTCCGTCACGATCGGGTGGCCCGACACGATCGGCGAGTGCTGTTACGCTTCCTGAGGGACGGCTAGAGCGCTTTTCGTTTCGGTCCAGTGCTTCTCGCAGGGCCCAGGCCTTTTCGAAAAGCGCTTTCCCGCGTTTTTCGGTCTCCATCGAATCGAAAAACGCTCCAACAACCGCGTATACGAAACATTCGCGGGGGTCCGAGGTTCACGGACGCTCAATCCCGACCCTTCATCAGCTCGGCGCGCCATCCCGCCGCATCGGTAAAGACGGCGTCGACGATCTCCGCTCGATCCAGCTCGGTGCGCATCTCTGACAACTGCTCGATCAATACGTCGAGCGCCTTCCTGATCTCGTCCGTGTTGGTCGCGCAGATGTCCCGCCAGACATCGGCCGGACTGGACGCGAGACGCGTCGTATCGATCAACCCCTGGCCGGCCATGCGTAACCCGGCAGCCGTCGCCCCCTTGCCGACCACGTCCATCAGCACGGTGGTCGCCAGCTGCGGCAGGTGGCTGATCAGCGCCATCAGCCGGTCGTGATCCGACGCCGTCATCGTCGTCGCCTGCGCACCGAGACCGGCCACGAACTCGGAGAGGCGTGGCACCGCCTCGCGCCCAGCCGCGTCATGCGGTGTAAAGATCCACGGACGCCGCGCGAACAGGCCGGCAGTCGCGAACTCGAACCCACCGCGCGCGCCACCGCCGAGCGGATGCCCGCCGACGAACGTCACCGGGGCCGGAAGCGCCGCCGCCGCGTCGACAATTCTTCGCTTGGTGCCGCCAACGTCGGTGATGACGGCCGACGACGAGGCGTGCGCGGCCACCCGCTGGAGCAACGACAGGTTCTGGCGCACGGGGGCGGCCAGCACAACAAGGTCGGCGTCACCCACCGCGGCCAGGTCGTCAGTCCCGGCGTCGATGGCCCGCCGATCCAGGCCGGCGCGCAACACCGACTCGCGATCGATGGCGGTCACGTGTGTCGATGGCCATGCCTTGCGAGCGCCGAAGGCGATGGATCCGCCCACGAGTCCGAGCCCGATGATGACGATTCGAGGAAACACCGGCGGCGTCGGTGACTCCATCGTCAACGCCCGGAAGCCTGGTCCCGGCGGCAACGCCGCGACCGTCCTCCCACCGGAACCTGGGATCCGGTCACGTCACCGAACCCTACCGGGACCGACCTGGACGCGAGACCGCCTCCAGGCAGATGCTGCGACCGATCGCCGGCGCGATGATCCGCAACTCGGCCATCAGGCGATCGAACTGGTCCGGGTACATCGACTGCGCGCCGTCGCTCCAGGCATGATCCGGGTCGGCATGCACCTCGATGAGCAGACCGTCTGCGCCGGCGGCCACCGCAGCGCGCGCCAGCTGCGGCACCATGTCGCGACGACCCGCCCCGTGGCTCGGATCGGCCACGACGGGCAGGTGGCTGAGCTTGTGCACGACGGGAATCGCGGAGATGTCGAACGTGTTGCGCGTGGCCGTCTCGAACGTCCGGATGCCTCGCTCGCACAGGATGACGTCGTTGTTGCCGCCCGCGAGGATGTACTCCGCCGACAGTAGCCATTCCTCGATCGTGGCGGAAATGCCCCGCTTGACGAGTACCGGCTTGCGCGCGTGACCGAGCTCCCGGAGCAGGGTGTAGTTCTGCATGTTGCGCGCGCCAACCTGAAAGATGTCGCAGTACTTCGCGATCAGCTCGATCTGACTGACGTCCATCACTTCCGAGATCAGCTTCAGGCCGTGGGCGTCGGAGGCCTGACGCAACATCTTGAGGCCGGCCTCCCCGTGCCCCTGAAAGCTGTAGGGCGAGCTGCGCGGCTTGAAGGCGCCGCCGCGGAACACCTTGGCCCCGGCGCGCTTGACCGCCGCGGCGGCCGCTTCGCACTGCTCCTCGGTCTCTGCCGAGCAGGGCCCTGCCATGACGATCACTTCGTCGCCGCCGATGCGCACGTCGCCCAGCGTGACGATCGTCTTGTCCGGCCGGTAGCTGCGGCTCGCGCGCTTGTACGGCTCGGTGATCCGCATCACCTCGTGGACGCCGTCGAGGATCTCGATGATCTCCTTGTCTACCTGCACCTTGCCGGTGCCGACCACGCCGAGTACCGTCCGTGTCGAACCGGACGACCGATGCACGTCCATTCCCAACTCGATGAGCCGGGCGATCACCGAGTCGACCTGCGACTCGCTCGCCCGCTCCTTCATTACAACGATCATGACGTCAACCTTCCGCTCTCTCCGTGTACGCTCATTCTTCAGTCGCCGGACCCTGGCTATCCCCGTATCCGCTGGACGCCCGCTCCGCCCTCCGCGCCTCGTCGATGATCCGCTCGAATATCCTGACGACCGCCTCGCCCGTCAGCGGACCAGAGAGCTCGGTTGCCGCTTCTCTCACCTTGCCCAGCACCTGGGCCTCTCGCTCGGGTTGGTACACGGGCAGCGCGGACTCGTGTTTCAGTCGCCCGACTTCCACGGCACAGGCCACCCGCACGTTCAGCAGTCGCAGGAGCTGATCGTCGATAACGTCAATCCGGTTGCGCAACTCTTCGATGTTCGTCAAGACTTCAGCCACCGCACATACTCCTCTACCCGTGAATCAAGATCGTCTGAGGCGCCGGCATCGGCGATGACGCTGACGAGTCCGCTACCGACCACCGCGGCGTCCGCCCACCGCCCCACTTCCCGCACGTGCGCCGGCGTCGAGATGCCGAATCCGAGGGCGACGGGCAGGGGACTGACAGCCCTGATCCGTCGGACCATCTCCTCGGCGCCATCCGCAACGGCGTCGCGAGCCCCGGTCACACCGAGCCGCGAAATAGCATAGAGGAATCCGCTACCCAGAGACACCGCACGCCGCAGGCGCCCGTCGGTCGTCGTCGGGCTCAGCAGGAGGATTGTATCAATCCCCCGCGACGCCAGAAGTTGACGGAACTCGTCCGCCTCCTCCAGCGGCAAATCCAGGACGAGCACGCCGTCTACTCCGGCGTCCCGCGCGCGGTCAGCGAACTGTTCCGCGCCAAGCCGCAGGATCGGGTTGGCGTAGCTGAACAGCACTATCGGCGCCTGTATGTCCCCGCGCAAGCGGCCGACCATGTCGAGGACTCCAGACAGGGTGGTGCCCGACGCGAGCGCCCGCTCGGTGGCCCGTTGAATCACCGGACCGTCCGCGAGTGGATCGGAGAACGGCACACCGACCTCCAGGACGTCGGCGCCGGCGCGGTCGAGGGCACGCAAGATCCCTTCGGTCCTCGGCACGTCCGGATCCCCGGCGGTGATGTACGTCACCAGCCCGGGACCCGCATTGGCCCCGCGAATACGACGAAACGTCTCGTCCAGACGCCCCTGGCCGCCGGAGCGACTCATCGGAGCGCCTCGACGACGCTCTGGACGTCCTTGTCGCCTCGTCCTGACAGGTTCACCAGGATGACGGTGTCATCCGCGACCTCTGCTGCCAGCCTCATGGCGTAGGCGATCGCGTGCGCCGACTCCAGGGCCGGCAAGATGCCCTCGAGACGCGCGAGGGTCTGAAACCCCTCGAGCGCGTCTGCGTCAGACACGTGGACGTACTCCGTCCGCCCGAGGTCGCGGAGCCATGCATGCTCCGGCCCGATCGCCGCATAGTCGAGACCGGCGGAGATGGAGTGGGTCGGTTCGATATTCCCAGCCTCGTCCTGCAGGATGAACGTCCTGGTGCCCTGCAGCACCCCGGTGCTGCCCCCCGCGAATCTGGCCGCATGGCGACCTGGCGCGATCGCGTCGCCTCCCGCTTCGACGCCCACGAGACGCACCTCAGCGTCCTCGAGAAATCCGTCGAAGATCCCCATGGCGTTGCTGCCTCCACCCACACATGCGACGACGACATCCGGGAGGCGTCCCACCTGATCGAGCATCTGGCGCCGGGCCTCGTACCCGATCACCGACTGGAACTCCCGCACCATGAGCGGATACGGATGCGGGCCGAGCGCGGACCCCAGTAGATAGTAGGTGTCGGTCACGTTGGCGACCCAGTCGCGCATGGCTTCGTTGATGGCATCCTTCAGCGTACGACTGCCGGCCTCGACCTCCCGCACCTCCGCGCCGAGCAGTCGCATGCGGACGACATTCAGCGCCTGCCGTCGCATGTCTTCGGCGCCCATGTAGATGCAGCAGCGCAGTCCCAGCAGTGCGCAGGCCGTGGCCGTGGCCACGCCGTGCTGTCCCGCTCCCGTCTCGGCCACCACGCGCCGCTTGCCCATGCGCCGGGCGAGCAGCGCCTGTCCCAAGGCGTTATTGATCTTGTGGGCCCCAGTGTGCGCCAGGTCCTCCCGCTTGAGAAGAATGCGCACGCCCCGCCCGGCTTTTGCCGGGCCCCGCGCGGCCGCAGTCGCAGCCGCAGCCGCGCCCGCGCCCACAGCCTTCCCAGACGGCCCGCCCCCACACTCGGCGGCCAGTCGCCGGGTCTCGTAGAGCGAGGTGGGGCGGCCGACGTAGTGCGTCAGCAGCGTCTCGAGCTCACCACGGAACGCGCGATCGTCTCGCGCCGCCAGATACCCGGCGGTGAGCTCCTCGATCGGCGCGACCAGCGTCTCTGGTACGAAGCGCCCCCCATAGGCCCCGAAGTACCCGCGGGCATCGGGATCCCGCCTTCCGAACATCGGGCGATCTGCGACCGCAGACTTATCGTTCTCCACGTACTCCACCCGCGCCCCGTGCGCTTGCCAGAAAGCGCGCTACCTTGTCCCTGTTCTTGACACCGGGGGCATCTTCCACGCCCGATGACACATCCACGCCAAACGGCCGAACGGTGTCGACCGCCTCCGCCACATTGTCCGGCGTTAACCCGCCCGCCAGGACGATTCGCCACGATCGCGCCGCCGCTGCGGCTCGTCCCCAATCGACCGTCCGCCCCGTCCCACCGCGGAGCACCGGATCCGCCGCATCCATCAGAAAGATCGTATCGGCAGGCCACGCGGCTGCCACCTGCTCGATGCGATCGACCGTCGTGGCTCGCAGCACCGACCGATCCAGCTCGTTTGCATACGAGGCCGGCTCGTCGCCGTGCAACTGGATCGTGGTGAGCCCGGCCTGGTCGGCCACGAGTCGAATCTCATCGACCGCCTCGTTGACGAACACGCCGACCGTCTGCACACCTGGCCGCAGCGCCGCGGTGATCGTCGCCGCACGGTCAGGGCTGATGCACCTGGGACTCCGCGACCAGAACACGAACCCCAGCGCCGTCGCGCCCTGCTCGACCGCATGAACCGCGTCGGACAACTCGGTGATCCCGCAGATCTTCACGAACAGTTCCGCCTGCGCGGTCACCGCCGCACCGTGGCCGGAGCGACCAGTTCGCGGATCGCCCGTGCCGGATCGGGATCCACCATGAACCGCTCGCCGATCAGAAACGCCCGGTATCCAGCTGCCGCCAGACGGTCGAGGTCGTCTCTGGACTGCAGGCCGCTCTCACTGACCCCGATCACGCCCGTCGGCATCTTCGCGGCCAGTCGATGCGAGGCGTTGACGTCCACCTGCAACGTCCGCAGGTTCCGGTTATTGACGCCGATCACCCGCGCACCGGCGTCGATCGCGCGCGTCAACTCTTCGTCGTCGTGCACCTCCACCAGGGCCGCAAGGCCGAGCTTCCACGCGCGCGCCTGCAACCGCGTCAGCGTGGGCTGGTCGAGGGCCGCGACGATCAACAAGATGGCGTCGGCACCCGCAGCGCGTGCTTCCAGCAGCTGATACTCATCGACGATGAAGTCCTTCCGTAGCAGCGGCAACGTCACGGCCTCGCGCACCGCCACGAGGTGTTCGAGCGCACCGTCGAAAAACGTCGGCTCGGTCAACACGGAGATCGCCGCCGCTCCCCCGCGCTCGTAGCGACCCGCGATCGCCGCCGGATCGTAATCGGCCGCCAGCACACCCTTCGAGGGAGAGCGGCGCTTGCATTCCGCGATCACGTTCACCCGCCCGACCGTTCCGAGCGCCTGCTCGAATCGAGGGCCGGCCGGCGACGCCTCAGAGGCCCGCGCCTCGAGCGCCGCGATCGACTCGCGCTCCCGCCGGGACTGGACCATCCGCTCGGTGGCTCCGATGATCGCCTGCAGCAGATCAGGCGTGGCGCTCATGGACCCGCCTCTGCATGCGAACCCTGCGCCATCTTCTCGAGCGTCGCCAACGCGGCCCCGGTATCGATCGCCGCGCTGGCGCGCCGGATACCCTCGCGCACGCTCCCGGCGTCGCCGGCCACCAGCAACGAGGCGCCCGCGTTCAGCACCACCACGTCTCGCGCCGCACCCCGCTCGCCGCGGAGCACGCCGCGCACGATCTCTGCGTTCTGTGTTGCGTCACCTCCCTGCAGGTCCGACAACGCTGCCTGCGCGACACCGAACTCCGCCGGATGGATATAGAAACTGTGCACCGCCCCGGCGCGGCACTCCGACACCTTCGTGTAGCCCGTGGTCGACAGCTCGTCGAGACCGTCGGCGCCGTGCACGACCCAGGCGCGGTCGGCGCCGAGCAGCAACAGCGAACGTGCCAGCACATCGGTCAGCTCCGCGCGGGGCACGCCGACGATCTGCCGCCGGGCGCCGGCCGGGTTGGTCAACGGTCCCAGGAGATTGAAGACGGTCCGTATCCCGAGCTCCCGCCGTGTCGGCGCGGCGTGCCGCATCGACGGATGGAAGGTCGGCGCGAAGAAGAAGGCGATGTTGGCATCGCGCAGGGTTCGCTCCACGGTGGCAGGCGATGCGCCGATGTTCACGCCAAGCTGTTCAAACACGTCGGCACTGCCGCAGCGACTCGACACCGATCGGTTGCCGTGCTTGGCGACCTTCACGCCACACGCGGCCACCACGAGCGCCGCGGCGGACGAAATATTGAACGTGCCGGAACGGTCCCCGCCGGTGCCGCACGTGTCGAACACGTCGCCGACCGGAGCGCTCATCGGCACGGCGTGCGCGCGCATCGTCTGCGCGAAGCCCACGATCTCCGCCGGTCGCTCGCCCTTCATCGCCAGCGCGGTCAACAACGCCGCCAGCGCCGCCGACGACGCGCGCCCTTCCATGACCTCGCGCATGACGGCCGCGGCCTCATCGGCCGTGAGATCCTCGCGACGCATGACTTTCTCGAGCAGGGGTCTCAACATCACAACTCGATGAAGTTCTTCAGGATGCGCTGGCCCTCGCCGGTCAGCACCGACTCGGGATGAAACTGCACGCCGTGCACCGGGTGCGTGCGATGCCGGACACCCATGATGACGTCCTCGTCGCGCCCTCGCGCGGCGACCTCGAGGTTCGACGGAAGGTCCTCGCTGGCGACGATCAGCGAATGGTAACGTCCGGCCTCGAACGGACTGCTGATGCCCTTGAAGACCCCCTTGCCGTCGTGCACGACAGCTGATGTCTTCCCGTGCATCGGCATCGACGCCCGACAGACCCGCCCCCCGTACACCATGCCGATCGCCTGATGACCGAGGCAGACGCCAAGGATCGGCGTCGTCGCGCCGAGACGACGGATCAACTCGACGGTGATCCCCGCGTCCTCCGGACGGCCTGGCCCCGGCGAGATCACGATTCGCTCGGGGCGCATGTCCGCGACCTCGTCCACGGTGATCTGATCGTTCCGATACACACGCATCTCCGCGCCAAGCTCGCCAAGGTACTGGACGAGGTTGTACGTGAACGAGTCGTAGTTATCAATGACAAGAACCATGGTCTACAACCCGCGCTGCGCCAGTTCCAGCGCCTGAATGACGGCACGCGCTTTGTCGCGTGTCTCCTCGTACTCCGCCGCCGGATCGGAATCGGCCACGATCCCCGCGCCAGCCTGGACGTAGGCGCGGCCGTTCTCGATGACGACGGTGCGAATCGTAATGCAGAAATCGAGGTCGCCACCACAATCCAGATAGCCGATCGCTCCCGCGTAGACACCACGTCGGTCGCGCTCAAGCTCGGCGATGATCTCCATCGCGCGCACTTTCGGTGCGCCCGACACCGTGCCGGCCGGAAAGCAGGACACCAGCGCATCGAGTCGATCCCGCTGGTCGGACAACCGTCCGGTGACGATCGACACCAGATGCATCACGTGGGAATACCGCTCGACCGTCATGTAGGTCGGCACCTCCACGCTGCCGTAGTCCGACACGCGTCCGAGGTCGTTGCGCCCAAGGTCGACGAGCATGACATGCTCGGCCCGCTCCTTGTCGCTGCCCAGCAACTCCGTCGCCAGGCGCAGATCCTCCTCGGCCGTCGCCCCACGCGGACGCGTGCCAGCGATCGGATGCGTCTGCACCTTCCGACCCTCCACGCGCACCAGCATCTCCGGCGAGGATCCGACGATGGTCCGGCCACCCATGCGCAGGAAGTACATGTAAGGGGACGGGTTCACATGACGGAGCGCCCGATACGCGACGAACGGGTCGGCGTCGAACCGTGTCTCGAAGCGTTGCGACAGCACGACCTGGTAGATGTCCCCGGCGGCGATGTACTCCTTGGCGGTGCGCACCCGATCCTCGAATTCGCCCCGCGCGACGTTCGACGTCACGTCCAGCGGCTGCGACGGCGCCGGCGTCATCACCGACAGCGTTCGGTCCAGCTCGCGTTCGACAAATTCGATTCGCGCGCGAGCGAAGCGATACAGCGATTCAAGATCCTGGTCTCCTCCGATACGCGCGTTGGCGACGATCAGGATCCGATGGCGAAGGTGATCGAAGACGAGCACGGTGTCAAACAGCATGAAGCACGCGTCGTCGTCGACCACGCTGGTCTCCTGCAGTGTCACCGGCTCGAACCAGGCGGCGGCGTCGTACCCGAGATAGCCCACCGCGCCGCCGGTGAATCGCGGCAGCCCCGGCAACTCCGGCGAGCGGAAATCCGCCATCAGTGCCCGAACGGCCTCCACGAACGGCTGGTCGCTTTCGGTGGTTTCTCCGGCTTGGTCGATGATGGTCTTGCCACCGCGGGACCGCGCGATCAAAAACGGGTCCTTACCGAGAAACGAGTAGCGCCCAACCTGCTCTCCGCCCTCGACCGACTCGAACAGGAACGCGTAGTCGGAATACTCCGCGACCTTCAGAAACGCGGAGACGGGCGTCAATAAATCCGCGACGCTTTCCTTGTACACAGGTACAAACGTGCCCTCCGTCGCGAGCGCCCGAAATTCTTCAAACGTGGTGATGTGCATCAGTCGGTACCCGCCATCCCGCTCATCGGCCTCGCGGCTCCGCCGTCGGCCGCCTCACGCATGACGCCGGGGCCAGGACGCATCCCGGTCCACCATTCAAACTGCCGCTCAGCCTGCGCCACCAGCATCGGCCGGCCATCGAGCGCCGACAACCCGGCTTGCCGAGCATCGCGCATCAGGGGTGACTCGCCCCGTTGATACGTCAGGTCGTAGACGAATCGACCGTCCAGTGCCTCGCCGGCCATCGGCGAACTGTCCGGCGCGGATGCGCTCCCCAGTGGCGTGCAGTTCACCAGTACGTCCCACGATCCGGCGTCCGGAGGCCACGGCCCCACGCTGGCGTCCAGCGACTCGGCCAGCGCCTGCGCCTGCGCAGCGCGCCGCGCATGCACGGTGACGCACGCCCCGCGCGATTTCAAGGCCACGACGACCGCGCGCGACACGCCACCGGCACCGAGCACCGACACGCGTATCCCCATCTTCCCGGTAGGCCCCGTCTTCCCGGCGGGCCCCGTCGCCGCCTGCCCCAGCAGATCCGCGCCCCATGCTGCCTCCAGCGGCTCCAGAAACCCCGCGAGATCCGTATTGGTCGCCTCCCACCCGTCCGGCACCCGTCGCACCGTATTGGCCGCGCCTACACGCCGCGCCAACGCATCGGAGGCGATCGATGCGTCGAGCGCATCCCGCTTGAACGGAATGGTGACGCTGGCGCCCGCCAGGTCCAGCGCCTCGGCAAACGCCAGAAAATCCGCGAAGTCCGCCGCACACAACGGAACGTACACGGCGTCACGGCCGGCGGCGGCGAACGCGGCATTGTGCATCGCCGGAGACACCGAGTGCATGACGTTGTTACCCACGACGCCGTACACCGCGGTGTGCGCACCCACGGCACGAAACCGAAACTCGCCGACCATGCGGGTCGCGGGAATCTGACCGGGGGCGACGTTCTGACCGGCGAATGTCCACCGAGAGCCGAATCGCGACGCCAGCAACCGACTCGGGACACCGGCGTCGCCCATCGCAACCACGACCGCATCTCCCTGCTTGGCCACCTCGAGCAGGGGTAGCGAATCGGACAGCCGGGCCGCCGAGACCGCCACCTTGATCAGCGCGGCGCCGGTGCTCCGCATGGCGCGTGCCCGCGTCGCGAGATCGGCGGGTACCCCGGTGAAATCGTGGGACGAGACGACGACGCGTGGCTGGTTGGCCGCGATCATGTCGTCGAACCCCGCCTGCCATTCGATATCCACGTACCTCGCGCCGTGCGCCAGCGCGCGGGTCAGTACGCCCCGCCGTTCCTCCTCGCTGCCGTCGAATCGGCCGCCCTCCCAGACCGGTCGACACGTGGCGACCACCGGGACCGTGACGGCGTCCAGCGCACCGGCCACATCGAGATCGCGCACGCCGTCGAGGCGCAGCTCGACCATGTCGACCACACCGGCCGAGGCCGCGGCGTCGCGGGCCGCGATCAGTTCGGCCATCGTGGCGCCGGTCACCGTCTCGCACAACAACGCTGGAGTCATGGCATGCAT
The DNA here is from genome assembly GCA_027622905.1 of Acidobacteriota bacterium. Taxonomy (GTDB): domain Bacteria; phylum Acidobacteriota; class Vicinamibacteria; order Vicinamibacterales; family UBA2999; genus JAQBVV01. The sequence continues at coordinate 35,671 of JAQBVV010000005.1, forward strand.
CAATCGAGTGGAGCCTATAAACAAAAACGCCTCTTCAACCATGGGCTGAAGAGGCGTTGTCGTGGCTCAGTATGTGCGTGTGCTAGACGCGGGCCGCCCCTTCAGTCGCAGTCGGATACCGCCACCAGCCGCTGGTGTGGCTCGACAACCGGACGAAGGTAAAGTAGCGCGGCGAAATCATTGATAGAACCGAACGTCGACTCTATCGTAGAGCTTCAGGAACTGTCAACGACCAACGCGCCATGTCCTTGCAGTTTCCTCGGTTTACCCGTATCGTCAGAAACGAGTCCTGACAGTGCGGAACCTTCCACTCATCGTCGTGAGACTGCTTGCCGCCGTCGCCGCGCTTGTGGTGCTGCTGGTCGGCGGCCTGCCGGCTCAAAGCCGCACGTTCCCCGTGGACGAATTGCGGGCCGGCATGGTCGGCATCGGCAGGACGGTGTTCGAAGGCGATCGCCTCGACGAGTTTCAGGCTCACATCATTGGCGTGCTCCACAACGTCATCGGTCCACGCCGGGATCTGATCCTGGCCCGTCTTGAAGGCGGCCCCCTCGCTCGCACGGGCGTCATCGCCGGCATGAGCGGCAGCCCGGTCTACATCGACGGGCGCCTGGTCGGTGCGGTCTCGTATTCCCTCGGTCAGTTTTCCACCGAACCCATTGCCGGGATCACGCCGATCGGCGAGATGACCGACGCCGCGACCTTCTCGGCGCCGAGACGCCAGGTCCCGGCCGTCGCGCTGGATACGCCGCTCACACCCGAAGGCCTCATCGCGTCGCTCCGGCAAGCGTTCAGTGCGGTGCGTCCGTTTGCGGATAGCCCGGGCGACATCCAGGTCCTCGGCAACGCGGAGCTGCATGCCGGCATCGGCACGATGCTCCGCCCGATCGCCACGCCGCTCACGCTGGGTGGATTCGACGCCGGCGCGATCGCCCCGCTCGCGTCTGTATTCCGCGACCAGGGCTTTGTGCCCGTGGTAGCCGGTGTCTCACCGCTGATGCCTCGACTGGCCCAGGGTGCCAGCGGCGCGGTGGCGGCGCCCCGTTTGCGACCCGGAGATCCCGTTGGGGTCTCGCTGATGAGCGGCGACCTCCAGATGGGCGCCACCGGGACGGTGACCGAGGTCGACGGTGACCGTGTCTATGCGTTTGGCCATCCGTTCTACGGGCTGGGACCGACGCAGTTCCCGATGACACGCGCGCACATCCTGACGCTGCTCCCGAGCCTGGCGAACTCCTCGAAGATCGCCAGCACCGGAGAGGTGATCGGCACGATCGAGCAGGATCGCGCCACGACGATCGCCGGCACCCTCGGCGCGGGTCCGACCCTGATTCCGGTGCACATCACGCTGAAGTCGGAGCGCGGCATCGAAGAGATGTTCGACATGGCGATGGTTAACGACCGGCTGTTCACCCCCACGCTGGCCTATCTGTCGATCCTCAGCACGCTGAACTCGTACGAGCGACAAAACGGCGTGGCCAGCTATACGGTTCGCGGCACCGCTGCGCTGAAGGGACACGGGAGCGTCGCGTTCGAAAATCTCTTCACCGGCGACCAACCGTCGCTCGGTGCAGCCGCCTACGTCGTGGCCCCCATCAACGTGCTGCTCCGCAACGACTTCGAGGACGTGGAACTGGAGCGCCTCGATCTGCAGATCGAGGCGAGCGAAGAACCCCGCTCCGCCACGCTCGAGCGCGTGTGGGTCGATGGTCGTCGCGCCGCACCAGGGACGACCGTGCAACTCAAGATGCTGCTTCGCACCTATCGAGGCGAAGAGATCACCCAGACCCTGCCGGTGGACATCCCGGCCAGGGCCCGCGGGACGGTCTCGATCATGGTGGCTGACGGCACGAGCCTGTCACAGTGGGAGGCACGTGAATTGCGGATACAACCGCTCCAGGCACGAGGGCTGCCCCAGATGATTCGCGTCCTCAATAACACGCGCAAGCACAACCGCCTCTACGTTCGTCTGCTTGGCGGCGGCAACGGCGCAGTTGTCGAGGGCGAGTCGCTGTCGTCGCTGCCGTCGTCGGTGATGGCGGTCCTCGAATCGGATCGCAACGGCGGCAGCTTCAGTCCGTTGCGGACCGCCATGCTTGGCGAATGGGACATCGCAACCGAGCATGCGGTCACCGGAGCCCGCACTCTGACGTTGGCGATCGAGGAGTAAGTGCGAGACCTCCGCGCCGTGCTCGTCGCGTGCGGACTGGTGGCCGTGGCCATCGTCGGGGTGCAGGCGGCGCTCCCCACCTTCTGGCAGGTCTCGACCGAGGCCGAGTTCCTGCAGGGCGACATCGAGGACGTGTCGATCGATGCGTACGGCCGGCTGACGCTGGGACCTGGCGTGACGCCGCGGTACGAATCCAGCGCGCCGTTTCTCTGGGCGCTTGCCAGCGCGCCCGATGGGTCCGTGTTCGTCGGAAGCGGGAACGAAGGGCAGGTCTACCGTATCGACGCCGATGGCAACGGCACCGTCTTCTTTGACGCCGACGAACTCGAGGTGCATGCCATAGCGCCCGCGCCCGGCGGCGGCCTCTACGTGGCAACCTCCCCGGACGGCCAAATTTACAAGGTGGACGAAACCGGGACGGGCCAGACGTTCTTCGATCCCGAGGATCGATACATCTGGAGTCTCGCCGTCGATGCGGACGGCAACGTCTTTGCCGGCACGGGCGATACGGGCGTCGTCTACAAGATCAGCCCCGACGGCCAGGGTGCGCCGTTTTACCGGACCAAGGCGACACATGTGATGACGCTCGCCTTCGATGGCGAGGGTCGCCTGCTGGCGGGGACAGCCTCCCCGGGGCGGGTATTCCAGATCGACGGTTCCGGCAGGCCGTTTGTCCTGCTGGATTCGCCGTTCGATGAGATCCATACCGTCCGCGTCAGGGCTGACGGCGAGATCTATGTTGCCGCGGTGCGAGGGCGCGCGACACCCACGCAGGCACCAACGCCGGCACCAGCCCAGACACCTGCGCCGGTCCAGCAGACCGCCTCGGTATCGACCGATGTCTCGATCACGATCGTCAGCGGCGGCGCCTCCACCTCGCAGTCCACGTCGCAGCCCGCCCAGGGGAGCGGCCAGGGACCCGGGGCCGGTGCGGTGTACCGGATCCTGCCGAACGGCGCATGGGATCTGATCTGGCAGATGGACCAAGATGCGCCGTACGATCTGGCCTTCGAAAACGGCGGCTCGGTGATGGTTGCCACCGGGAACGAGGGCAAGATCTACCGCCTGTCTGGCGAGCCGATGCTCCCCACCCTGGTGGCGCGCGCGCCCGTCCAGCAAGTGACCGCGCTGCTGTCGGACGGCAACGCCGGCGTGCAGTTCGCGACGTCGAACCCCGGTAAGCTCTTTCGACTGTCGGCCGACCGCGCCGAACGTGGCACCTACACATCCGACGTCCGCGACGCGCAGGCGTCGGCCGCGTGGGGCGCGATCAAATGGGCCGCGCAGGTGCCCGACGGGGCGAGGCTCGGCATCGCGACTCGATCGGGAAATACCGAAACGCCGGATGAGACCTGGAGCGAGTGGAGCCCGAGTTACGCCAACGCAGCCGGCAGCACCATCGTGAGCCCCCGGGCACGATACCTCCAGTGGCGAGCCGTGCTCACGGGCAGCAGCGCCGGGGCGCCCGTCCTGACATCGGTCACCGCGGCGTATCTGCCTCGCAACACCCGTCCCCGCGTGACCGACATCACGATCCATCCGCCGGGCACGGTGTTCCAGCGCCCGTTTCCGACAGGTGACCCCGGGATCGCCGGATTCGAAGGGGACACGCCTGACCAGCGCGCGGCGGCACAGAGCCAGGGGGGACAGGTGTCATCGACCAGTGCACCTTCGCTGGGGCGCCAGGACTACCAGAAGGGGCTGCTGACGTTTGTCTGGCGTGCCGAGGACACCGACCAGGACGAACTTCGCTACGACGTGCAGTATCGACGCGAGGGCGACACGGCGTGGAAGCCGCTCAGGCGCGAACTGGCGGAGTCCCTGCTCGTCTGGGATACCACATCGGTTCCCAATGGCCGGTACACCATCCAGGTGGTGGCCTCGGACGTGCCATCCAATGCCCCGGACACCGTGCTCACGGCCACCATGGAAAGTACGACTTTTGAGATCGACAACACGCCTCCGTCGCTGACCGTGACGGCCGTCCGCCGCGAGGGTGACAGCACGGTGATCGCGTTCGATGTGCGTGATGAGGATTCCGCGATCCAAAAGGCGGAGTACTCGATGGATGGCGACCGCTGGCACGCGGTCTACCCCACTGACGGCATCGCCGACTCGCGCACCGAGGCGTTCGAGCTGACGCTCGACGCCGAGACCGCGGCCGGCGTGGTGATCCGTGTCACCGACGCGCTCAGCAACACGACCAGTGCCAGGGGCGACGTGCCCACCACCACGCGCCCCTGATCGCTGCCGCACCCCGTGCAGGCCCTCGACACGCGACGCCCCTGCCGTTGGCCCGAACCCGTCCGCTGTCCTGTTAGGATGACCCTGTGAGACGGCTCCTCATCGTATCCGTGGGGCTTGGGGCCCTGATGGTCGGCACGCTCCTGGCGTGGTACCTCGTCCACCAGGAGCGCGAATATCAGCGTCTCATCGCGACGGGCGAGACCGCGTTGTCGCAGAACCAGACGTACGGCGCCATCGAGGCCTTCAGTGGCGCGCTGGCGCTCAAGGGCGATTCGATGCTGGCGTATCTGAAGCGAGGCGACACCTACCGTCGCCGCGGAGAGTACGCGGCGGCGCTCCGCGATCTGCAGGAGGCCCGGGTGCGAGACCCCGCCGCGCCCCAACCGGTTGAGCTGCTTGGCGACGTCAACGCCGCCATGGGCCAGTATGCCGACGCGGCCGAACACTACGACGTGTTCGTGTCGCTCGACGACCGCTCGCCACGGGTCCTCTACAAGCTGGCGCTCACCCGCTACAGAAACGGCGAGGCCAGCCGTGCCCTCGATCCGCTCAGGGCTGCCATCGCGCTTGACGCTGACTTTACCGAAGCGCTCTATCTGCTTGGCATGTGCCTCAGGGAGACCGGACAGGACGGCGACGCGCTGGACACGTTGGCGCACGCCGTCGAGATCAATCCGGCATTTGTAGCGGCGCGCGAAGAGATGATGGCGATCTTCGACAGCACGGGCCGACGGCGCGAGGCGCTCCAGCAGCGCGAAGCCATCGCCGCGCTCGAACCGACCCGCGCCACCCGCCTGATCGACCTTGGACTCACCTACGCGCGCGGGGGGCGCACCGACGCCGCCGTGGTCACGCTGGGGCGCGCGGCCGAACGGTTCCCGGATGACCCGATGGTCTACACCGCGCTTGGTCGCGTGTGGCTCGACGCCGCGGATCCTGAGGGCGACCGCGTGGCCCTGGGTAAGGCGATCGAGGCGTTGAAACGACCTGCCACCTCGGCCGGAGCGTCCGGCGAAGCGCTGATGTTGTACGGCAGGGCGTTGCTCCGGTCCGGCGAGGCATCGGATGCCGAACGCGTGCTCGTGCGGGCCACCGAACAGCCACCCGTCGAACGAGCCGTCTTCATCGATCTCGCCAATGCCGCCGAACAGCTGGGGCATATTCCTCTCGCGACCGATGCACTCAGACATTTCCTCGCGCTGACAGACGGCAGCGCCGCGGATGCGGCGATCGCGAGACGCCTCGCGCGGCTGGAACAGGAACAGCCGACGCCGTAGGTCCGTCCGGTCCGCACCCGATCCACGTCTGACAGCCGGCCGCCCGCATCGCAACAACTGCGCACCTGCGCGGGCTCGACGTGCCCACGCCCTGCCACATCCACCAAGCCCATCTCCTGCGATCGGACAGATCGCGCCTGTTCTTGCTGATCCAGGAGCTGGCGCGCCAGTTGCTCCCCCTGAACAGCATGACAACCAGTAAGGGCACCCACGCGGGGAGCCTCAAGGTCGAATGGGCGGGACGAGGGACCCATCGCCTCAGGAGGCGTGAGGAGGCCATGTGGGCGACAGACTGACACGTAGGGGAACGCGGCCTTTTCGAGCGACGCTCATCTGCGCCTGCCTCGCGGCGGTGGCCGGCACGTCAACGCCGGCTTCGCGCTCAAGACCGACCGTCGAGGTCGTCGCGGGAGGCTTCGGAGACCCCGTGGGCGTGGCCGTGGCTCACGACGGCTCCGTCGTGGTCTCCGATCGAAAGACCGGAGAGATCGTCCAGATCGCTCCGATGGGCGCTCGGACTGTGCTGGTGGCGGGACTCGAAGGGCCCGCCGGCGTGGCGTTCGATCCACAGGGTGGCCTGCTTATCGTCGAGGAGCGAGGGCGGCGCGTATTGAGACGAGATCCCTCCGGGTCGCTCGACGTGCTGGCGTTCGGCATCACCGGTGCACGGTGGATCGCCAGTGCGCCAGACGGCACGATCTATGTCACGGCGAAGCGGCTGGCCGATCTCAGGAAGCTCGATTCGAAGAAGCCCAGTACCAAGGAGCCCAGTGTCAAGGGGCAGAGTTCCAAGAAGCGCGTGACCAGGAAGCACAGTAACAAGAAGCACAGTAACAAGAAGCACAGTGCCAAGAAGCAAGACGGAAAAGCGATGCACATTCTGGCGCTTCGTCCCTCCGGCGCGGTGCGCTCCATCGCTGACGGGTTTCACGCACTCGAAGGGATCGTCTGGACCGACGACGGGCTCTACGCGACGGCCGAAAGGATGTCGACGGACCGCGGGAGAACTCGCACATGGCTCGTGCGTGTACCGATCGATGCCAACGGCGCTGCCGGTCCACCGGAATCCGCATCGGTCGGTCGCCGCTACGCCCCGGCCGGTGTCGCGGTCGACCGGCTCGGCGCGCTGTTTGTCGCCGCCGCTGCGCGAGGCGGCACGTCTTCCAAGAAAGACAACGGCGTGGTCATCAAGCCACTCAACGCCGCGTCCACTTCCGTGGTCCTTGACGGTGTGCGCGAGCCGCGAGGGCTCGCGTTTGAGCCTACCGGCGACCTCCTGATCGTCGAGGGCAGGAAGTCCGGACGGCTCCTGCGCGTGCGCGCGCCGGCCCCCCCCAGCCTCAGCGCACCGCTCTTCACGAACCTGTCTCCGGTCGCCATCGCTGGACGGGCATCACCGGGCCAGCGCATCAGCGCGTTCGGCACCCGTGCGCTGCGGCGCCCGTTCGCCACCACGCAGGCCGACAGGGTCACGGGCGCCTTCAGGCTCCTCGTGCCGCTCAGCGACAATACCGACACGTGGTTCGCAGCGACCGCGACGGCCGACGGTGGCCGCGGCTTGAGTTCGGCACCGGCTGTGCGAACCGTCACCCACGATACGACGCTTCCCCACGCGGCCATTCAGGCACCGCCGATCGGAACGCACGTGCGCGACTTGACGATGATCCGTGCGTACGGAGACGATGCCGGCAGCGGCCTGGCATCGCTGGTGTTCATGCTGGACGACGTGACGGTGGCGACGGTCGAGAACCCGACACCGCCAGAGCCGCTCGTCAGCGCCGTCCCGATAGACACGCGCTCGGTTGGCGAAGGGCCGCACACGTTCACGGTCATCGCGACCGATCGAGCCGGAAACACGTTCGCCGATGCTCGATTCGTGATCGTCGATCGGACGCCCCCGGAGGTTCGAATCGTGCAAGGACCTGCCGACGACACAGCCGAAACGTCCGCGACGTTCCTCATCGCAGGGACCGACACGTACTCGTCGGCGCTCGCTTTCTCGTGGCGTCTGGACGGCGGCGCGTGGTCGCCATTTGCACCGTCAACCACGATTCGCGTCAGTGGGCTCACGCCTGGAGCGCACACGTTCGAGACGCGAGGACGTGACATGGCCGGAAACGTGAGCGCGAACCGAGCCGTGCAGACATTCACGGTCACCAGCATCCGGATCAGCATTCTCGAGCCCGCGGCCGGCAGCAACGTGATCACCCCGACCGTCTGGCTGCGCGGAACGTATGATGGCGGTGGCGGCGGCAGCGGCGTCGGCGTCACCGTTCCCCTCCCGCCCGGGTCGGCGATCCCGTCGATACCAGCGAGCACCGAAGCCGGCATCTTCGCCGTGGAAGTGCCCGTCGACGCGACAACGGGGACCCTCACCGTGAATGCAGTCGATCTCGAGACAGGCGCGACCGCCTCCGACACTGTCAACATCGTGGTTGACCAGCGACCGGCGGCATCACGACCCAGGCTCGTGGCGCACCCGGCCGGTGGCCTTGCACCTCACGTCGTGACCTTCAGCGTGAGTTTAGCCGCGAGCACCCGCGTCGAGCTCGACCTGGACAGCGACGGCTCGGTCGACTTCGACGGCACCACGCTCGACGGGCTTCCATTCGTCTACGCGCAACCGGGTATCTACGTGCCGACGCTTCGTGCCATTGCGTCTGACGGCCAGGTCCAGACCCACCGGGCCGCGGTGGAGGTCTACGACCGTGCCGCACTTGACGCGCGCATCCAGCAGGTCTGGCGCGGCTTCACCGGATCTCTTCAGACCGGCGATCCTGAGCAGGCTCTCAGCTTCGTACACGGGGCACGCCAGGCCGGGTGGCGGGAATATTTCGAACCCTTCTCCCCCGATGAACTGGCCGACTATGGAGCCAGCTTTACAGCGATCGAACTGATTCGGGTCGGTCGCGGCGGCGCCGAATACGAGATGCTGCGAGAGGAAGCCGGGCAGGTATTCTCGTACCCCATCGCATTTGCCGCAGATGTCGATGGCCAGTGGCGATTGTGGCAGTTCTGAGGTCCCCATGAACGACACGCACCACGAAATGACAGTGAGCGAAGGAACACACCATGGCCGGAGCCGCGCGTGGCGCTGGGTCCGCCGGCTGGCCGTCGGCCTGGTCGCCAGCAGCCTTCTCCTGGCGTTCGGCAGCTGGCTCAGAGGGCAGGCTCAATGGGGCCCGTTCTCGGGACAGCTCGTCGATGAGGAGACAGGCGCGCCGATTGCGGGCGCGCACGTCATGGTCAGTTGGGACCGCCGGCTACCCACGCTGACCGGCGACGGAGGGCGGAGTTTCCTCTATGCCACCGAGTCTGTCACCGACGACGATGGACGCTTCGAGCTGACCGGCCGACCACCGTACTGGGAACTCTTCGCGACCCCGCCAGAACTCGGCTTCTTCGCGCCGGCGTATGTCGCTCGCGGTCGCGACGTCACGCCGCCGGGCGGTGTCCGATTCGTGGATCCCACCGTCGTCAACATGCAGCCGCTGACGACTCGTGACGAGCGCTGCATTCCTCAAAACCGGGCGGGCGTACCACTTCACGGCGAGGCGCCTCGCTTTCGTGACGCCATCTACGCCTACGACCGCGAGCTTCGTTGCTTTGAGTCACAAGGGACCACGCGATGACCACTGCCCAACCCCGACGATCACAACCAGCTCAGCTTTGCCTCCTGGCCATTCTTGCCAGCGTGCCAGTGGCAGCACTCGAAGTGTCAAGCCACCGGCTGGTTAACCGACAGGCCGTGCTCTCCGCTTCGACAACCGATCTTGAAGCGTTCTTTCGCGACACCCTTGAACTGTCGCTGGGCTCTGAGACTTTTTTGACGCCGCTTGATGGCCCACCTCGGCGCGTGCGCGAGTGGATCGAGCTGGGCGGCGAGCTGGAAGACGAGGGTTGGCCACTCCTGCCGAAGACGGGCCGTTACTACAACCACTTCCATGACCCGCTACAACGCTGGGACTCGGCGGGACTGACGTTTCTTGGCCCCAACGAATCGTCTGCACGCTGGATACAGAACCGCGATCAGAGCAGTGTCGGCGCGGCTGGAGGTAACTGGTCGTGGCATGACGCCCGGGACACGTACTACCAGGCGCTCACCGAACCCAACTCACCCCAGCGTGAGGCACTGCTGGCCAACACCTTCCGCGCCCTCGGGCAGATCATGCATACGGTCGTCGACGCGTCGGTGCCGGAGCACGCGCGGAATGACGAACACCCGCTTGGCAGTGTCCCCTTCTTCTGGTCGTATGACACGTGGGTGCAGTCAGGCCATGCCGGCGGCAACGACCCTGAGCCGTTCATCGGCCGGTTCCTCTCACACCCCATCGGGCCGGATCCGAGCATCCTCCGGATCCCGATACCCGTAAGTGAGCCGGCCAACGCTCCGATCGGGCGACTGATCGACGCCGACATGTATGACGGCTCGAATCCAAGCGTGACGTTCAACGCGGCCTCTCCATCAGCCCCGGCGGCCATCGGCCTCGCCGAAATCGCGAATGCCAACTTCTTCAGCGAAGACACGTTGTCGGGACCGTATCCGTTCCCGCGCCCCGACACCGACGGCCTGGTCCGCACCGAGCTCGCCACGCCCCGGCGGACTCCTGACGGGCGCAAGATTGTCCGTCGCTACTGGACACGACCCGAGGGTCAGGGGCTGCTGCCCGCGAATCCAGTTCGCGCCGAGTGCGCCGGAGACCTCAATCCGCGAAGCCGACCCTCACGGCCCTACCCATGCGTCGACGGTGTCGTCTGGGACCAGGTGGCGGCGCACATGTTGCCGCGCGCGGTCGGGTACGCACGCGCGGTCCTCGACTACTTTTTCCGCGCATCGATGCGAGTCCATGCTCTCGGCTATGACGACAAGGGGGCGTTCATTCGTATTGAGAACCTGACGGACGAAACCATGGAAGGTGCCTTCGAGATCTACGCGCGCCCGAAGGCGGGCAGTCCGGGCGAGGGCCGCGAGCTCTCTGGCATGGTCAACGCCGGATCGGTCACAACCCTGGAGGCCAGGGCGACGGTCACGTTGCCCGTCACGCTGCTGCCGGGCGAGCACCCGACCGCATCGCAGATCCTCGTGTTTCGCGGCCGCCTGGGCCTCGAAACGGAGAGCGTCGCCGCACAGGTGTTCGAGGTGCCACAGGTCTTCGTCGCACAGACCGCTGGCACCACGACCATGAGCGAAGCGTGCCAGGGCATTGATTTCCTGTCGACCGAAAAGGGCTACGAGTGTGAATGGCGCGCGAGCACCTTCGAGGCGACAGGTGCACTGCTCACCGATGTCTCCGTCCCGGTGATCGAGCAGGTGTCGGCCGTCTGGGAGAGGTCGACGGCCACCAGAGCAGCCCAGCTCGAACTGGACGGCGTTGCGATTCCCGGTGGCGTGTGGCGGCGGCGCGCGGAGGAGCCGGATCCGCGGCAGTTCAGCGTCCGTTCCAGCCAGATCTTCGGGAACCGCCTGGTACTCCGAATCCGACTCGCGAGCGGCGACACGTACACGACCCCGCTCGCAGTACTGTCGATGGCATCCGCACGATCGAGAACGTCCTACACGAAGCCGATATCCCATCGGGAGACCGGGCCCTGGTGGGTCGCGGCGGTTCGGAATGCGTCAGCGCTCGTCTTCGTGCATCCTCCATTTCAGGCTCTCTCGATCAGCGGACGTCCGAACCCGACCAGCGTCGTGAACGACCCGTTCGGGATCGCCGCTCTTCGCGACTCTGTGCAGGTGAACAACGAGTCGCGCGGCGCGTCGTACGGGCAGACCTGGGTCGATGCGGCCATCATCACGACCACTCCCCCACCTGGCGGGCCGATCGTGCTCCAGCCGATATTGCAGCAACAGTTCGACGCGATGCCAGTCAGTCCACTACCGGTCGTTGCGATGGAATCGGAGGTCACACGCGTGATCGAACCGGTCGAGCGGGAATTCTTGCGGACATTCGTCACAGCCGACGACCTTTCGCAGCCGTTCACGATTGTCGGGCTGCGCCCCGGAGAGGAGCCGTAGCCGGTCGTTTCCGCGACAGCCACCCTGAGATCCCACGCCGCGTCGTGGGGTCCATCCGATCGCGCAGGCCATCGCCGAGGAAGTTGAACCCGAGGACCAGCAGGGCGATGCCCAGGCCGGGAACAATCGTCAGGTGTGGCGCGTCCAGCAGGTGTCCCCGCCCGTCGTTCAGCATCGCGCCCCAGCTCGGCGTCGGTGGCTGCACACCGAGGCCAAGAAAACTCAAGGAGGCCTCGGCCAGGATCACGCCCCCCATGCCCAGGGTCGCCTGGACGACCACGGCCGGCAGCGTCGCGGGGATCACGTGACGGAGGAGGATCCTCGGGGTCGTGGCGCCCAAGGCCCGCGCAGCCTCGACGAACTCCAGCTCGCGAGTGTGGAGGGCCTGCGCGCGGACGACTCGTGCGTAGCCAACCCACCCGATCAGCGAGAGCGCCAGCACGACATTGGCGAGACCCGGTCCGAGTGCGGCAACCAGCGCAATGGCCAGCAATAGATCTGGAAACGCCAGCAGAATGTCCATGACCCTGCCGACGCCCTCGTCGATCCAGCCACCACAATAGCCGGCGATCGCGCCGACCGCGATGCCGACCGTCACCGAGATACCGACGACGACGAGGGCGACGGCCAGCGATACTCTGGCGCCCGACAGCACGCGAGCAAGGATGTCCCGGCCCAGCTCGTCCAGGCCGAACCAGTGTGCGGCTGATGGCCCTGTCAGCCGAAGCGCCAGTTCCTGTGTGGCAGGGTCGAACGGCACGAGCCACGGCCCGACAATCGCCGCAACCACGGCAACCAGCACGACCGCAGCACCAACCCTGGTCATCGGTCAGGTATAGCGGATGCGCGGGTCCAGCAGACCGTAGGCGAGATCGACCACCAGGTTGACGCCCACGTAGATCACCGCGATGAGCAGCACGCAGCCCTGCACCATCGGGTAGTCGCGAAAACCGATCGACTGGACCAGCAGCCGGCCGACGCCAGGCCAGGCGAAGATCGTCTCCGTGATCACCGCTCCACCAAGCACGGCGCCACACTGCAGGCCCACGAGTGTCACGACCGGGATCAGGCTGTTCGGGAGCGCGTGCCGCAGGACCGCCCGAGTGCGCGACGCGCCCCGGGCTCGCGCGGCTTGCACGTAGGGCTTCCGCAACTCCTCCACCAGCGAGGCTCGCGTCATGCGTGCCAGGACTGCCGTCAACGCGGTACCCAGCGTGATCGCGGGAAGGACAAGGTGTGCCACGGTGCCTCGACCGGAGACTGGCAACCAGCCGAGCTCGACCGCGAACACGATGGCCAGCAACGGCCCGAGCCAGAAGTTCGGGATCGACACCCCCGCCAGCGCCACGGCGGTGGCGCCGTGGTCGACCAGGGTCCCCTGCCGCACCGCCGCGAGTATGCCCAGCGGTATCGCCACGCCGAGGGCCACGAGTAACGCGGCGACCGCGAGTTCGAACGTGGCGGGCAACCGGGCGACGATCGCATCGGCAACCGGCTCGCCCGTGCGAAGTGAGGTACCAAGGTCGCCGCCGACGGCGCCCCTCAGAAATCTGCCGTACTGCACAGACAACGGCCGGTCCAGTCCGAGCCGCGCCCGCAGTGCCGCGATGTCCTCCTCCGCGGCCGTCTCTCCGAGCATCGCCTGCGCCGGGTCGCCCGGGATCAGGTGCATGAGCGCAAACACGAGTGTTGCCACCCCGAGCAGCACGGGGATGGTCAAGACGAGGCGGCGCACGAGGAACCGAATCACCGGCGGTTCTGCCCTCCCGATTGCCACGAGAGGTGGAGCACGGCGATGTCCGGGCGGATCACCCTGCGATCGATTCGCCTGTCGCCGTCAGTGGGCGCTACCATCCCGCCTGAATCATCACATACAGTCCGCCCCCGAGCAGCGCACCGACGCTGATGAGCGTGACGACGTCGCCTGCAAAGTAGGGATAGACCATCAACCTCAGTCCCGCGATCAACTGCGGCCACCTGCTCACCTTTCGCCCGTACACGAAGAGAACGAACCCGACTCCGCTGGGAATCAGCGACAGCATCAGCAGCGCCGAGTCGAGATCCATGCGACTGGCGCCATTCTTCTCGGTCACCGGTGCCTTTGCAACAGCCGGATCCGAGCCGCCGGGGCTGCGCACCGTTGCACCCGACCATGCCTGCCGCTACAGACGAATGCCACTTCCGCCGATTTCTATCAGGGAGATATAATTCCGGAGCCGAATTATGAGGTCCTCACGCCTGCGCATAACCGTCGCCCTCGCAGCGGCGATGACCGGCGTTGCCCTCGCCACGCTTGGCGCGCAGCAACTTCCCGAGGGGCCACAAGCCCTGCCGCCGTCGCCATCGAGAACGCTGCTCATCTGTGGAACGCCTGACGTCATGGCGACGACGCGGGGCGTTCGCCCCCTCGTCGCTCCTTCCGTCGGGCAGCCGCTGTGGTTTACCCAGCAACCGTCGATCCTGACACCGGACTACGCGGGTGCGGTGACACTCAGTAACTTCGTGGTGTCCGGTGATGTGCCGACCATCCGCTTTCAGTCCGCCGCCCCACTCAACGAGGGCGACATCGAAACGTGGACGCGCACGGCAACACAGCTCATCAACGGGCAACTGGTGAGCGTGCTCAACCCGGTCTGGGGGGGCGACGCACTCGAGCGCGTGCTGCGCTCGTATTCGTTTGGGTGGGACAAGCCGCGCATCGAGTGGGGTGAGGTCTTGCCTGGCGAGACGCTCCCGGGCGGGGGATCCTTGATCTTCCTGCGGCTGAGTCCGCGAAACCTGCAGACGTCGGCGGTGGTGCAGCTGAGCGGCGACGTGCAGTACTCCAGCAACATCGTCAACCTCCGCATCCCCGGGTACGGCGGGTCCCGCCTCGGTGATGACCAGGACGACTACGACGCCGCGACCGTCGCTGCGATGTTCTACGAGCACTTCGAAGATTCGTACGACGCGCTCGCCATCGTTCCGCATGACGATCACCTCGCCTCGTATACCGCCTTTCATAGCATCATCAAGAATGAGGTCAGCGGCATCGGCCAGCCGTTGATGGACGACTCGGCGGCCTTTGGCAGCACTGGCCGCCTGAAGGCGTACGAGGTCTACCTGGACGGGTCGGTCAACGACAATGTGACCTCATCGCACGAGACGGCGCATCAGTGGGGGCACTACTTCGACTGGGCCGCCCTGACCGGCCTGGTCCGCGCCGGCTCACAAGCGACATTCCACAGCCCTCTGTGGGCGACGGATGAAACATTCATGGCCGGCCTCCTGGTACCCACCAGGCGTCTGGCAGTGGTCGATGGTGCATGGCAGGTGGTCCGAACCCCGAGACTGGCGCGGTTTCACCCGTTCATGCGATACGCGATGGGGATACTGCCAGCCGGATCGGTGCCCGAGGTGACGCTCTTTGACGAGCAGGGGCAATTCGGCGGCATTGCCGAGCCAGCCGCGGGCACGCCCACGGTTGGTGCCACCCGAACGGCAACGGTGTTCAACGTGATCGGCATGCTCGGCGAGCGACAGGGCCCCGTCCCCACCGATTGGCAACGTGCCACGATCGTCGTGACACGCGATCGACTGCTGACCCAGGCGGAGATGGACTACTGGACGTTCTTCGCGCGGCGCATCGAAGACCCGTTCCAGAGCGGAGTTGCCACCAGGCAAGGTATCCCGTCGTTCGACCTCTCGACCGACCGTGCCATCGATCTGGTCACCACGATTCGGCCGAAAGTCGCGGCCCCATTGGTGTCGGTGCTCGATGTGAATTACCCCGCTCTTGACGCCACGTCATGGCGAGGCCTCACGTTCGATGCTCCGATCAGGACGAGCTATGCCTCAGGAGAGCGCGTGACCATCTCCGGGCGGGTCACCGCCACGGACAGGGCCGACTTCAGCCAGGTTGTCCTCATCTTTTCCCCAGACTCCGGTCTTCCTGGCGAGGTGCTGCAGACCGCTGCGACGGTCAGCCCTGCAGGCACGTTCGTCCTCAGCTTTCAGTTCGAGGCCCAGCACATCGGAACGCACGCGCTGTCTGCGTACCTGTTCTGGCCCGGTGCGCCCAACCAGATCCCTCGCGGTACCGTCACGCCGATCGTCGTGGCGGCCACTCCGTAGTCCCCTGGAACCGTGATTCCTTGGATAAGTCCCGGAGCGCGGCGCCCGACTGGTAAGGCGCGACGACCGAGAATATTGGGCATATGCGAGGGAGGAGCAACGCCGCCAGCCCGGGGCCCCCGCCGCGCGGACTGTGCGTGGTGGGGTGGAGGCGGGATGCCCCGCCCGGGAATTGTGCTAGTGGTCTGATCGCGAATCAGCTCGGCATTCGGCCGGCGAGGCCTCCGTCTGGCGGCGTTGCTCTTCGGTCACATGCGCCCAGCATGCTCCCTCGTCGCGCCTGGCCAGCCGGACGCCTCACCGCCCTCGGTGCACAAGCCAATTCGCAATCAGACCACTAGGCTGAAGTTCCCCGCGTCGTTAGACAGTATCCCCTATGCGGTCTATAAGATAGCTCGGGATGCCGG
>JAQBVV010000123.1 GCA_027622905.1 Acidobacteriota bacterium
GCGGTGCTGAACCAGACCGACGACGGCGGAGCGCTGTCAGACGTCGACGTCATCTGGCGCCAGTATCCCAAGGTCGTCGGCTTCGGCCACTACGGGCACCGGCTGTTGTTCGACGACGAGGGCTACCTGTGGATCGCGTCTGGAGACCGCCAGAAGTTCACGCCGGCCCAGGACATGCAGACGAATCTGGGCAAAGTCCTGCGATTGCACGACGATGGTTCGGTGCCGGACGACAATCCTTTCGTCGACCACTTCGCCGCCAACCCCCTGGTCGACGATGAGGGAGTCTATGGGCAGATCTGGTCGCTGGGCCACCGCAACGTGCTCGGGCTGGCAATCGATCTCCAGGGTCAGCTCTGGGACATCGAGATGGGGCCGAGGGGCGGCGACGAGCTGAACCTCGTCACGCGTGGAGCGAATTACGGTTATCCGATCGTCTCCGAGGGCGACCACTACGACGGGCGCGAGATACCGGACCACGAGACGCGTCCGGAATTCGAGAAGCCGGCCGTTGCGTGGACCCCTGTCATTTCGCCTGGTGACCTGATGATCTATCGTGGCGATCTGTTCTCCGACTGGCGCGGCGATGCATTCGCGGCCGGACTGTCGTCCCGGGCGATCGTGCATGTCGAGCTCGAGGGCATGGATGCCCGCGAGGTCGGTCGCTACGACATGGGCGCGCGCATTCGCAGCATCGTTGAGGGACCGGACGGCGCCATCTGGGTCCTGGAGGACGACGAGGACGACAGCACCGGGCGCTTGCTCAAACTCACACCAAAGAGCTGAGTGTCGGCACCAGCCGCCCCTGTTCCTCGAACCGGTTGAGGGGCTCGGAGTCGCGATGTGCGCCAGCGCGTATTGACAGAGCCGAGCCCTTGAAGGAGTGTAGGCAGATGAACATCACAAGATATCTGCTTGGGGGCGTGGCCCTGCTCGTGCTGAGCGGCACCGCGGCCGCGCAGGACGTGCCCGCGCCGAACATCATCGGCACGTCGATCCAGGGCGACGCAGTCAACCTGGCGGACTTCGAGGGCGACCAGAACGTCCTTGTCGTGTTCTACCGGATGCACACGTGACCGTTCCGCCGTGCGCAGCTAAACAGGATCGCGCGGGGCGCGATCCACTCCCTGGTTGACTTGTGATCGCAAGAGGATCACAGTGTCCCGATCACTCACTCTGGAGGTGGTCATGGGACGTTGCAAGAACGGCGAGGCGATCAGCCCCGCAGGTCGGTCGGCCGCGGCGCGGAAGACGTTACGGCGCTTTCTCGACGAGGCACGGCGCCACAACGACCTCGATGTCTGGCGTCGCGCGCGCGGCGTGCTCGGATATATCGAGGGGCGACGCGTCGTGGACGTGGCGGCGGACCTCGACGTCACGCGCGGGTCCGTCAACCGGTGGCTGCAATGGTACGACGCACTCGGCGTGGAGGGCCTGGTCACCGGGATACCGCCGGGACCGGCACCGAAGCTGAGTGACACCCAACGCGACGCACTGACGGTGCTGATCGAGTCGGGGCCGCGCGAGGCTGGATATACCAGCGGCGTCTGGACCGGTCCCATGATCGGGGACCTGATCGCGCAGCGCTTCGGCGTCCGGTACCACAACCACCACGTGCCGCGGCTGCTGCACGCGCTCGGCTTCTCGGTGCAGCGCCCGCGGCGGCGCCTGGCCCGCGCGGATGCGGAGGCCCAGGCCACGTGGCTGCGTGAGAAGTTGCCCCGCATTAAAAAAAAGCCGCCGCCTGCCGCGGCGTCGTCATGTACGAGGACGAGGTCAGTTTCTGGCTCGACGGCACACTCCACCAGACGTGGGCCCGCGTCGGAGTCCAGCCCCGCGTGGATACCTTCGGCATGAGAAAGACGGCGCACGTGTTCGGCGCCGTCTCGCTGGAGCGGCGACCGCGCTTCCACTACCAGTTTTCCGCCGTGTTCAATGCCCAGACGTTCCTCGACTTCCTCAAGCGGCTCGGGCGCCGCGCGCGGCGGAAGGTGTTCCTGGTGATCGACAACAGTCCGTGCCACAACCTCGACGCCGAGGGGAAAGCCTGGCTGGTGGCCAACCGCCGACGCCTGGAACTCTTCCGCCTGCCGCCCTACTCCCCGGAGTTCAACCCCATCGAGGGCGTCTGGAAGCAGACGAAGAAGCGGACGACCCACAACACCTTCTTCCGCACGACGGACGAACGCGACGCCGCCCTCACGGCCACCTTCGAGTGCTTCCGCGCGCGCCCCTCGCTCCTCGCCGCGCAGGTCGCCCGGTTCCTCTGATGATCCCATGTCCACGCGACTCTGTTTAGAGCGCTTCTCGATTCGGTGGAGACCGAAAAACGCGGGAAAGCGCTTTTCGAAAAGGCCTGCCCCCCTGCGATAAGCCCCGGATCCAAACGAAAAGCGCTCTAGGTGAGCTGCAAGCCAACTACCCGAACATTCAGTCGCTCGGCGCCGAGATGATCGCACTCAGTGCCGACACGCCCGACACCGCGCGGATGACTGTCTCGGAACTCGGCATCACGTATCCCGTGCTGTCGGATGCATCGCTGACCTACATCCGCCAGTACGACGTCCTGCACCCGCAGGAAGGCATCGCCAGGCCCTCGATGTTCATCGTCGATCGTGAAGGTGTGATTCGGTGGCGGTTCGTCGGGATGAGCGCTTCGGCGCGGCCACCCATCGAGACCGTGCTGGAGGAGCTGCGGAAGGTTCAGTGAGCCTGCGAAGAACGGCGACACTTCGGGAGTGCGCTGCTTGCGGGGGCAGTTCCAGGGACAGTCTGGTCCCGCGCTCCGGTCGGCTTGGGCCGGGCCGGGGCCAACTCACGGTTGCTCCCGCTCAAGATTTCACGACTTCCCCGATGCCGGGCGGCTCAAGCTCGCCGGTTGTACTCGAACTCCAGGTTGGCCGGCATCCCCGAGCAGTCACCGGTGAATCCGGCGCCTGTCCAGCGAATGGTACCCGTTGCGGTGCCGCTGATCGCGGATGTACCGGTGCAGGTGCTGCCGTCACCGTTGGGGTTCGCCATCGAGATGGTAGTGGTGCCGGAGAACGACGTGGCGGTGGCTGTTCCGCTGAAGGTGCCGGTCCAGCCAAGCCCGGTGGCGCTGGCCGCCCGCCATGTGCCGGTTACCGTCGAGCCCGATTGCGACAGCTCGGCGTCGCCGATCACCCGCCCGAAGTTACTTGTCTCCATCCACCCGGTCCACGAGCCGGCGAGGTTGGCCGGTGTGGTTTGCGAGGGTGCGGTCGGCGACGAATCGCCGCCGCACGCAGTGACCACCAGCGCAGCGGCGAGCAACAGCGCCAGAGTGGAGGAGCGTGCAAACGACTCAATCGCATGTCCATTCATGCAGAGGCCCAATCCAAGACCCGTGCCAGCCTGAGACCCACAGGTTGCGGGTGACTTGGGTTCCGGGTCACGCAGCCCTCCTTGGGAGAAATCAAGCGTGAATGGAGAATATTCCGCGGCGCCGGCCGGAGGCGCAATTGCCGACTCTCTGTCGTGTCTCGGTTCTAGAACCCCGCCCCTTCCGGCGCCCCGATGTAGGGCAGCATTCGACCGAAGAAGAGCACGGCGGACCAGGCGATCAGCGACACCGCGCCGAACACCTTGCAGTACCGGGGCGACGCCTCACCCGCCTGCACGGCGTAGGCATCCGTCTTGTACAGGAGCTCGAAGAGCCCGATGTTGAGGACGCCGACCAACAAGAAGAAGGCCTTCGCCCACATCGCGCTGCTCGCGGCGTACTGGCCGGGTTGTGCAATCAGGAACACCAGACCGGTGATGAGGTTCACCGCGAACCCCACCTTGGCCCATGGCAGCAGGTCGGCGACGGCGCGCACCGAGACCCCCTTGATCACGCCGAGGAGACGGAGATCGAAGAAGCCCACGATGCCGGCAAACAGCGACAAGCCGATGAAGTGCAGCGTCTCGGCGAGCGGCCAGACCCACGGGATATTTGCCTGGAGCACTTGCGACAGCGGCGAGGCGGTCAGCCAGACGAGAAAGGAATTCATACCGTCGGCTACATATAGGCCGTGTAACGACCGGCCGTGATGGCACCGGCCCACAGCAGCAGCGACGCCAGGGCCATGGCCTTCGCCGCGTTCGGAACTGGACGGTCAGGGGTGCGCGACACGCCGAAGACGGACCGCCGGATCAGGCTCATGACGATCATGGCCGCCAGGATGGAGCCCAGCTTCACGTAAAAGATCGGCTTCACTCCCGTGAACTCCGCGGAAGCGGCAAAGAGCACGGCGCCACTGGCCGCGTTCAGCGCGAACCCGACCCACATCGGCGAGAAGATCTTGCGCAGCGCGTCCAGCGGAATCCGCCGTCCGGCACCGAGGACTCGCAGATCGAGGACGACGTTCGCGCCCACGACGACCGCCAGGCCGATCGTGTGAAACAGCAGAAACGTCGGGTACGCAAACAGCGACGTCGACTCTGCCACCCAGACGGCCAAGGGCCGGCTCTGCAGCCACACGAGGAATTCCATGGTGCGTCGGGTGTACCGCGGCTCAGCCGTGCACGGGGACGAAACGACAGGCCACTAACTTCGTTCCCTGCTCACCATGTGCTGCCAGTCCCGTTCCTGGCAGGGCAAGTATTCCTGGAGCTGGGCCATCGGATCGGGGTTGAGCGTCCGGGTGACGGGATCCATCGTCCAGGGCTCCTCGAACACCTCTGGGTCATGCACGGTGGCCTCCCAGGTGAACGTGTTCCCGACGCGCGTGATCCGCTCGACGACACGCATGTTGTTGCTATGGAAGTACCCGGGGTCGCCGAGCCAGGTCTCGTCGGTGAACCCGACGGTATCGATCACCAGTGTGTCGCCTTCCCACGTGCCGACCGAGTCCCCGTGCCACGCGAGATCCAGGCTCATGATGGGATGATGCGGGCGGCCGTCGATCGGAATCACACGGAACAGGTTGCCGCGCGCATAGAGGAAGATGACCTCCGTTTCCGTTTGCAGGATCTTGGAGGGAGGTCCCATGCGAGGAACGCCCAGCGGAAAGCAGTAACCCGAGGGGTCCTCGGCATTCCCGTTCAAATCCAGGTACTGCACCCGCTCCCAGTGCTCCGGTCGGTAGAACGGCTTGTTGGGATTCACACCGTTCAGGATGCCCGGATCACGCTCGGCATTCACCGCCGGCCCGCATTCCTGGCCTGGGTGACAAGGACGCGCCGTGCTGATGTAGATAAAGTCGTCAGCGCCAGCGCCGCCCTCCTCGACGGCAGCCGCATTCGCCTCGGTGGCTTCATCGAAGTCGGCCCCCTGTACCCAGAAGCCGGTGAGATCCGGCGTGCCCTGCGCGGTCCGTGGCGTCTCCGAATCGCCACCCGTCGCCCCACCGCAGGCAAGCGCTGCGACCGAGAGCACCGCGACCGCACCGTAGCCCAAGAGATGACGTGTCATTGGCGTAGATCCCCTTCTCAGTTACAAGATCCTCGTCGCATAGCGGTCCGCCCTCAGTTGTCGAGGGGGTTGTTCGGATCGGCGTGAAAAATCGTGACCACACGGCCGTCCGGAAAGATGATGTCGCGCATGCGCCCCACGTCGGCGCCATTCCAGGCGGGCGCGTAGGTCACCGTATAGGTGTCGCCCACCTTGAACGACCGCAGAATGCCCATGTTGCGCGCTCTGTTCCGGCCGCCACCGGCCGAGATCTCAAACTGCTTCACCGTGCCGTCCGGGTTCGTGATCTCGAAGAACCAGCGGGGGTGAGGATTGATGTTCGCAAAGCGTTTCAGCTCGCCGACGAACTTTCCGGTCTTGCTCATGTCGAACTCCGCCTGCACGGAGTGGTGCGCCAACGCCGGCGCCCCGACTGCGAACACACCCGCCGCCGCGATCAGACCGAAGATTCTTTGTTTCATAGCTCAGGCCTCCTAAGAACGGCACCTCTGGGGCACCGACGGGTCCAGCACACTCAGTTTCTGAGGGCGTCCGGCACCCGCATCACGACATACGGATTGTAGGTATTGGTCAGCGTCACTCTCAAATCGAGCAGGGTGACGCCTCCCCGTGTCTGGACGATCCGGCGCGGCCACATGACATCGGCCTTGTTGTCGTCCACGTTCCAATCGCCGTACTCCGCATACGTCGTCTCGGTCACCGTATCGCCGGACTGCGTCTCGACCCGGGTGATGTAGGTCCCCACCAGACCCTCCATCAACGGATACATCGGCAGCGTACGGTTTCTGATACGGGCCTGGGCTGCCGGTTCCGACGCCCAGTAGACGAACAGTCCGTTGTCCCGACGCAGCGTGGCCTTCATGGTCACGTCATCGACAGGCGCGGGCAATGGGAATGTCAGGACGATGTTGTCGCCCTCGCGCGCCACTTCCGCCGCGTCACCGGCGAGCACCGCGGCTTTGACGACCCCGATGGGGTTGGTCCAGTACTGCACCAGCCGCTCCCGTTCCGCGCCAGGGGCCGGGGTGGCGCCGAGGCCGGGTTCGGTTTCGTTCCACGCCAGCTCGCCGGCGACGACTTCAATCTGCCGCTGCGCGTTGCCAGCGGCGTCGGTGTACTTGATGTCGACGCGCATGCCGGTGACGTAGTAGTTGAGACTCAGCCGGTAGTCCGTCACGCGGACGGTCTGACCATTCACGTTCATCGTGCCCTGCGCCCAGGCCTCTTGTGACGTGATGGAGTCTCTTTCCTCGACCGTCCGCAGCATGCCGAGCGAGTTGGCCGCGTCGTACAGCACGGCCTCAAGTGCGGGGGCGGCGGGAGCCGCAACCTGGGCCGTCAGCACGCCGTGCCCAACCAGCGCGACGAGAGCGCCGGCCGCAAGGCCCCCGATGACCGATCCTGTTCTCGCCATGTACGCTCCTCGCGTCAACCGTCAGAAAGCGAAAATGTAGCCGAAAATATTGCCGTGGCCCTGAGAGATCCCCGCAGCCTGTGGGCGCAGCATACCTGGAGTCATCACGGTGGTGCAAGGCGTGCTCCAGCCCGGGGAGCCACCCAGGATCGGTCCCCGCTGGCGGGCACAGGGGGCCTACAATAGCGGCGGCGCGCGACGCGCGTTCTTGTCCCCTCGTCCCGGTCTCCTGCAAGGAGGTGTACCCGTGAGAACACTCTGCTTCGCGTTGTTCACACTGCTGGCGACGCCCGCGATGGCGCAGCAGCCCGTGCCCCACATCCCGTTCGAGTCGGTGCCGAACTTCCTCAAGCTCCCGCCGGGCATGAACTTCGGCGAGGTCGCCGCGGTGGCGGTGAACTCCCGGCGGCATGTCTTCGCGCTGTCGCGATCCGACATCTCCGGACCTGCCTTCGGCGCGATGGCCGGGCAGATTCTCGAGTTCGACGCCGACGGCAACTACATCCAGGAAGTGGCCCCGCGGCTCTACAACTGGGCGTTCGGGCATGGCCTGCGGATCGATCGAGACGACAACATCTGGCAGGTCGACAAGGGCTCGAACACCGTGACCAAGCTCAGCCCGGAGGGCCGGGTACTGATGGTGTTCGGACGGAAGGGCGAGGCGTCGTCGACCGGATCGCTGGCGCCACCTCGACCGGAGAGCCCGCCAGCCCACCGAGATGGCTATTTCGCTCAGCCGACCGATGTCGCGTGGGCTCCCGACGGCACCACGTACATCAGCGACGGCTACGTGAATTCCCGCGTCGCCAAGATCGACCGGAACGGCGACTGGGTCACGTCCTGGGGCTCGCGGGGCACCGGGCCCGGAGAGCTCGATACCCCGCATTCCATCGCGGTTGACGCAGCTGGGCTGGTGTTTGTGGCCGACCGCGGCAACGCGCGCATTCAGGTCTTCGACGGCGACGGAACCTTCATCCGTCAGTTCAGAATCGACGTACCACTTCCTCCCGGCGCGCGCCTCCCCATCGGCGACACACCGAGCACGCCGGCCACCGTGGGATCCAACGCTCCAGGGTCCCCATACATCCTGTGCATCACGCCGGGGCCGATGCAGTATCTCTACACCGCGGACAACTGGGGCCGGATCTTCAAGCTGAATCTGGACGGCCGGGTTCTCGGCGTGCTGGGCGGGGCTGGCAAGCAACTCGGGCAGTTCGGGCAGATCCACGGCATGGCCTGCCCATCAGAAAACGAGCTGTACGTCGCCGAGATTCTGAACTGGAGAGTGCAGAAACTCCTGCTGCATCCAGCAGGCGGGACGAACTAGCGGTGCGAACGAAGGGCCTCGGCGGTGGTATAGAATCACCCAGTCTGCGCCTGATTCAGTGGCGCACACCTATATATATATATATCGTTGGCCCCAGTGTGCCACCGGGAGGAATCGAACATGCGCGCCACGCTCTTGCTCTTCGCATCGGTGTTGTTGATGCCGGCGTCCGTGATGGCGCAAGGCTGGGATGTGTACATCAGTAACGAGGATGGATTCCGGGTCAATTTCCCAGGTCCGCCCACGGTGACCGAGACCACCTTTGCGTCGGAGTATGGCATCGCCCTGCCGGCGCGCGTGCACACCGTGGTGCGCGGCCCCGAGCGCTACTCCATCACCGTGGTGGATTACAGGGACATTCTGCGACTGGCCGACGAGAGAGCGACCGCGACGTGTCCGGAGGGATACGCTGACGAGCGCGCGTGCGGGTTGAACAACGCCGGGCGTGGCTACTGGCGAGAGGAAGTCGGCGGCGCGCTGCTCTGGGCGACGTTCGGATATGTCGAACGAGATGCCGTGGTGACCCACCTGGCATGGGCATGGCAGGACCTGGTCGAAGGCCACGAGATCCAGCTCACCAATAACGCCGACCGGTCGCGTACGTTCGCATTCGTCTCGATGCACCAGAATCGTCTGTACATCCTCGAGGGCACGGTGCCTGGCAATCGCCCCCCACCGGGGCTGTTCCAGCAGTCGATGGGATATGTGGAGCCGGATGGGACGCCCGTTCGCTACCAGACCGTCTACTCCAACCGCAGTTCCGAGTTCCCCGAGACGTTTCCAGGTCAGGCACTTCGTACGAGACGGGGCGGCGGGGCCGCCGCACCGGCCGCTGCGCCCTAGCGAGCAGCCAGCTGCCGCGTTCTTCTTTTTCTGGGTATGGCGATGGATAACAGCAGACGCTCGTTCATGAAGCAGGCAGCCCTGGCCTCGGCGGCGATGGTCGCGTCAGGCACCGCGTGTGCCCAGCAGGGTGCGCCGACCGGGAATGCGGCGCCGGCGGAATTCACGCGAATCGCGGTCGAGGAGACCTTCAGTCTGCCAGAGGTGCTGGATGCCCTCAGGGACATGCTGGCAAAGGACCCCGACGTCGAGCAGGGTTTGACGGCGCCTCCGTACGTCGCGACCGATACCGTTCGCTCGCTCTACGACCTTGGCGAGGGGCGAATCGCTGCGATGGACGCCGCGCGCGTGGACAAGCAGGTCCTGTCACTCTGGTCGCCCGGCGTGCAGGCCTTCGATCCGATGCTCGGGACCGAGCTGGCGCGCCTGGTCAACGATCGCGTCGCGGCGGCTGTCCGGGAGCATCCGGATCGGTTCGCCGCGCTGGCCACCATCGCGCCTCAGGATCCAGCAGCCGCCGCGCAGGAACTCGAGCGAGCCGTGTCCCAGCTTGGCCTGCACGGCGTCATCATCAACTCGCATACCAGGAGCGAGCACCTCGACGACCGCAAGTTCTGGCCGATCTTCGAGGCCGCACAGGCCTTGAACACACCGATCTATATCCACCCGCGCAACGCCCCGACGCAGATGTACGACGCGTTCACGGACTACACCATGGGCGGGGCGCTCTGGGGATTCGCGATCGAGACATCCACCCATGTGGTGCGGCTGTTGATGAGCGGCGTGTTCGATGAGTTTCCCAACCTCAAGATCGTGCTTGGGCACCTGGGGGAAGGACTGCCCTTCTGGCTGGATCGACTGGATTCAGTGTCGGCGCGACCCGGCATGCCGACATTGCGACGCAAGCCCAGCGAGTACTTCAGAAACAACTTCTGGATCACGACGAGCGCCATGTTCTGGGATCCGGCGCTGGTGTTCTGCCATGCGGTCCTGGGCGCCGACAGGATCCTGTTCGCCATCGACTCGCCCTTCGCGCCCAGCGAGGCGGCCACCAGCTGGATGGATGCCGCGCCGCTCCCCGATGCGGACAAGCGAAAGATCTATCAGGAGAACGCCGAGGCGATCTTCTCGCTGTAGCCGGCCGCAGTAGGCTGGCGCAGGAGGCTGGTGCAGTCGCCGGTTGCGTTG
>JAQBVV010000124.1 GCA_027622905.1 Acidobacteriota bacterium
CCAGCGGAAATCGTACGAGCGATTCCTGCAGATGAACCGCATGTCCGCCGAACGGGACGATGCGGGGCTGCAGTCCGTGTTCAAGTCCGTCTTCCCGATCAGCGACTTCCGTGAGAACTCGTCACTGGAGTTCATCGAGTACTCGATAGGGAACTGGGAGTGCAAGTGCGGCAAGCTTGCCGGACTCCAGCACCTGCGAAAGCCCTGTCTCAAGTGCGGGACCACGCTGATCGCCGATCCCTACGGCGACCACGAGGTGCTCTGCGGGAGCTGCGGTACGGCTAACGAGGCTGGCGGCGATGTGTGTGACATCTGCGGTCACACGGTCGCGATGAAGCTCAAGTACGACGTCGACGAATGCCAGGAGCGGGGCATGACGTATGCCGTTCCACTCAAAGTCACGATCCGTCTCGTCGTCTGGAACAAGGACCCCGATACCGGCGTCAAGACGATCCGCGACATCAAGGAGCAGGAGGTCTATTTCGGCGACGTGCCGCTGATGACCGATAACGGCACGTTCATCATCAATGGCACTGAACGCGTCATCGTGTCGCAGCTCCATCGGTCGCCCGGAGCGTTCTTCCACTCGGAAGACAAGGCGCTGTTTGTGGCGCAGATCATCCCGTACCGCGGTTCGTGGGTGGAGTTCGAGTACGACCAGAAGAACCTGCTGTATGTTCGTATCGATCGCAAACGAAAGTTTCTGGCTTCGGTGTTTCTGCGTGCGCTCGGCCTGCGCGGCGCCGACGAGATCATCCGGACGTTCCATACCGTCGACCAGGTATTTCTGAATCAGGGGCCGTCTCTGGTGTGGGCCGTCAACGACAGCCTGGTGGGGCTGCGTGCGTCCGCCGATGTCAAGGCTGGCGACTTCCTGGTGCAGGGTGGCAAGAAGATCAGCGCGAACGCGCTGGCGGCACTGCGCAAGGCTGGCGTTGAGACGGTCGGTATCGTGGACGAAGCGCTCGAAGGCGCGTTCGTGGCGGCCGACATCGTCGACCCGGAAACCGGCGAGGTGATCCTCGAGGCAAACGAGGAACTGACGCCGCGCGTGATCTCGATGGCCCAGGAGAAGAAGGTCGAGAAGGTCGACGTGTTCTTCCCTGAGCGCGATGACGTCGGGCCCATCATCAGTCAGACGCTGAAGAAGGATCCTGTCCGGACTCACGAAGAGGCGCTGATCGAGATCTACCGGCGCCTTCGCCCGGGTGATCCGCCGACGCTCGATAGTTCGCGAACGCTCTTTGAAAACATGTTCTTCAACCCTCAGAAGTACGACTTCTCGCGGGTTGGTCGACTGAAGCTGAACACCAAGCTGGGTCTGCAGACGCCGCTCGACGAGAAAGTACTGCATCCGCAGGACTTCTACGAGGTGCTGAAGTACCAGTTGAAGCTGCGGAAGAATCCGCAGGATGTCGACGATATCGATCACCTGGGCAATCGTCGCGTGCGCTCGGTCGGGGAGTTGCTGGAGAACCAGTTCCGCATCGGGCTGGTTCGGATGGAGCGGGCGATCAAGGAAAAGATGTCGGTGTACCAGGAGATGGCCACCGCCATGCCGCACGACCTGATCAACGCCAAGCCGGTCATGGCGGCGATTCGGGAGTTCTTCGGGTCCTCTCAGCTGTCGCAGTTCATGGACCAGACCAATCCGCTTTCCGAGATCACGCACAAGCGGCGCCTGTCGGCGCTCGGACCTGGCGGACTGTCCCGGGAGCGAGCGGGCTTCGAGGTGCGCGACGTGCACCCGACGCACTACGGGCGTATCTGTCCGATTGAAACCCCGGAAGGTCCCAACATCGGTCTCATTTCGTCGTTGAGCTGCTATGCACGCATCAACGAGTTCGGGTTCATCGAGTCGCCCTACCGGAAGGTGAAGGACGGACGCGTGATCGACTACGTGATCGTGCAGAACACGGGAGGCAACGCGAAGTACAAGGTCGGCGACGTGGTGGAGGCAGACGAGCTTGCCGGCGCGGACGGGCGTTCGAAGAAGAAGGGTGTCGAGTTCGAGCCCTATTCGTTTTACCTCTCCGCGTGGGAGGAGGACCACTACATCGTCGCGCAGGCCAACGCGCCGCTCGACGAGGGGGGGCGTTTCAAGCAGGACCGCGTGAACGCGCGCCGGGCGGGAGACTTTATCCTCGCGCCGCGCAACGACGTGCAGTTCATCGACGTGTCTCCGAAACAACTGGTCTCGGTCGCGGCCTCGCTCGTGCCGTTTCTCGAGAATGACGATGCGAATCGCGCGCTGATGGGCTCCAACATGCAGCGGCAGGCGGTGCCGTTGCTGCGAGCGCGGAGCCCGTATGTGGGCACGGGCATGGAGTACGTCACGGCTCACGACTCCGGTGCCGTCGTCGTGACCCGTCGGACCGGCACCGTGGATTACGTGGACAGCCAGCGCATCGTGGTGCGTGTCGAGGGCAAGGTGGACGCCGACGAGGTCGCCAAGGAGATGGGTGCCGACATCTATCCGATGACCAAGTTCAAGCGTTCGAACCAGAACACCTGCATCAACCAGAAGCCCATCGTCCGTGAGGGGCAGCGGGTGCATAAGGGGCAGGTGCTGGCGGACGGACCGTGCACTGAACTCGGCGAACTGGCCCTTGGGCGCAATGTCCTTGTCGCGTTCATGCCGTGGCGAGGCTACAACTTCGAGGACGCGATTCTGGTGTCCGAGAAGATGGTCAAGGAGGACTACTACACCTCCATCCACATCGAGGAGTTCGAGATCGAGGCGCGCGACACCAAGCTCGGGCCGGAAGAGATCACCCGAGACATCCCGAACGTCTCGGAGACCTATCTGAACGACCTGGATGAGAGCGGGATTATCCGCATCGGTGCCAGCGTGAAGCCCGGCGACATCCTGGTTGGCAAGGTCACGCCGAAGGGGGAGACGCAGCTCACGCCTGAGGAGAAGCTCTTGCGGGCGATCTTCGGCGAGAAGGCCGGCGACGTCAGGGACGCGTCGCTGATCTGCCCGCCTGGAATCGAGGGCATCGTGGTGGGTGTCAAGATCTTCTCGCGGAAGGGTATCGAGAAAGACGATCGGGCCAAGGCCATCGAGGCTGAAGAGCTCGAGATGATGGAGCGCAATCAGGCGGATGAGATTCGCATTCTGCACGACGAAGTCAAGAAACGCGTGATGCAGATGCTGAACAATCAGACGCTGCGCGCTGATGCCTTCGACGAGTACGGGCGCGAGCGTCTTCTGAAGAAGGGCGACGTGCTCACCCATGACGTGCTGCAGGATGTCCCGTACGAGCAGATGGTACGGCTCAAGATTCAGGCCGACGATCCGAGACTCGAAGGCGAGCTTAGATTGCTCGAGGAGCGCACGGAGCGGCAGGTCGAGGTGGTCCGCCAGCTCTTCGAGGAAAAGAAGGACAAGGTTCGCCGCGGAGACGAACTCCCCCCTGGCGTGATCAAGCTGGTGAAGGCCTACGTGGCGATGAAACGCAAGCTGTCGGTCGGCGACAAGATGGCCGGCCGTCACGGCAACAAGGGCGTCATCGCGCGCATCTTGCCGGAAGAGGACATGCCGTATCTGCCGGATGGCACGCCGGTCGAGATCGTGTTGAACCCGCTGGGCGTCCCGTCGCGTATGAACGTCGGACAGATTCTGGAGACGCACCTCGGCTGGGCCGCGCATGCCCTCGGGCTCTATTTCGCGACGCCGGTCTTCGATGGCGCCAGAGAGCACGAGATCAAGGACTGGCTCGAACAGGCCGGCCTGCCCAAGAGCGGCAAGACGCTGTTGTATGACGGTATGACCGGGATCGAGTTTGAGAACAGGGTGACGGTCGGCTACATCTACATGCTGAAGCTGTCCCATCTGGTCGACGACAAGATTCACGCGCGCTCGATCGGGCCGTACTCGCTGATTACGCAGCAGCCGCTTGGCGGCAAGGCGCAGTTCGGCGGCCAGCGATTCGGAGAGATGGAAGTCTGGGCGCTGGAGGCGTACGGGTCGTCGCACATTCTTCAGGAACTGCTGACGGCGAAGTCAGACGACGTGACTGGCCGGGCGAAGATCTACGAGGCCATCGTCAAGGGCGACGCGGTGTTTACACCAGGCCTGCCCGAGTCCTTCAACGTGCTGATTCGAGAGTTGCAGTCGCTCTGTCTCGACGTGGAGCTGATTACCACCAAGAAGCCACCGACGGAACCACTGCCGGTCGAGGATGAACCGGTACTGGAGCAGGTATAAATGAGACCAAGCTTCCACGATAGCAAGACCACGCTCCGCGCGGATTTCGACGCGATCCGCATTTCGCTCGCATCACCCGACAAGATCTTGTCGTGGTCGTTCGGCGAGGTGACCAAGCCCGAGACGATCAATTACCGCACGTTCAAGCCTGAGCGCGACGGCTTGTTCTGCGCCAAGATCTTTGGCCCGATCACGGACTGGGAATGCCTCTGCGGCAAGTACAAGCGGATGAAGCACCGTGGGGTCATCTGCGATAAGTGTGGCGTCGAGGTCACCCAGGCCAAGGTCCGTCGGGAGCGGCTCGGGCACATCACGCTCGCCACGCCCGTCAGCCATGTCTGGTTCTTCAAGGGATTGCCCAGCCGGATCGGGCATCTGCTCGATATCTCGCTGCGCGACCTGGAACGCATCCTCTATTTTGAAGGGTATGTCGTCATCGATCCGGCCGACTCTGAGCTGAAACAGAACCAGCTCCTCAACGAGGAGCAGTACCGGAAGGCGCGCGAGGATTACGGGCAGAAGTTCAAGGCCCAGATGGGTGCTGAAGCGATCAAGGAACTGCTCAAGCGCGTCGATATCGACGGATTGGCGGAAGAGCTGCGCGTGAAGATGCGCAGTGAAGTGTCGGTGCAGAAGAAGCTGAAGTACGCCAAACGCCTGAAGGTGGTCGACAGTTTCCGGCGGTCGAACAACCAGCCGAACTGGATGATCCTGGACGTCGTGCCGGTGATTCCGCCTGAACTCCGGCCGCTCGTTCCGCTCGATGGCGGTCGCTTCGCCACGTCGGATCTGAACGATCTCTATCGCCGTGTCATCAATCGGAACAATCGGCTGAAGAAGCTGATGGAATTGAAGGCCCCCGACGTCATCATCCGCAACGAGAAGCGGATGCTCCAGGAAGCGGTTGACGCACTCTTCGACAACGGCCGCCGGGGCCGAGTGCTTCGCGGCGCGAACAACCGTCCACTGAAGTCGTTGTCTGACACCCTCAAGGGCAAGCAGGGACGCTTCCGTCAGAACCTGCTCGGCAAGCGCGTGGATTATTCCGGTCGGTCGGTCATCGTGGTCGGCCCCGAGTTGAAGCTCCATCAGTGTGGGTTGCCGAAGAAGATGGCGCTCGAGCTGTTCAAGCCGTTCATCTACAACAAGCTGGAGCAGCGCGAGCTCGTCGCCACCATCAAGCAGGCCAAGGAGATGGTGGAGCAGCAGCGGCCGGAGGTGTGGGACATCCTCGAGGAGGTGATCCGGGAGCACCCTGTGCTGTTGAATCGTGCTCCAACGCTCCATCGGCTTGGGATCCAGGCTTTCGAGCCGGTTCTGGTCGAAGGCAAAGCCATTCGCATTCACCCACTTGTCTGCACCGCGTTCAACGCGGACTTCGACGGCGACCAGATGGCCGTCCACATCCCGCTCTCGCCCGAAGCGCAGATCGAGGCGTCGGTGCTGATGATGTCGTCCAACAACGTGCTGTCGCCGGCCAATGGCGCGCCGATCACGGTGCCGTCCCAGGACATCGTGCTGGGTTGCTACTACCTGACCAAGGCGAAGGTCGGCTCCAAGGGTGAGGGACGGGCGTTCGGGAGCAACGACGATGTGCAGCTGGCGCTCGAGAGCGGCGAGCTCGAGACGCTGACGCCGATTCGGCTTCGCTACACGGGGCTGCTCCAGGATCTGTCGGCCGCGCGGGACGATCAGGATGTCCTGCACACGGAAGTGCAGTCGGTCACGAACAAGATCATCAACACGACCGTCGGGCGTGTGATTCTCAACGCGGCGCTCCCGGTGGAGATGCCGTTCGTCAACGGTTTGCTCAAGAAGAAAGGGCTGCAGCAGCTCGTCCAGAAGTGCTATCTGGACAACGGTCTTGAACTGACCGTTGGCATGCTCGACGCGCTCAAGAATCTCGGCTTCACCTACGCCACCCGGTCAGGCCTGTCGATCGGCATCGACGATCTGGTGATTCCCGGCAACAAGGCGCAGCTGGTCGATGATGCGCGGAACGAAGTGATCAAGATCGAGCAGCAGTACCTCGAAGGCGCGATCACCAATGGTGAGCGCTACAACAAGATCATCGCCGTGTGGTCGGAGGTGACCGAGGAGATCGCCGACGAGATGTTCACGGAGATGGCGGAGATGGATCACACGGGCAAGTACTTCAATCCCGTGTACATCATGGCTGACTCCGGAGCCCGTGGCTCGAAGCAGCAGATCCGGCAGCTGGCCGGCATGCGCGGTCTGATGGCCAAGCCCTCCGGTGAGATCATCGAAACACCGATCACGTCGAACTTCCGTGAAGGCCTGACAGTGTTGCAGTACTTCATCTCGACGCACGGTGCCCGCAAGGGCCTGGCCGACACCGCGCTCAAGACGGCCGACTCGGGGTACCTCACACGTCGGCTGGTGGACGTGGCGCAGGACGTGATTATCTCGGAGATCGATTGCGGGACCCTCGACGGCATTGAGGCCCGCGCGATCATCGAGTCCGGGGAGATCATCGAGCCGCTTCGTGACCGCATCGTTGGTCGCGTCACGCTTGAGAAGATTGTCGATCCGTTTACGAGCGAGACGATCGTCGAGGTGAACGGTGAGATCGACGAAGACAAGGCGTCGGCCGTACAGGAAGGCGGTATCGAGAAGGTCAGGATTCGCTCCGTGCTGACGTGTGCGGCACGGCGTGGTGTCTGCGCGCGCTGCTACGGACGTGACCTGTCGACTGGTCGACTCGTGGAACTGGGTCAGGCGGCGGGCGTCATCGCCGCGCAGTCGATTGGCGAGCCGGGCACGCAGCTCACGATGCGCACGTTCCACATCGGCGGCACCGCCTCGCGCGTGTCCGATCAGAACACCCTCGAGGCGAAGCACTCGGGAACGGTGCGCTACCAGGGACTGCAGGTGGTTGAGACCCACAAGGGGACTGACGGGAAGAGCGGGCAGCTCATCGTCATGAACCGGAGCGGTTCGCTCGTGGTGGCCGATCAGAAGGGTCGCGATCGCGAGCGCTACCCGATCGTGTATGGTGCGCGCCTCAAGATACGTGACGGCGAGGCGATCGAGCAGGGACAGACGCTGGTCGAGTGGGACCCGTACACGTTCTCCATCCTGACCGAGGATCTGGGCGTCATCCGGTTCAAGGACATCATCGAGGGCATGACGGTTCACGAAGAGGTGGACGAGGTCACCGGCCTGTCGCGTTTCATCATCATCGACTCGGCAGACGAAAAGAAGCAGCCGACCATCGAGGTTCGCGACAAGTCGGGCAAGGTGCTGCGGAAGTACCACATGCCGTCTCATGCGCACTTGATGGTGCAGGACGGCGAGCCCGTCGAGGCCGGCCACGTGCTGGCGAAGATTCCTCGCGAGACGACCAAGACCAAGGACATCACGGGTGGTCTGCCTCGGGTCGTGGAGCTCTTCGAGGCGCGGAAGCCGAAGGATCCGGCGGTCATCTCCGAGATCGACGGCATCGTCAAAGAGGGTGGCGTCGTCAAAGGGCTCCGCAAGGTGATCATCGTGCCCGACGACGGCACCGAGCAGCGGGAGTACTCGTTGCCGCGAGGCGTGCACGTCAACGTGCACGAGGGGGAGCGAGTGCGAGCGGGTGAGCAGCTCATGGACGGGCCAAGCAATCCGCACGATATCCTCCGCGTCCTGGGCGAGAAGGAGCTGCAGAAGTACCTCGTGAACGAAATTCAGGAGGTCTATCGCCTTCAGGGTGTCAACATCAACGACAAGCACATCGAGGTCATCGCGCGGCAGATGATGCGGTGGGTGAAGATCGAGGATGTCGGTGACACCCAGTTCCTGATGGATGAGCAGGTCGACAAGTTCCGTTTCCTCGAGGAAAACGAGAGGGTCATCGGCGAAGGCGGACATCCGGCCACAGCGCAGCCGTTGCTGCTTGGAATTACAAAGGCGTCGCTGTCCACCGATTCCTTCATCTCTGCAGCGTCGTTCCAGGAAACCACGCGAGTGCTGACAGAGGCATCGATTTCAGGCAAGATCGACCATCTGAGGGGACTCAAAGAGAACGTCACGATGGGCCGGCTGATTCCCGCGGGAACCGGTTTCGAGTACTACAGGCACGTGAGGATTCCGGCGGACGAGCCACCGCCGCCGCCCGTGCTGCCTCAGCCATCGGACGACGAACTCGACATGGAGCGGGACCTGGATTACGCGTCGTTCGATATCGAGGAGCCGATCGCGCCAGGGCTCGGTCCACTCGGCGACGCCGAGTAGCAATCGCAAGAGGCGACACGGCGTTCGCCTCTTTTTTTTTCGAGTTCTTCGTGTACTCTCGACCATTCCTGTCTACGGGAGTCTGGCTCGCGCTCGCTTCGTGGCCCAGAGTCAGCCACGCTTTTGTAAGGGAGAAATCGATGCGAAAGGGAACACTGCTACTGGGAGCGGCGGTCGTCGCCTTTGTCCTGGTCGCCCAGTCGGCTCCGGTGCAGAGCCAGGGCGGCGGCCAGGTTCAGCTACCTGATGGGAGCGGCAAGGAACAGGTGTCGTCAACGTGCGCCGCCTGCCACGGACTGAATCTCATCGCCAATTCGCCTGGCTACACGCGGGAAGAGTGGGTCCACGTCTTCAGTGCGATGGTGGACGTGCCAAACGATCAACGCGATGTGATGGCCGGATACCTGGCCCAGCATTTTCCGGAGAAGGCTGACGCACCGAAAGCGGTCGTGGTTGACGGTCCGGTGAACGTGAATTTCAGAGATTGGGTCGCGCCCACGCTTGGGCAGCGTCCACACGATCCGCTTGCCGCGCGAGACGGGTCCCTCTGGTGGACCGGGCAGTGGAACAGCCTGCTCGGGCGGGTGGATCCGAGCACTGGCGACATCAGAGAGTATCCGCTCGGCACCCCGGACTCGGGGCCGCATGGTCTTGTCGAGGATGCTGGCGGAAACATCTGGTATACGGGCATCAACGTCCAGGAAATCGGCAAGCTGGATCCGAGCACCGGTGCGACGACCGAATACGCGTTGCCGGCCGGTGTGCGCGGTCCGCACACACCGATCTTCGACCAGGACGGGACGTTGTTCTTCACGCTGCAGTCGGGCCACGTTGGACGTCTCGACCCTGCAACGGGTGAGATCACCGTGTCGAAGACGCCCACCGACGGGACCTATCCGTATGGCATCCAGGTGAATACGCAGGGCGTGCCCTGGTATGTGGATTTTCGCGGCAACCGGCTTGGCAGCGTCGATCCCGAGACCATGGAGATCACCGAATACACGCTGCCGAACCCGGATACGCGCCCTCGGCGGATTGCGCTCACGCCGGACGACGCCGTCTGGTACAGCGATTATTCGCGGGGGTATCTTGGCCGCTACGACCCGAAGACCGGCGACGTCAAGGAATGGGCGTCCCCCGGTGGCCCCAGGTCACAGCCCTACGGGATCGCGACGGTGGGCGACATCATCTGGTACAGCGAATCAGCGGTGAAACCAAACACGCTTGTGCGCTTTGATTCCAATACCGAGACATTCCAGACGTGGGTGATCCCGGCGGGCGGAGGCGTCGTCCGGAACATGATGGCGACCTTGGATGGGAACCTTGTCATGGCGGAAAGCGCTCGCAATCGCGTGACGCTGGTCGAGGTCGGGGCGAGCGCCGGCACGCGCTAGAGCGTTTTTCGATTCGGTGTAGACCGAAGAACGCGGGAAAGCGCTTTTCGAAAAGGCCTGGCCCCTGCGAGAAGCCCCAGACCGAAACGAAAAGCGAGCTAGCGTTTAGAGCGTTGGAGGCGGTGCTGCCTCTGCGGCACGCCTGACGCTGACTCGGATCCATGAAACAACGGCGGGCCCTTGGCCC
>JAQBVV010000125.1 GCA_027622905.1 Acidobacteriota bacterium
TCGGCTGTTCCTCGCGGTGGTGTCGGCGCTGGCCAGCGCCCGCGTCGAATCACTGGCGGACCTGCTCCGTGCGTTCAATCATCAGCACGGTGAGGAGGTGGCCTACAAGGCGTTCTACAACCGACTCGCCCGGGAGGGATTTGCCCGGTTCATGCGCGCGATGTTGACGCGACTGCTCGACCGGTTGCGGTGCCAGACCCTCACGCCTGAGGGGGAACGAGCCGTCGCGCGCTTCCGAGACATCGTGATTCAGGACGGGTCATCGTTTGCGGTGAAGTCGCCGCTCCACACGGTCTTCCCGGGGCGCTTCACGACCATCGAGCCCGCCGCCGTGGAGGTGCACGCCACCTACAGTGGGTTCACCGACGAGGTCAGCGCGGTGCAGGTCGCGCCCGACAAGGAGGCCGAGCGCCCGTTTCTCCCCGACCCGGTGACCCTGACGGATTGCTTGCTGCTGGCGGACCGCGGCTATCCCAGCGTGCCGTACTTCGAGGCAGTTCGTGCGCAGGGAGGCTTCTTCATCGTGCGGCTCACGCGCACGTACGATCCCTGGGTGTGCGCCGCGTGGGTCGAGGGCACGCGCACCGCCGTGCCCACGCGAATCCGCCTCTCCCGCTTCCGCGCGAGGCACGCTGGCCGGCGCCTCGACCTCGATGTCGAGTTCGAGCGCGGACGGCGCGTCATCGGCTTCCGCGTCGTCGTGCTGCCGGGACGCGACACGGCGATGACGCGGCTGTGTACCAATCTGCCACGCACGCCGTTCGCGGTCGACGTCGTGGCCCGCCTCTACCGATTTCGGTGGCAGATCGAACTCTGCTTCAAAGAGTGGAAGTCATACGCGAATCTGCACCAGTTCGACACGGCCAATCCGCACATCGCGGAAGGCCTGATCTGGGCCAGTCTGTGCGCGGCCGTCCTGAAACGCTTCCTGGCCCACGCGGCCCAGCGTGTGGGGAACGGAGCGGCAATGTCGACACGGCGCGTGGCGATGTGCGCGCGCCATATCCTCGACGAGGTGGTCACCGCGTTACGCCGCAGCGTCGGTCTGCTCGGCGCGCTCCGACGCGGACTGGCCTACCTCCTGGCCAACGCACGGCGTGCCCATCCGGCACGTGACCGCCTCACCGGCCGGCTACGCGCCGGCCTGACCCTGGCGGAGCCGGCTTAAGTGATCACCTATGAGAGGGGACTAGAAGCTGAAGCGCAGACCGATCTGCATCTCCCGGGGCGTGCCGGCGCTGAAGATGCGGCCAAAATTCGGCGTTCCGAAGATGCGGTTTGGCAGGTTGAAGTTGGCGCGGTTGAGCAGGTTGAACGTCTCCAGCCGGAGCTCGAGTTGCTGGCCCTCCTGCACGCGCCAGGTCTTGGCGATCGACATGTCCACGTTGGCGTATCCAGGCCCGACCACGCTGTTTCGGGGCGCGCTGCCGAATGTATATTGCTCCGGCAATGCGAAGGCACCCGTATCGAACCACTGCTCGGGCGTCGCTTCACCCCGAGGGAGGTTCGGGTCCCGGATCTGATCCGGTCGCTGCGCGGGACCGGCACCGACGTTGGCCTGGTCCACACCCAGGTTGACCGTGAATGGCGACCCGGATCGCACGGCCACGATCGTGTTGAACCGCCAGCCGGCGAGCACCGCTTCCTTGAGCCCACCGGCACCGGCGAAGAACGGCAGCTCGTAGGTGCCGCTGGCGACAAACTGGTGTCGATGGTCAAAGCTCGAGTGTGCCCACTCACCATCGAAGATGTCGCGCACGTTCTGCGGACGATTGAACTCGGCTTCTGTCGCCCCTGGACTCGAGGCATCGTCCTTCGACGTCGACAGTGTGTAGCTGACGGTAAATGCGTAGTTGTCGCGCAACTGCCGTTGCGTCTTGAACGTGAGGCCGTGGTAGATCGACTTCCCGTCGAACCGGATCGCGTTGATGTTGCTCAGTTGCGGAATGGGTCGCCGCGCCTGGATCGAGCCCGGTCCGGGTTCCGGGACGTTGCGGACGGTCGCGTTGTCCGCGGCCAGCGTCCAGGACCCCATGTAGGACACCTCGACCATGGTCGCCGGGACCAGCTCGTACTGGAGGCCGCCGCTCCACGTTTGCGTGTACTCCACGTTGAAGGCGTGATCCATCACGCTGGCACCGACGGTGCCAGTTTGAGTGCTGGTAAGGATGTCTCGCGTCGAGAGCGTCGGAACCGAGACATCCGATGGCACGTCCACCTGCTTGGTGAAGAAGAAGGGCAGGTTGCGGGCAAACGCCGTCTGGACGCTGTAGGCCCACTGATTCAGGAAGATGCCGTACCCACCGCGAATGACGGCTCGAGAGTCGTCCAGGGCCAGCGCGAATCCCACCCGCGGCGCCAAACGAACCTTGCTCGGATCGAGCAGGCCGCGGCCCCAGCCCGCCTCGTTGGACGTGACGTAGGGGATCGGGATGAGCGGGAGAAGCGCCTGCGCATCGGGGTTGATGTTGCCGCTGTCGTCGCTGGCGATGACGAACCGGCCGCCTGGCGCCGAGAGGTCGATGGACGATAGCCGGTTCCCGGTGTCCGTCATGTGCTGGTTGTACTCGTAGCGCAAGCCGACGTTCAGCGTCAGATTGTTTCGCACGCGCCAGTCGTCCTGCGCATAAACATGGAACCAGTTCGTGCGGCCGTCTTCGTCGCCGCGACCGATCCCGGATGTGGCTGATGTCGGGTAGCCGAGCAGGAAGTCGCCAAGCGCATTGCCCGAGAACTGCCCTGTGTAGGTGAAGGCGCCGCGGGCGTTGTCCGGGAACTCGGGCCGGAGCTGCAGGTAGTACCAGTAGCCACCGAATTTCCATCGATGCGCCCCGCGATCGATGGTGACATTGTCGTAGAGTTCGAAGTGCTGATTGTCGCGGAAGACGAACGTGGTTGGATCGCCCATCGTGCTGTAGAGATTGCGCGTCGAGATCTGCGGGAACCCGACGTCCCGCGCATCGCGCGTCACGCCCAGCAGGCCGACCTGACTCGCGAAGTCCCTGCCGCGGTTCAGACTCGCCTGGCCGCCTCGCACCTGCATCCAGCCGACGCGCAGCTCGTTGATCATCGTCGTACCGAACACATGGGTGTGGCTGGCCACGAGATTGCGCGTACTGGTGTCGAGTGTTCGACCGAATCCGGGGACGAGTGCCTCCTGCTGCACGCTCGTGCCGAAGGGCTGCACCTCGTCGACATCGTAGGTGCTGAAGCGGGCGAAGAGCTGATCGTCGTCGGTGAGGCGGTGATCGAGACGGAGGCTGAACTGATTCATGTCCCGGTCCTCCTTCTCCACGGAGGTCAGGTTCTGAAACGCCTCGTCGGAGGTTGGAAGCGGAATGTTCTCCAGGAACGCCGTGGCGATCGGATCGATCCGATCCGCGGGAATCTGGCCGTTCGGGAAGGGCGTGCAGACGCCAGTGGAGGGAATCGACAACGGATCGCAGATCGGCGCCGATCCCGAGAAGTCGCCGGTGCGCAGCGCGGCCGTCGGCACCGAGAAGGTCTTGGTGCCGGACCGACGGATACGCTCGCCCTCGAAGCTTGCGAAGAAGAAGGTCCGGTTCTCCAGGATGCGCCCGCCGAGTGCACCGCCGAACTGATTCTGGTTCAGGGGCGGCTTCGGTTCGTCGCGCGGGGCGAAGTAGTTGCGGGCGTTGAACCGGTCGTTGCGCACGAACCCGAAGAGACTGCCGTGAAACTGGTTGGACCCCGCTTTGGTGGCCACATTGACGAGCGCCGAGGCCTTGCCGCCGAACTCGGCCGGATACATCGACTTCTGCAGCCGGAACTCCTGGATCGAATCGATGGACGGATTGAGCACGAGGTTGTTGTACAGCTGGTCGGTGACCATGCCGCCGTCGAGCAGATAGATATTGTGTCCGGAGCGTTGCCCCCCGATATTCGGCAGTGGGCCGGCCTGCCCGAGTGCGGCGCCGCGCGTGCCGCCCGGAGGGATGATC
The DNA here is from genome assembly GCA_027622905.1 of Acidobacteriota bacterium. GTDB lineage: Bacteria > Acidobacteriota > Vicinamibacteria > Vicinamibacterales > UBA2999 > JAQBVV01. The sequence continues at coordinate 3,963 of JAQBVV010000125.1, forward strand.
ACGGAATCGCTGAGCTGGGCCAGTGCCAGGAAGTTTCGCTGACTCAGCGGAATCTGCACCACCTCGCGGTTGCCGATCACGTCGCTGATCTCGGCCGTGGTCGTCTGCAGCAGCGGCACTGCCGAGGCCGCGACCGTGATCTGCTCCGACAAGCCTTCCAGGCCGAGGACAAAGTCCAGCTGCACCGTCCGGCCGATCTGCAGCACGACGTCGGAACGGGTCTGCGCGCCGAACCCCGGCATGACGGCGGTGACGTCCCATTCCCCGATCCGAAGCTCGGGCAGGAAGAATCGCCCCTCACCGTCCGTGACGCGCTCGATCACGGTGCCCGTCGCCGTCTGCACAGCGGTCACCGTTGCGCCCGGCAGGACACCGCCGGTCGTGTCGTTCACGGCGCCGGCGATCTGGGCGGTATTGGTCTGGGCGACCGCCACCGGTGCCATCACGAGGAGGACCAAGCCGGCCAGCAGCAGATTCGGCCAGGGTAAGCGTGAGCGCGACGCAGATCCTTGCATGGACGAAACGGACTCCAGAAGCAGTGCCCGGTGACGACGACGTGGCAAGAACGAGTGTAGCCCCCGGAGTGGAGACAGTTTGTAAGAAGCTTGTAAAAACAAGCTAACTGTGGGAGGTGGTGGTAGGGGAGAGCACGTCGGTGCGCATGATGACCGTGGGTTCTGCGCACGGCAGGTGTATCGTGAACGTGCTGCCGTGGCCCGGATCGCTCGTCACCGTCAGGCGCCCGTTCATGGCCTCGGCTATCCGCCGGGCCAGTGAGAGGCCGAGGCCCGTGCCGCGGATCTGTGCGGCCGTGACCGAGGGACTTCGGTAGAAGGGCTCGAAGATCCGCGCGATCTCACGCGGCGCTATACCGATGCCGCGATCAGAGACGGCGATCTGAATCTCCCGGCTGCTCTCCCGTTCGACTAGCCTGGCGCGAAGCCGCATCCAGCGCTGATCTCGCCCGTACTTCAGCGCGTTCGTAACCAGGTTCTGCAGGCATTGCGACAACGCGACGAGATCGCCCATGACCGGCGGCAGGTTCGGTTCGACGTCACGCTCGACAGTGAAGTGACCGGCCTGCAGGAGACCTTCGGAACTGGCCAGCGTTGCATCGATGATGTCGGTGACTGCCAGTGGTTCCAGCGTGAATCGTTGAGCCCCCTGACTTTGACTCGCAAACAGGAGGATCTGTTCAACGAGGCCGGATAACTGCCTGACTTGATGACCGATAACCGCCCCGTACTGCTTCAACTGGCCCTGTTCCTCAACAACGCCCTGGGCGATGTTGTCCGCCGCAGAGCTGATGACCGCCAGCGGCGTCCGCAGCTCGTGGGATACCGTTGTGACGAAGTCCATCTGCAGCGACGCTAGGCGTTGCGCCCGGTTGCTGGTCATGACCAGCATGGCGATGCTGGTGACGAGGAGCAGTACGGCCGTGAAGCTGATCGCCAAATCACGGCGGTGCGTCTCCGCCATGAAGGTGCCAAGCGGTCCTCCGCGCCGGTGGCGCACCACTAGCTCCCAGTCCTGGTCGATACCGCCGTCGTCAAACAGCGGAAGCCAGGAAATGTTTGCCGCTGCCGGACCTTGATGCTGGGAGGGCTGGTGGAAGACTGTGATGGGCGAGTTGCTGGCCGAGTCCAGGATCCGGCCGAAGACGTTCAGCGTGCCGTCGGCATCGGTGACCTCTCCGGCTCCAAACCCGGGATCAGAGGCGTAGAGCACCCGTCTGGGAGCAGGGCCGGCCGTGACGGCGACCTCGTAGTCGAGGCCGTCGGTACCCTGGAAATAGCGGTGGGCCAGGTCCGAGAAGATTCGATCCCGGAGGACATCCGGGTCGAGCTCGATGCCTAGGTGCTTCGCGGATCGGCGTTCGCCCAAGGGAGCGAGCCCTCCGATCAAAGCAGGTGGGTCCGCCTGGAATCGCCAGAGACGTGGGCTGTCGTCGGCGCCGTCAGGAGATGATGTCGGCGCGTCGGTCTCCGCGAGGGCCTGCCCAAGAGTGTCGCGGTCAATCGCAACCGGCCACGCCGAAGGCTCGAATCGTCCCGTTCCAGGATCAAGACGCCACGCCGACGGCCGTTCCGACGCGGGATCAAGGATATAGACCCTTGCGATGAGATCTCGGTAACGCGTGATGTTCAGCCATTCCGCGAACTGTTGCGCGTACTTCTCTCCGTCGCCTCCGTCAGGCAGGGTCGGAAGGACATGCAGGGTCGTCGTAATCTCGGAGAGGTTGCGAAGCAGGTCGATCTGCCAGTTGGTCATGGCCATCTGGAGCGTGTCGGCGAGCCGAACGGCCGCGGCTTCGCTGACTTCGTCGCTCCACCGGTACTGCACGATGGTGAACACGATAATGATGACCGTGGTGAGCACGACTGCGATCGACAGCGCCCGTTGTTTGAGAAGGGAAGCGATTCGCATCATGAGGCTATGGCCTGAACTTGTAGCCGAGACCCTGAACCGTCAGGAAGTGACGCGGTCGTTTGGAGTTGTGCTCCAGCTTCTGACGCAGGCTGGCCACATGCATGTCCACCGTACGCGTGAACATACTCCCGCTGTGACCCCAGACCTGGGTGAGCAACTCGGCGCGTGACAGCGTCGCGCCCGGATGGTCGATGAAATACCTCAGTAATCGGAACTCGCGGGCGGACAGACTGACCGGCTTCCCGTCGCGCGTGGCCTCCGTGCCCCTGAGATCGACGCGGACCCCACCGAACTGGTACAGGTCGCGCGCGCCCGGCGGTCTGTTCGGTGCTCTACGCAGCAGCGCTTCTATCCGCGCCACGAGCTCTTGTGTGTCGAATGGCTTCGTGACGTAGTCGTCGGCCCCGATTGTCAGACCGGCGACCTTGTCGCCGGTGCGAGCCCGCGCCGTCAGCATGAGGATTGGCGTGGCAAGCCCGGCCTTGCGGATATCTTCGCAGACCGTAAACCCGCTCCGACCGGGGAGCATCACATCCAGTACGATCAGGTCGAACGGCAGCGATGCCGCCTTCTCGAACCCTTCGTCACCGTCAGCCGCGCAGGCCACCACGTAGCCCTCTTTGCGGAGGCGATCGCCGAGGGTCATCCGGAGGGCCTCCTCGTCTTCGATCAGAAGAATACTGTCCGGCATACTGTTGCGATCAGGCCGATTCCGGCAGGGACGTTGCACCCTGACGTCCGGTTCCCCAAGCCGGTAGTAGACCACAAACCTTCCTGTGGCATTCTCGATTTCCCCATGTCCGCCGACACCTTGACGGATGGAACAGTAAGTCAGCAGCCCGGAAGGCCTGATACTCTTCACGTCACAATGTCGTTCGGTCGAGAGGAGACGAAAGCAATGCGAAACAGCGTATCGACGGCACGGCGAGCCGTCGTCATGGCGGGGTGCGCAGTGAGTGCCGTGGCCGTGGTGCTCTCATGTGCGACTTCTGCGATCCCGCAAAGCGAAGCCCCGGCAGGCACGGTCAACTACACCCGGGTCGACGCCACAGTGGCCTGCGGCGGAGCGACCACACCAGACGCCATGGCCGGGCTCAAACAGCTCGGCTTCGTGTCGGTGGTCAATTTTCGCACGGCCGACGAACCGGGCGCGGAGATCGAGGCGAGCCGGGCCGCTGCTGAGAGCGCAGGCCTGAAGTACTTTCACATTCCGTTTCGGGCGCCGACACCGGCCGACGCTGAGCGCTTCCTTGGCGTCATCGCCGACACCGCGAATCAGCCGTCGTACGTCCATTGCGCATCGGCCAACCGGGTGGGCGCGATGTGGGCCATCAAGCGGGTGAAGCAGGACGGGTGGGACATCGGCCGTGCCATGGCGGAGGCGGAGACGATCGGACTTCGGAGCGACGCGCTGAAAGACTTCGTCCGCGGCTACGTCGCTCAGTAGTCCTGGAGGGGCCGCGGGACCTGCCCTCCCGCGCCGCGCGGTCCTTAATAGGTCTTGATAATGACCAGGCTCACGTCGTCGACCGGGTCGGCGAAGGCTTTGAGGTCGTCGATGACCGTGTCCACGATGTCCTTCGCGGAACCGTGTTTGGCGCTCCGCACCATCCGTTCCAGGCGCTCAGGGAAATAGAGTTCGTCTCCGCGCGCATGATCGAGCACTCCATCGGTGTGCAGCAGCAGGATGTCGCCAGTGCCCATGAGCGACCATTCATTCACCTCGTACCGATCCTTGAAGCCCAGTGCGTCGCGCGTGACCGTGCGCCGGTCGATGACGTGTTTCGACGGGAAGGTCCCGAGCGGCGGAAACGATGTGATCGAGTCGGGCGCGATCTCCATGAAGCGGTCGTTCAGGGCGGAGAAGATCGCGGGTGGGGGATGCCCCGCCGAGAGGAAGCGGAACGTCCTGTCTTCAGAGATCTCCCCGTAGATCATCGTGATGAACTTGTTGATCGACGACGTGCGGTTGAACCGCTGATTCAGGTTCTCGAACAGTCTCCTCGTGATGGTGCCGTAGATGTCCAGTTCGTACAGGGCCCCGGTCAGGAACGCCTGGTGAAACATCGCTGCCAGCATCGCGTCGGTGGCGTGATGACCGGCCACGTCGATCAGGGCGATGCCAGCCTTCCGACGGCATTGCTCGAGGTTGCTGACGATGTCCACTCGGCTCGCCTCGGTGGCTGCTGCGATCCGGGCATCCAGGTCGTACCGTTTCTTGAAGTCGACGTAGAGCAGATGGTCGCCGCCGGCGACACCATTCAGCGGAAGCAGCTGGCTGTAGATATCCACGCCGGCGATCGAGGGCATGCTGCCTGGGCGCGGCAGGATGCCCCGGGCGATCTCCTCGAAGTTGCGCAGTTCACTCGACAGATCCGTCGGTGACCCTTCGGTGTGCGACTCGGACGTGCTCATGCGCTGGCGTCTACTGGAACCGGTGTGGGCTGGGCGACGTGGATCATGGATAGCGGAGGACTCCATCAATGGTAGCGCTAAGTCAGCCCGCAGGCATATCGATGATTTCGGGTTCCGCTAGAATGCCCAGGGACTATGCCGGCATGAAGCAGGCCAGATGGAGGGAATGAGATGACGAACGATATGCGAGGACGCCGTTCACTGATGGCGAGTATCGGGGCGTGTGCCGCGGCATTCACGCTGGGCTCCCGAAAGGTCGCCGCCCAGACACCGGCCGCGTCGACCTTCACGCCGGCGCGCCACGCGGAGGATTCGTGGCTCGACGCGATCCCCGGCAAGCACCGGGTGATCCTCGACACGACCTCGTCGGTGGGCGTACCCGATGCGGTCCGGTTTGCGAGCAACATTCTTGCAGCGAACAAGGAAGCGTACGGTCTTGAGGATTCAGACACGGCGATGATCGTGGTCCTCAGGCACTCCGCCACCGCGTTCGGGTACTCGGACGCGATCTGGGCGAAGTACGGCGAAGCGCTGGCGGGCTTCACCAGCTATGCGGATCCGGACAGCACGGGGCCACCCACCGGGAACCCGTTCACCGCGGCCCCGAGTCATGAGCTGGACGGCCTGGCGGCACGGGGCGTGCAATTCGCGGTGTGCGACAGAGCCAGCCGCGGCACCTCGCGCAGGCTCGCGGGCCAGGGTGGCGACGCCGACGCCATCTACGCGGAGATGGTGGCCAACATGATCCCCGGCAGTCGCCTCGTCTCGGCTGGCGTCATCGCCGTCACGCGGGCACAGGAGTACGGCTACAGCGTCCTTCACGTTGGATAGCCATGATCCCATGTAGGCGGTAGCCCTGGCCGAGCCAGCCGTGGACGCGCCCGTTTCGCACGACCCGCCAGCCAGAGTCGATACGCGCCTCGTGCATGCGCACGGCCTGGCGGCGCTGATCACGCTGCTGATTGCCGTACTGTTCGGCATCGTGGCGTCGATCCAGCTGCTGTACCCGGATCTGGGAGCCAGCTACGCGTTTCTGACATGGGGACGGCTGCGGTACTCCCATACCCAGGGCATCATGCTCGGCTGGCTCGGCAACGCGTTCTTCGCGTTCATGTACCACGCGGTACCGCTGCTCACCGGACGCCGGGTGAGCA
>JAQBVV010000126.1 GCA_027622905.1 Acidobacteriota bacterium
ACCCTGAGGCACGCATTCACGTGAAGCTCGTCGCCGAAGGAGGCGTCGGCACCGTTGCGGCCGGTGTGGCGAAAGCGCATGCCGATGTCGTGCTGATTTCGGGGCATGACGGCGGCACCGGGGCCTCCCCGCTCACCAGTCTCAAGCATGCGGGCCTTCCCTGGGAACTCGGGCTGGCCGAGACGCAGCAGGTACTGGTCATGAACAAGCTCCGGGATCGCATCGTGGTCCAGGTGGACGGCCAGATGAAGACGGGGCGGGACGTGGTGATCGGGGCGCTGCTTGGCGCCGAGGAGTTCGGCTTCGCCACCGCGCCGCTGGTCGTCATGGGCTGCGTCATGATGCGTGTGTGCCATCTCAACACGTGTCCGGTCGGTATTGCGACGCAGGACCCTGAGCTGCGCAGGTACTTCACCGGCAAGCCTGAGTTCGTTCAGAATTTCTTCACGTTCATCGCGCAGCAGGTGCGTGAGCTGATGGCCGAACTCGGTTTCCGGACGATGGACGAGATGATCGGTCGAGCTGATTGCCTCGATATCGACGCGGCGGTGGAGCAATGGAAGGCGAGCGGCCTCGACCTCGCACCGCTCCTGGAGATGCCGACGCTCCCGGCCGGCGTCGCGCGTCGGCGGGTGCGCGAACAGGATCACGGCCTGGACAACGTGCTTGATCGGGATCTGATCGCACTTTGCCAGCCGGCGCTGGAGAACGCGACACCGGTGGAGTTCAGCGCCTTTGTGCGGAACGCTGATCGCACGGTCGGCGCGATGCTCGGCTACGAGATCACCAAGCGATACGGCGGGGCTGGCTTACCTGACGATACGATTCGCATCGCGTTCACAGGGTCCGCCGGGCAGAGCTTCGGCGCGTTCCTGCCGCACGGTGTCACCGTGCGGCTCCAGGGTGACGCCAACGACGGGTTCGGCAAAGGGCTGTCCGGTGGCCAGCTGGTCGTGTACCCTCCGGCGTTGTCGACGTTCGGGAGTGAGGACAACGTCATCGTCGGCAACGTGGCGTTCTACGGGGCCACCAGCGGCGAGGCCTACGTCTGCGGGCTCGCGGGCGAGCGCTTTTGCGTGCGGAACAGTGGAGCCACGGTCGTCGTGGAGGGCGTCGGCGACCATGCCTGTGAGTACATGACCGGGGGCCGCGTGCTTGTGCTCGGCCCGACGGGCCGAAACTTCGCCGCCGGGATGAGCGGCGGCATCGCCTACGTGCTCGATCTTGGCGGCACGTTCGAGCGCCGATGCAACCGGCAGATGGTTGACCTGGAGGCCCTGATCGACGAAGAGGACGTGAGCTTCGTGCAGGTCGCGTTGATGAAGCACGTGACGCTGACCGGCAGCCGCTACGCGGCGGGACTCCTTGAGCGATGGGCCTCGCTGCAGCCGCGCGTCGTGAAGATCATGCCACGCGAGTACAAGCGAGCGCTGGCTGACGAGGCCAGACGGCAGGCCGAGGAGCGGGAACGGCTCGCGGCCAGGCTGGCGTCACTCGAGCTGGCGGCCAAAGAGTTGGGAAGCGAAGAGCGACAGTACTAGGCGTGCGCGCGTCGCGGCGCACGCTGTGCTAATTCCCCTTACGGTTCAGACCTGGCTTGCCCAACGTGTGGTGGTGGGCCAGGATGTGCCTGACGAGTCAGGGATGCGCGGAGATCGGGGAACGCACCCCGGCGGAGGATATGGGTAAGCCCACAGGTTTCATCGAGATCGAGCGGAAGAAGCATCCGACGCGGCCCGTCGAGGAGCGGATCCTGGACTGGCGCGAGGTGTACCTGCCGTACGCGGGCGGAGACCTGAAGAATCAGGGCGCTCGCTGCATGGACTGCGGCATTCCGTTCTGCCATCAGGGATGCCCGCTTGGCAATCTCATTCCCGATTGGAACGATCTCGTGTACCAGGATCGTTGGCGGTCGGCGATCGATCGCCTGCACGCAACAAATAATTTCCCTGAGTTCACGGGGCGCCTCTGCCCGGCGCCGTGCGAGGGCGCATGCGTGCTCGACATCAGCCAGGACCCCGTCACGATCAAGGCGATAGAAGTGTCGATCATCGATCGCGCCTTCGACGAGGGATGGGTGACTGCAGAGCCGCCGTCGGTGCGCACCGGAAAGCGGGTGGCGGTCGTGGGCTCCGGTCCGGCGGGGTTGGCCGCCGCCGCCCAGCTCAACCGCGTCGGGCACACGGTCACGGTCTACGAAAAGTCCGACCGCATCGGAGGACTGCTTCGATACGGCATCCCCGAGTTCAAGATGGAGAAGCGCGTGCTCGACCGGCGCCTGGCGCTGCTTGAAACCGAAGGGGTGATGTTCAAGGGTGGCGTGGACGTTGGTGTCGATCTGACGGTCGAGCAGTTACGCGCCGAGCATGACGCGGTCCTGCTGGCGGGCGGTGCCGGCCAGCCGCGGGACTTGACGGTGGCGGGACGCGAGCTGTCGGGCATTCATTTCGCCATGGAGTATCTGACGCTCCAGAATCGCCGCTGCGAGGGCGATGTCATCGATGAGGGGCAGTTCATTACGGCCGCCGGCAAGCACGTCGTCATCATCGGTGGCGGCGACACGGGGGCGGACTGCCTGGGCACCGCGCATCGACAGGACGCGAAGCTGGTCACGCAGATTGAACTGATGCCGCGACCACCCGCCACGAGGGCTCCCGACAACCCATGGCCCCAGTGGCCCAATATTTTCCGCGTGTCTCCGGCGCATGCCGAGGGTGGCGAACGTCTGTTTGCGGCGTCTACCGAGGGCTTTCTCGGCAACGCCGACGGGGCCGTCCGGGCGTTGCGAGCCGTCAGGGTGAGGAAGACCAGGGTCGACGGGCGCGACCAGCTCGATCCGGTGCCGGGATCGGATTTCGAGATTCCCGCCGACCTCGTCTTGCTCGCCATGGGCTTTGTCGGGCCTGAACGGGGCCCGCTTCTCTCCGATCTCGGCGTGACGTTGACCGACCGTGGCAACGTCTGGAGAGACGGTCGGTGGATGACCAGCGTGCCAGGTGTCTTTGCCGCCGGTGATGTGCAGCGGGGGCAGTCGCTGATCGTCTGGGCGATCGCCGACGGTCGATCTGCGGCTCGCGGGATCGACCAGTATCTGATGGGGGAGTCGACGCTGCCGGCTCCCGTCGCGTAGTCGTCCAGTGATCCTTCGGCTGCCCGGTTCCTGATGTCCATTCGAGACGTACTCATCGTCGGTGCCGGACCTTCCGGCCTTGCGACCGCCATCGCGGCCAAGCAGCGCGGCCTTGACTACGCGCTGGTCGAGAAGGGGGTGCTGGTCAACGGCATCTTCAACTTTCCGACGCACATGGTGTTTTTCACCACGCCGGAGTTGCTGGAGATCGGTGGGCTGCCGCTCGTGACGCCGTACGAGAAGCCGACGCGTCTTGAAGCCTTGCGGTACTACCGCCGCGTCGTTGACGCCTGCGATCTGCAGATTTCGTTTCACGAGAAGGTCGTCGAGATCGAGCGCGAGGACGGCGTGTTCGTCGTGACGACCGAGGACGGGAAAGGGACGCGGCGTGCGCGGAAGGCGCGAGCGGTGGTGCTCGCGATCGGCTACTACGACTATCCGAATCGGTTGGGGATCCCCGGCGAAGATCTGCCGCACGTGTCGCACTACTACTCCGACCCCCACCCCTACTATCGCCATCGGGTCGTGGTCGTGGGCGGAAAGAACTCGGCGGCCGAGACGTGCCTTGAGCTGTTTCGCGCGGGTGCCCACGTGACCCTCGTGCATCGGCATGCGACCCTGGGCGATTCGATCAAGTACTGGGTCAGGCCGGACATCGAGAATCGCATCAAGGAGGGGTCGGTCGCGGCGCGATTCGAGACGCGCGTGGTCGAGATCACATCCAGCGGGGTGATCGTCGAAAAGACCGGCGGGACCGGCGTGGATGCGGATCCCGTCCGCGAGACGATTCCCGCGGAAGCCGTGTTCCTGCTGACCGGTTACACGCCCGACGTGGAACTGATGCGTCGAGCAGGCGTCGAGTGTGACGCCGACACACTCGCACCGGCACTCGACCCGGAGACCTTCGAGACCAACGTGCCGAATCTGTTCATCGCCGGTGGCGCGATCGCCGGTCGAAACACGGGTTCAATCTTCATCGAGAACGGACGCTTTCACGGCGAGCAGCTGATCAAGGTGCTCGCCGATCGCCTCGAGCACGAGTAGGAGTCGTAGCCTCCACACGGTCGGGACGGATTGGGCGGTCGTGGATGGACCTGTCGCTCGAAGTCGCCGCCGCTGACCTGCCCTCGTCCGGCGTCCGGCTCCCACCTTCGCGCACAGCGCTTCGGCGTGGCAGGCCGCATGTCGGGACATCGACCTCCGCTCGAACTCTACCGCTGCCGCCGCGAGTAGCGCCTCATTCGAATGCCTGCCGGACGAGGGCAGCCCGGCGGTGTCATAGACATCGTCCAAAAGGTGGATACGATGTTCAGATGATCGGGCGGGGCAGGACGGCGAGGTGACAGAACGGGGCGCAGGCCTGTCGGAGGCCGAGGAGGCCGTTCTTCACGAGGCCGAGCGCCAGCTCAAGGAGGCCGGAGCGCCCGGCCGCGTGGAGGACGCACCGGAAGCACTCCCGGCGCAGCCGGGGGCGTTCGTACGCTACTTCCTGGGTTTCTACGCGTGGCCGCTGGCCGCAATGGGCGTGCTCGAGTTCGCGCAGGCAGCTTGCCAGATCCTGATCCCGAAGGCGCTTCAGCAGCTGATCGATTCCGCCAATCAGATCGCCGGGACCGGCGCCGGATCGGTCTGGACGTCCCTCCAGGGCCCGATCTGGTTCTTCCTTGTCCTCAACGTCGGGATCCTGGTCTTCAGCCGGTCGAGCGGGGCGATCCTGGTGATGCTCGGCCCCGCGTTACGGCGCCGGGTGCGCCACAGTCTGTATCGCTATCTCCAGAGTCATTCCCAGCGCTACTTTCTGGGCAACTTCGCCGGCTCGCTGGCCAATCGTATCGGCGAGGTATCGCTGGGCGTGAACCACTCGACGTGGACGGTGATGTTCGACTTCTGGCCCGTGACGGTGACGCTCGCGGTCTCCCTCGTGCTGCTGGCCCAGGTCCACGCCTGGCTGGCGCTCGTGCTCGGATTCTGGACCCTGGGATACGTGGCGGTCTCCTACGTGCTCGCCAGGCGCTGTCGGGAGTATGCGAAAGTGTTCGCCGCCACCCGTAGCGCGGTGACGGGCAAGATCGTGGACGCGGTCACCAACGTGATGAGCTCGAAGCTCTTCGCCCGGATGGAGCACGAGCGCAGCTACCTCGGGCACTACCTCGATCAGGAAGTGAGGGCCGCGCGGCGCACGTTCTGGTTCATGGAGCGGATGCGCTGGTTTCAGTTCGTGGCCACGCTGTCCCTGCAGGTCGGGATGATCGTGTATGCCGCTCGCCTCTGGCTGGAGGGGGCCATTTCGGTGGGCTCATTCGCCATGGTGGCGAGCCTGCTCCTGATGGTGATCAACGACGTGCGCAATCTGAGCCGGCGGTTCCTCGAGTTCTTCGAGTACATCGGCAACATCAGCGACGGCGTCAGCGTCATCATCCGACCGCACGAGGTGACCGATGCCTCGGGCGCGCGCGACCTGTCGGTGACGGCGGGCGAGATCCGATTCGAGAACGTGGATTTTGCCTACCCGGACGGCATGCATGTCTTTCGCGGGCTGACGCTGACCGTGCAGCCTGGCACGCGGGTGGGCCTGGTCGGGTTCTCGGGGTCGGGTAAGTCCACGTTCGTCAACCTCATCCTGAGGCTCTACGACATCCAGGGTGGCCGCATCCTCATCGATGATCAGGACATTCGGCGGGTGACCCAGGACTCGGTGCGGCGAGCCATCGCGATGATTTCCCAGGAGCCGATGCTCTTTCACCGGTCGCTCCTCGAGAACGTTCGGTACGGCCGCCTGGAGGCGACCGACGACGAGGTGCAGGACGCGGCGCGGAGTGCCCACGCGCACGAGTTCATCACGTCGCTTCCCGACGCCTACGATTCGCTCGTCGGTGAACGCGGGGTTCGGCTGTCTGGCGGACAGCGACAGCGCATCGCCATCGCCCGCGCTGTACTGAAGGACGCGCCCATTCTCTTCATGGACGAGGCGACGTCGAGCCTCGATTCGGTGACCGAGCGGCACATCCAGGACGCCATCGAGGCTCTCATGCGCGGCCGTACGTCCGTCGTCATCGCCCACCGTCTGTCGACGATCGCGCACCTGGACCGGGTCGTCGTGTTTCACGACGGCGCCGTCGTCGAGGACGGTACGCACGAGGAGTTACTCGCCCGACACGGGCACTACGCACGGCTGTGGAACATGCAGGCCGGAGGGTTCCTCCCCGAGCACGAGGATGAGCCCCGGGAGATCGGGTTGGCAGAGGGATAGTGTGAAGCGGCGCCGCCCGGCACGCCCGCGGCAGCGATGCTGCAGGCCAGCGTTGAGGGGGGCGAAGAACGTCGGCGGATCATCGTGTGACCTCATACCGTATGCGGACGACGCCATCCGGGTAGGCCTCCGAGGAGCGTAAGCGAAGCGGTACATCCCGATGACGCGGCGCCACGATCGGGATACCCTCTATCAAACCGCTCTAATGAATCGTCTTGGTCTTCCCGTCCATGTAGTCCATCAGGACGTACTGACCGAGCGTGTGGGGAGTCGTGAAGTAGGCCTTGCCCCGGCAGATGGACGCGACCCGCCGGACGAATGCGACGAGGTCGTGGTCCCGCGCCAGCATGAACGTGTTGATCATGATGCCCGCCTTGGCGCATGCGTTCACCTCCGCGAACGTCTCGGTGACGATATGCGGATCGAGACCGAACGCGTTCTTGTAGATCCGGCCGTCTGGACGGGTGATCGCGGAGGGCTTGCCGTCGGTCACCATCACGATCTGGCGCATGTCCTGGCGCTGACGCTCGAGGATGCGACGGGCGAGGCGAAGTCCTGCGCGCGTGTTCGTGTAATACGGACCGACCCGGACCCGGCCCAGCTGCTTCAGGGGAATCTCCTCGGCGGAATCATGAAACAGCACCGCATGCAGCGAGTCGCCCGGATACTGCGTCCGGATCAGGTGCGCCAGCGCCAGCGCCACGCGCTTGGCGGGCGTGAACCGGTCCTCGCCGTAGAGGATCATGCTGTGACTGCAGTCCAGCATGATCACCGTCGCGCAGGAACTCTGGTACTCGCTCTGCGTGACCATCAGGTCTGGATAGTCAACCTCGATGCCTCCTTGCGCGCCCGTCGCGCTCGACGTCGGGTACCCCTGGCCTCGGCCTTCCGCGTGCAGTCGGTGGACGGCATTGAGAATCGTCCCGCTCGGGTCCAGATTCATCGTGTCGCCGAACTCGTAGGGCTTGGACGCCGCCACCGCCTCGACCCCGGTGGCCAGATGGCGGGTGTCATGACGACCGGCGCTGCGCCCGCCCGCGGCGCCGAGCAGATCCCGTAGCGCCCGATACCCGAGAAAGTCCAGCGCCTTGTCGGTGACCTCGAACGTGACAGGTCCGCTGTCTTCGCCGATCGCACCGCCCGATCCTCGCCGGCGCTCGCGTTCGGCCTCGAGATCCGGAGGGGCGGTGATGAAGCCCTGGTCCATCATGCGGTCGATGATCTGTTCCACGAGATCCTCGATCTGCTGTCGTCCGGCCTCCTGGTCGCCGTCGGCTGGGTCGCCGAGCAGTTGCTGGAGCGCGTCGTCCGACAGCACGCCACCGCTGAACAGCGCCTCGAGGATGGCGTCATGGAGCGCCTCCATGGTCCGATCTTCGTTGTCGTCGGACCCGGCGCCCCATGGGTCGCTGAAGCCGCTGGACAGCAACAGGTCCGACAGTTTCGACACGAGATCCTCGAAGTCGATCTCGTCGAGCAGCGTGCCGGTGTATTTCAGGTAGCGGTATTTCATCGGGCTAGGGCATGGCGACGCTGTGTGGCCTCACGGCACGATACCGATCAGTTGTAGTACTTCTTCTTCGCCCCACCGCTGGGCGTCATCATGTCGTCGGCAAATGCCGCCTCTCGCGCTGGGCGGCGGCCGGGCGTCTCGTTGGCCCGATAGCCTCCCTCGTCGTTACGACCGATCTTCTTCATCGCACAGAGTCCTTCGAGGACGAAATCGATTCCCGACGCCAGCAGGGGGATGGAGGCGTCCTGGGGAATGCCGGCAGCCCGCGCGAGTTCGGTCAATCCCTGCACCTGTCTCGTGCTCTCTATCAGATCCGCGGCGCTGGTCGAGTCAGCCAGCGACAGGCTGCCGCCGAGGTCGAACCAGTCGATGACCTGCCTGGTGTCGAGGTGTCCGAGATAGCCGTCGGCAACGTTGGCGACCGCTGCGCGGATCAGGTCTCTGGCGATCGCCTCGGCGCCCTTCATTTCGCCCTCGTATTCCATCTCGAACTTCCCCGTGATGGAGGGCAGCGCCGCATAGACATCGGTCACGCGTGGGATGGCGACGGGCTCGCCGGCGGCCAGCGCGCGCCGCTCGGCGTTGGACACGACGTTCTCGAGCGCCGAGATCGGCAGCCGCTGACTGACGCCAGACCGCTTGTCGATGCGGCGGTCCTGCCGCGCTTGAAACGCCACCTCTTCAACGATCTCCGCGACGAAGCTCGGGATGTCCGCCGATATCGCCGACGGCTGGCGGTTGAGCCAGGCCTCCTGTGCCGTGATCGTCATGCCCTCGGCGCGCCCTGCCGGGTAGTGGGTTCTGATCTCCGACCCGATGCGGTCTTTGAGGGGAGTGATGATCTTGCCGCGGGCGGTGTAGTCCTCCGGGTTGGCCGTGAAGGCCATCAGGACGTCCAGCGGGAGGCGAATCGGATAGCCCTTAATCTGGACGTCGCCCTCCTGCAGGATATTGAAGAGTCCCACCTGGATCTTGCCGGCGAGGTCGGGAAGTTCGTTGACCGCGAAGATGCAGCGGTTGGCGCGCGGGAGGAGCCCGTAGTGCATCGTCAGCTCGCTGGAGAGCTGCAGGCCGGCCTTGGCCGCCTTGATCGGATCGATGTCTCCGACCATGTCGGCAATGGTCACATCTGGCGTCGCGAGTTTCTCGACGTAGCGGGCGTCTCGCGGGAGCCACCCGATGGACGTCTGGTCGCCCTCTTCGGCGACGCGCGCCCGGCACGGTCCGCAGATCGGCGCGAGCGGATCGTCGTTGATCTCGCATCCCGGCATCACGGGAATACTGTCGTCGAGCAGCGTCACGAGCGCGCGCAGCAGTCGCGTTTTCGCCTGGCCTCGCAGGCCAAGCAGGATGAAGTTGTGCCTCGACAGCAGGGCATTGACGAGCTGCGGCACCACGGTGTCGTCGTAGCCGACGATGCCGGGAAAGAGCGGTTCGTTGGCGCGGAGCTTTGCGATGAGGTTCTGGCGGACCTCCTCATGAACGCTGCGGTGCGGGACGTCACCACGTTCGACGGCTTGCCGAAGCTCGCCCAGCGTGGTCACCATGGAATTCGACATATCGCGATTCTACTCGTAGCCTGTGACGAAACGGCGCCTCGAGTCGCTGAGATCCTGGGTCGACTACCCTTCACCCCGACCCCGCGGTTACCCTAACGGCACGTGTCTTTCTTCGCCAGCGGACGCCCGCTCGTGTTCGCCCACCGTGGCGGCTCGGCACTCGGTCCCGAGAATACGCTCGCGGCGTTCGACCTGGGGATGCGCGCCGGTGCCGACGGCCTTGAACTGGACGTGCACCTGTCAGCCGATGGCGTGCCGGTGGTACACCATGACGCGACGCTGGACCGCACGACCTCGGCGTCTGGTCCCGTCGTGGCGCACACAGCCGCGGATCTCGCGAGGGTGGATGCCGGATATCGATTTGCCGGTCGCGGCGAATTTCCGTTCCGCGGACAAGGCGTCGGGATCCCGTCCCTGAGCGACGTGCTGCGGAAGTACCCGGACGTGCCGG
>JAQBVV010000127.1 GCA_027622905.1 Acidobacteriota bacterium
CGCGACAGTGTAGTACGGGGGATCGATCGTGTCGATCCTTTTCAATGAGTTTCACCACGGGCTGCTAGGGTGCCAGCGCCGCCAGGCGCGCTCTGTAGGCGGCCTCGGAGTCATCGATCGTCTTCGTCCATGCTCCCGGAGCCAGCATGAGCGGGCTCTGGCGCGTACCAGCCCACAATGCCTCCAGCTTGCCCGCGAACAGATTCTGGGGGTGGCCGGTGATCCGGATGTCCGGATCCATCTCGCGCAGGGCGGCGTAGGACGCGAAGGCGTCCTCCGGACGCGTGTCGTACCTGGGATCGCCGGTGATCGCCCCGGGCGGGCCGCCGTAGACGATCTGGTAGGTCTCCCCGTCCTCCTCGGTGGTGATGAAGTACGCGGTGGCGCCGAGGGTATGGCCCGGCGTCCAGATCGCCTTGACCGTGGACCCTCCCAGGTGGATCTCTTCCCCGCTCTCGATGACACGACCCACCTGGACCGGCTCGTGGCCCCAGGTTTCGTTGGGCCCCATGTCGTGGCCACTGACCAGGGATGGGACCTCAGCCGCCATGGCCACCACCGTGGCTCCGGTGAGGCGACGGATGGTCTCCATCGTCTCCATGTGATCGTAGTGGGCGTGAGAGATAAGCATTACCTTGATGTCGCCCGGCTTGAACCCAAGACTGACGATGTTGGGGAAGACGACCGCCGCCATCTTCTGGGTGCCGGTGTCGAGCAGGATGTGACCCTGCGGCGTTTCCACGAGAATTGACGCGATGTTGTTGGAGCCGACGTAGTAGACGTTGCCCATGATCTTGAACGGGGCCTGCGGCTCGCTGTCGACATCCGGACGTCCGACGCGACTCATGAACCACTCGGTGTCCTTGCCACCGATCGCCAATGGATCGAACGCCGCCGGCACCTGGGCCGACAGGGTCGCGATCAGCGCGACAGCGATGACTCCCGAGGGCAATAGGACCTTACGCATACTGGGTTCCTTTCCAAATCCAGCGATCGCGGTTGACCGCCCGTGTCTCGTGAAAAGCTGCCAAACCTTAACCCAGAAGGGCGGCGGGAACAACGCCGCTCCTCGGGTTGGAGGTACAATCCGCGCTTCGCGTGCGGTCTGAGCAGTCGAACTCTCGTGAATTCGTAAGGAGGCGGCATGAGGATGCACAAGGCACTCGGGGTTCTCA
Organism: Acidobacteriota bacterium; assembly: GCA_027622905.1. Classification (GTDB taxonomy): domain Bacteria; phylum Acidobacteriota; class Vicinamibacteria; order Vicinamibacterales; family UBA2999; genus JAQBVV01. The sequence continues at coordinate 1,176 of JAQBVV010000127.1, forward strand.
CAGCGGCAGTACTACTCGGTGCGCTGGCGGCACCGGCGCAGGCGCAGGCACCGCCCAAGCCGGGCCCGACACCCGGCGCCGCCAAGATGATCGTCGGCACCTGGAGGATGGTCGGTGCGCAGACGCAGGCTGTCGACGGAAGCGGCGAGATCACCTACCCTCGCGGAGTGCGTCCGACCGGCTACATCATCTACGACGCGGGCGGGATGATGTACGTGCAGATCATGAACAGCGACGAGGTGCGCCCACCGAAGACCGGAACGGGCCAGATGTCCATGGAGGACCAGGCCAAGGCGTTCTCGAGCTACACCGCATACTTCGGCAGGTACTCGATCGATGAGGAAGAAGGCTCGGTGACCCACGACCCCCAGGCCAACACGAACCCGCGGCAGGTGGGCGACGTGCGGAAGCGCTTCCTCGAGATCACGAACGACACGCTCGAACTGAACACCTTTAACACCGGCGCCGACGGCGTGGAACGCATCACTCGTCGGATGTGGGAGCGCCCGAACTAGTCGTCCGTAACGCTGGCCCTCGGCGTCTTCACGCCAGAGGGCCAACGCTGGATGCCCTGCGGACGGCAGGCCCCCGACGCACGCTGAGGCGGATGGAGACAGTCATGAAACCGAGCATGCCAGCCCGCGTGGGTATCGTCGTCCTCGCCACCGCCATCGCCATCGCCGCCGTGGGACAGGTAGCGTGTGGCTCCGCACCGGCCGACGACGCCTCGTCACTGCAAGGCCAGGCTTCGACGTTGGATGCCGGCTATCCGCTGCTCTTCCAGGTCGATCCTGCCTGGGAGGGTCCTGTTCCCGGATTCAACATCGATCCTTCGTGGCCACGGCCCCACGAGAACTGGCTCATCGGGCACACGACCGCTCTCTACAGCGCTCGAGATGGGCACATGTGGATGCTCCAGCGCCCCCAAAGCATCGTCGATGACGAGATCGCCACCAACTGGGGCGCTGGCGTGGAGTGCTGTGTGCCGGCGCCGCCCGTGATCGAGTTCGATCGGACCGGGACGGTCGTGCAGGCCTGGGGCAGTCCGGACAGCGTCGAGCGTGTGCCTGACTGGCCGCAGAACGAGCATGGCCTGTTCGTCGACCACAACGACAACCTGTGGATGGCCGGCAACGGATCCCTCGATGGCCAGGTCCTCAAGTTCTCCAAGACGGGAGAACTTCTTCTGAAGATCGGCCGCCGCCGCCACGAGAACGAGCCGCCCAACAGCAACGACCCGAGCGTGCTGTTCACGGCGACCAATGCGTTCGTGCATCAACCGACCAACGAGGTTTTCATCTCCGACGGCTACGGCCACCGCCGCGTCATCGTCTATGACGCCGACACCGGCGAGTACAAACGGCACTGGGGCGCCTACGGCAAGATGCCGGACGACTCCGTGCCTGGCACCGCGAGCGGCGAGGCCACTGCCCCGCCACAGCAGTTCTCGACCGTGCACAGCGTGCGGATTTCGAACGATGACCTGGTGTACGTGGCCGACCGGGTGAACAACCGGATGCAGGTCTTCCAGCTCGACGGAACGTTTGTCGCCGAACAGTTCATCGAGCCACAGACAGGCGGCCAGGGCACCGTGTCGGATTTCGCGTTCTCACCCGACCCCGAGCAGCAGTTCCTCTACAGCGCCGACGGCAGCAATCAACACATCTGGGTCCTGGACCGCAGGACGCTCCAGATCGTTGGCAAGTTCGGCCGCCGCGGCCGAAACGCCGGACAGTTTCACTGGCTGCACACGCTGGCGTCGGATGCGGAGGGAAACCTCTACACCGGCGAGGGGAACAACGCGAAGCGCGGGCAGCGGTTCCTGTTCAGGGGTGTCGAGCCTCAGAACTGATGTCAGTGCCCGTGGCGGGGTGGCGCGCCTTGCCCTCGCCCACGAGAATGGCGCCCCACGCGCGCAGTTTCTCGAATCCGAACAGGCACGCCCCCACCGCGGCGAGACAGAGCGCGAGCCCGGACAACCCGAGCGCTATCCGCTCCGAGTAGCACGTCCAGACGAATTGCCAGACGCAGAGCACCGCGACCACGAGCAGGGTGGATTTGCGGCCGATGAGGTGCGCGACGAAGACCCCGAGCGGCGCCCCGAGCGCAACGATCGGAGCGGCGGCCAGCCAGTGGTCGAAGGCGCCGGGCTGGAGTCCTGTGGAGAGATTCTTCACCACGATCCCGAGCACAGAGGTGAACGCCATGATGATCACCGAGGTCGGGATCGCGATCTTCAGATCCGCACGATGGAGCAGCACGAGCGCGGCATACAGCACCATGTCGATCCCGACACCGGTCACCGCCGCCACCGTGGCGCCCGACAGAGCTCCCAGCACCAGACCGACCCGGAAATCCCAGCGCTCGTCGAATTCCGTCATGCCCTCATGCGAGGCGATCTCTCCGATCCGGTACAGGTGCAGCACTCCGAAGCTGCCCCAGATGACCGCAAAGACGATCTTGATCCACAGCTCCGGGATGAACGGCGCAATGAAGACAATGCCCAGTGGCGTGCCCAGCAGCGAGCCCACCATCGCCCCCTGGAGCATCGACCAGGCAAGCGGCTGCCGTCTCGCAAGAATGAAGATGCTGGCACTCACCATTCCGATCGATTGAACGGCGAAGCTGAAGTCACGCCCGAGGCTCGCGGGCATTCCGAAGAAGAGCACCAGGATAGGAAAACCCACGGTGCCACCGCCCATCGGCGTGGAGCCGGCGACGTAGCTGCCGGCCGTCATCGCCAGCGCGATGGGCCAATGCGCCTGAGCGGTTTCCCACAGACCCTGGCCGAACACAAGCCATCCCCATGCGGAGTAGAAGCAGATGAGCCAGAGAAACCAGACCCAGAGATGCTGCCTGCGGGGTGCTTGGATGGACATACGGCCGTTCTTTCTCAGGCAGGCAACATCTTCTTCCAGGTCTTCCGCAAAATGGAAACGAGCCTGTCTGCCGGCGTCATCGTGCAAACGGTATACTTGGCGGAACGCCATGAGTATCAAGGTTTCGTACAAGAATGGCGTCTTCGAACCGCTTGACAAGGTCGAGGGCGCGAAGCCCGGCACGGTCTATACGGTGTTCTCCGACGAGGAGCTGCGCGATATTCGCGAGGCCGTCGGCTTGAATCGTACCGGGAACTTCGGAGACCAAGTTCGTTGAGTCAGGCCACCGCAGCCTGAGCATAGTACTGCGCTTCGTATTCTGCGGGCGGTATGTCCCCGATGGGACCGAGCAGCCGCCGCATGTTGAACCAGTCCACCCACTCTAGCGTCGCAAATTCCACGGCCTCCAGGCTGCGCCACGGACCGCGTCGTCGAATCACCTCCGTCTTGTACAGCGCGATCACCGACTCGGCGAGGGCGTTGTCGAACGCATCCCCTTGGCTCCCGACCGAGGGCGCGATGCCGGCGTCCGCGAGGCGGTCGGTGTACCGCATCGAGAGATATTGCGTCCCGCGATCCGAGTGATGTACGAGCCCCGTCAGCGCGTCGTCCCCGCGGGCGTAGATGGCCTGCTCCAACGCGTCGAGCACCAAGTCCGTCCGCATCGAGGCGGACACCCGCCAGCCCACGACCCGCCGCGCGAACACGTCAATCACGAACGCGACGTAGACGAAGCCGCTCCACGTCGCCACGTACGTGAAGTCCGCGACCCACAGCTGATTCGGGCGGGTCGCCACGAACTGGCGGTCAACCAGATCGGCCGGCCGGCCGCCGTCGCCAGCCTGCGTCGTCGTGATCCACGCGCGTCCCCGCACCACGCCCGCCAGCCCCAGCGCCCGCATGAGGCGCTCCACCGTGCAGCGCGCCACGCGGACGCCCTCGCGCCGCAGTTGCTTCCACACCTTGCGGGGCCCGTACACTTGATGGTGCTCGTCGTAGACGCGTTGAATCTCGACACGCAGCGTGTCGTCGCGGTGCGCGCGCGCCGACCGACGCGAGGGATCGAGCTGACCCGCGCGATGGCGGTGATACGTCGACGGGGCAATCGGCAACACCGCGCAGATCGGCTCGACCCCATACGTGTCGCGATGGTCGGTAATGAACTGGACCATCACTTGCCGCGGCGGTCGAGCTCCGCCTGAGCAAAATATGCGGACGCTTTCCGCAGGATCTCATTGGCCCGCTTCAGCTCGCGGACCTCGCGCTCCAGCTCCGTGAGCCGCTCGCGCTCGCTCGTCGTCAAGCCCAGCCGATGCCCAGCATCACGCTGCGCTTGCCGCACCCACTTCCGGAGCGTCTCGGCCGTGCATCCGAGCTTCGGCGCCACCGACTGCAGGACCGCCCACTCCGACGCGTGGGCCTCCCGATGCTCCTCGACCATCCGAACCGCCCGTTCCCGGACCTCCGGCGAAAACCGACTTGAACGTCCCATAGACCCCATCCTCCCAAGAAATGAGGCCTCCGAGAAACCCGGTACGATTCAGCTGGCTCAAGGCCGCGGAGAAGAGCTTCGACTTCTGGAACAACCCGGCCGATGCCGTCTACGACACCCTATAGGCGCGGCGACATCGTTCTCGTTTCCTTCCCGTTCACCGACCTCAGTTCCTCCAAGCGACGACCTGCGCGAGTGATCTCGCCCGACGCCTTCAATCAGGCGAGTCAAGACCTGGTCCTGGCGGCGATCACCTCGCAGGGCATCGAGGATAGTGGTCTCGTCATCGAGCCTGGAGACTGTATCGATGGCATCCTTCCTAAGACATCAGTCGTGAAGCCCGAGAAGCTGTTCACGATGCACACCACGCTGATTCTCAAGAAGATCTGCGCACTCCGTGCCGACAAGCTTTCCGCGGCCCTCGCCGCGATCCGCCAGTTCTTCTCCTGACCTCTGCTCCTCTCGATGGACGACGGTGGGTCTGTGGCGCCTGCTCCTACCTGACCGCCCGCCGCTCTTCGGCCAGTTGCTCGTCGTAGGCGTTCTGGTATTCCGCGACCTTGGCGCGGTATGCGGCGAGGTCGCCGAAGCGAGTGGGATCGTAGGGATCGCCGGCCTCGTAGATCTCGTGCAGGTTGAACTGGCCCGCATGCGACGACACCCAGATATCCGGGGTCATCGTCGCCTGGGCGGCCAGTGTCGTGGCAAAGTCTTCCGCGATGGTCGGATAGCCCGGCGAGTCGAGCAGCTTCACCCCGGCGTTGATGCTGTTCATGTTCGCGACCAGAACGTTGTAGGCGCGCGCGTCGTCCCGCGTCGAAAAGGAGAAGCTCATCGAGCCCGGCGTATGTCCGTAATGCGCGTGTGCCGTCAGCACCGTGTCTCCGAGGCGGATGGTGTCGCCGTCAGCGATCGTCCGATCGACCTCGATGGGATCGTAGATGATGCCGCGCCCCTCCGGCAGGCGGTAATCCAGATGGCCTCCTGACTCCAGGACCGGCGCATCGCGCTCGCTGACATGCACGCTCGCCCCGCTCACGCGCTTGAATTCGGCGAGGTCTCCGACGTGGTCCCAGTGTCCCTGCGTCGTTGTGATGATTCCAATATCGGACACATCGAACCCCAGTGACTCGATGCTCGCCTTCATGAGGGGATACGAACCCGGCGCTCCGGATGAGGATGAGCCCGTCGCTCGTCGAGATCACGTAGGCCGCGAGGTCGTACGTGCCAACGTAATACAGACTGCCAGCGACCCTAAATCCAGGAAAGGGCCTTTCCCACGCTTCGTTCGTGACGGGACGATTGACGCGCTCCTGCGCGATCGCGATTCCCACCGAGAGGACAAGCACCGCGCCGCCGAACAGGGCCGCTCTTCTCATCAGCATGATCGTTCTCCCCTTCCCTGGCCAGAGCCTGTCGCCGCGACGTCGCGCCCTCTGACGTCCGGTTCACTCTTGGTGCATTATAGGCAACACATGAGGAAACAAATGTTGGCCAATTTCAAAGGTGAAGGTATGTCGAGAACCCTGGTTGCGGGATGTGTGTTCGCACTGTGCGCGTTGACAGGACTGGCGTCACCAGCCGCCGCGCAGTTTCCGACCGCCGAGCAGTTTGCCGGATCCCAGGCCGCCCAGGCGCACGTCGCCACGGCGATGGCGCTGGCAGGTACGGACCTGGTCGAGGAGGCCGGGTCGTTCTGCACGGCGACGGGTCCCAGGCGACCCGCCCTCAATCGGCGTGCAGCCGGCCTGCCGCCAGAACCGAACCGGGTCATCGAGCCGACGCGGGTGTTCGACAATCTCTACTATCTCGGGTTCAACAGTCAGAACGGGTGGGCCGTGACAACCAGCGACGGCATCATCCTGCTCGATACCCTCAACAACACCGAGGAGGCTCGGGACGTCATCGTGCCCGGCCTGAGGAAGCTGGGACTCGACCCCGCCGACATCAAGTACATCATCCTGTCGCATGGCCATCCAGGACAGACCGATCACACCGGCGGCGCGGCGTACCTCCAGGAGACATACGGCGCGAAGGTGATGATGGGCGGACCCGACTGGGATCTGACGCTGCCGGCACAGAAGCCGGAGCGGCCCCTCGCCAACCGTGACATGGACGTGACGACGGGCATGAAGCTGACGCTCGGTGATACGACGCTCACGCTGGCGCTCCTGCCGGGTCACACGCCGGGGTCGCTCGGAGTCCTCGTGCCGGTAATGCACGAGGGGCAGCAGTACTCCGCGATCTTCTTTGGCGGCACGCAGATGCCCACGCGTGAATCCGCTGCGGCATTCGAGCAGGTCTTCAACGAGATCGCCAAGCCGCTCAAGGCGGCGGTCGCGATCAACGCGCACGCCGGCATTCTGGGCGACACCGTGACGTGGCTGGAGGAGCGACGGCGGAACCCTGACGGCCCCAACCCGTTCTTCTACGGGGCCGAGCGATTCGATCGGTACCTGTCGATCATGCTCGAATGCGGCAAGGCACGCGTGGCCGCGCAGGAAGAGGCACTGGAAGAGGCGAGCTGACCACCGTCACGCCGACACAGCTCGTCACCGTCCGATGAACAGATCCTTCGTCCTGGTGTCGAAGCACAGCGCCGACAGGTAGAGCGGATCGATCGTCCGCGCGTCAGGGAATGCGTCGCGCACGGCCATGCCCAGTCCGTACACCGGCATGTCGAAGTGCGCGCCCACGCCTGTCTCGTCTTCATGGTGGCTGGGCAGGACGACCCGCGGCTTGTACGTGTGCACGTAGGGCATCGACGCACGGTTCTGCAGGTCGGCATTGAACCGCCCCGCGTACGGCACGATCGTGATGTCGGTCCTCGGGATATTCGCCATCACGGCCCGTGCTTCATCGGTGATGGCGCCGTTGGTATCCGCGTAGACGATCCGGTAGCCGTTGTCGAACGTCAGCATGTATGTGAGCGTGCCTTCGGCGCTGACCCTGGGACCGCCCGTGCCCCGCGACCGGAGCGCCTTCAACTGCGCCTGCTCGTCAGCCGTTTGCGGACGCACCAGCTCGTCGATCGACTCGCCGTAGAGCGACATCAACCTCCCCACGGCCGGCGGACGGGAACCGCTATGCGCGCCGTGGATCGCCTGGACGGTGAAGCCGTCGAACTGTTGCGTCTCGCCACCCTTCCACGTCACCAGCTGACTCTCCGGAACGCCCATCATGGCCAGCCACTCGGTCGTCGGCGGCCCACCGTACACCTTGGCGCCGGTCTGCGCCGCCACCTCCGGCGCGTCGGCGATGTGATCCCAGTGGCCGTGCCCGATGAAGATCGCGTCGGCACGTGTGAAGTCGCTCGGCAGCACGCCGAGGGGGCGCGCCGGGGGCACGCGTGAATAGAACGCGTCGAAGAGCAGGATCTGGCCACGATAGGACAGTTCGTAGTTGGCGGTACCGAGGAACCGCAGGACGGCCAGATCCTGGCTCTGCGGCATCGGCGCCCCTGCGGCAGCCGGGTGCACCGCCTGGCACGCCGGATCCTGCGCGAGGGTTGACTGGCTGTTCTGCGCCTGTACTCTCAGCGGACTGGCGAGGACGAGGCCGGCAGTGACCGCCCCAAGAGCCGCGATTGCCAGTGCGCTTCCGATCGGCGTCGTACGGTGTCGACGAGCTGTCATTGGCGTCCCCCCGTGAATCTCATGGGAAATCTCATCGTGAATGTCCTGTTGCATGTCGTGGCAAGCCCCTCTGTCCCCGATGTCGGCACGCGACCACCAACGCCGGGAACCGTGCTGGCCCCGTCGCGCGTGGCACATCGTACGCGGAAAGGCGCGCGGGTCGCAACGTCGCGCTGGAGTCTCAGGGTCCGCTGTGCGAACCGGCGACTAGGGGATAGGATTGTCGCGGAGCGGGGGCGGTGCAGCGACGGACCCTTCATCGCAGCGGGCGATTCCTGCCCGTCCGGGTCGCGGTCGTCGAAGTGGCGCCAACCCGACATCGTAAGGAGCCAAGCATGACTGGACTGCAGCGGCGGTATCGGACGTCCCTTTTCGCGCTCGTCGTCGGCCTTGCATGCGGCACGAGCACGGCTGGCGCGCAAGGCCGGTCCCCGAAAGCGACGCCGGTACCGAACGTGACCGGGCCGATCCCGGTCACCGCCACGTCGTATCCGTTTCTGGCGGCCCATCGGCTGACCGAGCCCATGGACCTGGCGAGCGTGGGCTATGTCGAAGAGGAGTACTTCGTCAGCGGCTCCGCAAACGTGTACGACTGGGCGGCGGATGGCTCACTGAGCGTGAAGACCCCGAACGCCCCGTACGCCACCCGCATCCTGGTCAGACGCCCGGTTGCCGGGTCGCGGTTCAGCGGCAACGTCATCGTGGAGCTGGGTCACGCG
>JAQBVV010000128.1 GCA_027622905.1 Acidobacteriota bacterium
TGAGAGCATCGTAGTACGGCGTGATCGTGGTGTCGATCCCTGTTTCGTTACTTTTTCAGCAGCCTGCTAAAGGCGGCTGCGAGAGCGAGCACGAACTGAAGCCGGGGTGCCGCTCTGGCACCCCGGCTTCGATCACGAGCTTCGGTGTGAACGGCCGATCTATTCCTGTCCGCCCAGCGAGTCGAGCGCCGCCTTGAAGTCGCTCCAGGGCACGGGATCCCCGTGGATCGGCGCCAGCGTCTGAACATTCAGCTTCATCCGCGTCACCTGGTTGTCCAGGCTGCGCATCGACCGCAACTGCGCGGCCTTTGGCGGCTCGTGCGTATCGAACAGATCCGCCTCGAACGCGATGCCCTCTTCCGGCAGATAGGCCATCAGCATGCCGTTGACGTGCTGCAAGGGCTGCACGTACAGGACACGCAGGATCCGGCTGTTGTCAGTAATGACGTAGCTTTCCTGGATCGCCTCGTTGGTATACCCCTCGGCCAGTTCGGTCGGCGGCCACAGCGACACGATGTCGGGCTCGACCGTCCTCGCGTTGTACGTCAACACGTCCTTGTTCAGGAACTCCAGGTTGATCATGTGCGTCACGATGGTCGAACCGATGTGCAAATAAGTGCGCAGCCCCCCAATGTGATCGAAGTGCGGATGCGACGTGATCAGCCAGCGAATCGGCTTGTTCGGAGCCAGTTTCACGATCTCCTCGATCACGGCCAGGCTGCGTGCCTCGTTCGTCGGGGCTTCGAACACCGCGACGAAGTTGTCGAACTCGATCATGTAGCTATTGGCCGGTCCGCCACCAAGCTGGTAGACACCGTCGGCCATCTCGTTGACGGTCACCAGCGTCTCGAATGTCGCATTCGCCACCGCTGCCGGCACCGGAACCGGGCTGCCGCACTCGTGTGGCGTGATATCGGGGAACTGCCCACCGTAGGCGTTGTGACCTGTGGACGTTCCGTAGAACTGCCAGTTGTCGTCCCAACCCTGGTGTGAGTGCCAGGCGGTCGGCCACTTCACGTTGCCGACCTGAATCTGATTGGTCGACTCATGCTCGATGTTGAAATCGCCGAGCACGGGGCTGTTGACGGTCGTCTTGATCCGCTGGATCTGGTTGTCCGGATTGATCGTGGCATCCACGCGGTACTTGCCGAACATCGTGATCGCCACGACGTGCATCTTCACGGGATCGACGACGTTCCCGTCCCGGCCCTTCTCGAGCTGCTCCCATCGCCACAGGGCCACCGGATTGGCACCCGGCATCCGCGCGGCCTTGAGGAACCCGTGGGGATTCAGGTACATATCCAGGCGGTAGATCTCGGCCAGCTCCGGGGACACGGCGACCGGCGGCCCGTCGCCGTCCATATGCCAGGCCGACGTCCCGTTGACGATGTGCGTCTGACGCGTCGCCCGCTGCGTCGGATCGCCGCCTTCCCAGCCGAGCCCGTACTTCCACGATGCCGGATTCAGTCCAGGCTGGCGATCGAACGTTTCGACGCTGGTCCCGGCGTCATAGTTGATCGTGCGCGTGTAGTTGGCCATCGAATCGATACGAGGCCAATCGATGTTCACCGCGTTCTCGCGCGTCTGGCCGACAGCACCGCTGTAGCCGGTACCGGAGTAGCTGACGCAGGTCAGGTTGGCCTCGCCGATCTCCGCGGCGACGGCGGCGAGAAGCGGCGCCGGATCGACGTAGCCAGGGGGAAACTGCTGGGTGAACACCGACCCACCCGACAGGGCAAGCACCGCGGCGACGAAAAGGGGAACACCGAACTTTCTCAACATATAGTCCTCACAATCAGGAAGCGGCATAGACACTGCAGGGGGCAAGGTATAGGCCAAACGGTCTCAGAATTCAAGATCTAGAGCGTTTTTCGATTCGGTGGAGACCGAAAAACGCGGGAAGAGCGCTTTTCGAAAAGGCCTGGCCCCTGCGAGAAGCCCTAGACCGAAACGAAAAGCGCTCTAGTCAGCCGCGAAGCAATAGAACCGTCCGGCGCCACCGGTGCTGTTGAGCGCCTCAACGCTGCAGCCAGCGGTCGAGTGCGACGAATTCCAGGATGTATTCCAGCCACTCATCCGATCGTGGTGGCCGATCATCGCATGCGCGTCAGCACTATCCGATGTCCAGTTATTGCAGGTGCGATCGTCGGCCTGGTTGGACATGCCCGGGGGAAATGCCCGACCGTGGGAATCGGACCCGGTCAGCATGTCGTGTTGCTGCGGCGTGCCTTCCGGGCGACCGAATCCGTTCACCCGCTCCCCGGTCTCGGTGACCGCCGTGTTCACATTGATGAGATTGGTGTCGCGCTGCACGTCGCCGTGCAGATCGGCCAGGCTGGCGGCAATCATGACACCGTTGCTGTTGTGCCACGGCCCGTTCCCGATGCGATCGCGGGCGTTGACGGCCGCCATGGTCTGGCTGCCCTGGGTGCTCAGATACGCGCGCCACGTGCGGCCGCCAGCTCCGACGGCGGCGGCCAGCCGCTGGCATTCGGCGTCGGCGCCGGCGAGGCCACCCAGATTACCGCTGTGCGTGGTGCTCGTGACGAAGAAGCCCAACGGTGGCTGCGGTGCCTGGTCCTGGGCGAATACGGGAGCCGAACTGGCGGCCATGGCTGACACGGCGACGAGCATGATGGATCGATAGGTCACGAACTTGCCTCCTCTGCTCCGGGTTTCACGTTCCGCCGAGGCGCCAGGAGCGCATCCTGACGTCAGACGGGTCATCTTCGCACAACACGACGCGTCTCAGACCAGCCTCCTCACGGGAGTCAATTTTTCCGGATCCGCAGCGTCAGGGGTCACGATTGGCACGACGTGCGTGATTCGCCCGGCTTACCGGCACCAGTAGTACTCTTGCGGAACGGCACGCAGACGACTGAATCCGCATCGCGGCCGTGACGCGACCATGACCACCGACAATCAACAAGCGGTCCTTGACTTCCTGATGACTCCGGCCGCCCACGGGGGGGCGACCGTGGAGCGGATCGACACGCATAGCGCAGTCGTCTTCCTGGCCGGGCCGCGGGCGCTCAAGCTCAAACGCGCCGTCCGGTTCGACTACCTCGACTTCTCCACCGAGCCACTGCGCAGGGCCGCGTGCGAGGCCGAGGTGCGCATCAACCGCCGCACGGCACCCATGCTGTATCGCGGCATGGTGGCCGTGACGCGCGAAGCGAATGGGTCGCTCGCCCTGAATGGAGCCGGCACGCCGGTCGACTGGCTCGTCGAGATGGTCCGCTTCAGTCAGGACGGGCTTCTGGACCGCCTCGCCGCGCGCGACGCCCTCGACCTGTCGCTGATGCGGCCGCTTGCCGCCGCCATCGCCGAATTCCACATGGCTGCTGCCCGCCGCAGCGACCATGGCGGTCGGGCAGGCGTAGCCTGGGTGGTTGACGGCAACGAGGAAGGGTTCAGGAACGAGGGGGCCGGCATTCTCGATCCACGGGTGGCCGCCGAACTGACGGCGTCGGCTCGTCTCGAACTCCAGCGCCAGGCGTCCTTGCTGGATCGGCGCCGCAGCGATGGACTGGTCCGGCAGTGCCACGGCGATCTGCACCTCCGCAACATCGTGCTGCTCGACGACACACCTACGCTGTTTGACGCGATCGAATTCAACGACAGGATTGCCTGCGTCGACGTGCTGTACGACCTCGCCTTCCTGCTCATGGACCTCTGGAAGCGGCGTCTTCCAGGCCACGCCAACGCGGTACTGAACGGATACCTTGCCGAGACGGGTGATCTCGAGGGCCTTTCACTAGTCCCGCTCTTCCTGTCGTGCAGGGCTGCCGTGCGAGCCAAGACGAGCGCGACAGCGGCGCGCGTGCAGCCGGACCCGCAGCGCACCCGCGAACTCGAGGCGCTGGCCCGGGAGTATCTCGACATGGCGAGTCACCTGCTCGCGCGAGTGCCGCCTCGCCTGGTCGCCGTCGGCGGCCTTTCCGGATCCGGGCAGTCGACGCTGGCGCGGGCACTTGCCCCGTCCGTCGGCGGTCCGCCTGGCGCGGTCGTCGTGCGCAGCGATGAGATCCGTAAATCGCTGTGCGGTGTCGGGCTTCTGGAGCACCTTGGCGACGACGCCTATACGGCGGAGATGACGGCACGCGTGTACGAGGCGCTCATCGAGCGTGCGAGGGTTGCCCTGCTCGCCGGTTGGTCGGTTGTTGTCGACGCCGTGTGGGCGAGACTTTCCGACCGGGCGACCGTGGAAGCGCTCGCGGCATCGACATCGGCGCCATTCCTCGGCATCTGGCTCGAGGCGCCGCAGGACGTGCTCATCGGCCGGGCCGAGCGGCGGGGCCCGGATGCCTCGGACGCCGACGCCGCGGTCGTCCGCCTCCAGCACGCGCAGGACCACGGTGTCGTTCGATGGCGACGCCTCGACGCGTCGCCCGGACCCGAGACCGTGCTGGAACAGGCGCGCGTGCTGATGGACGCGGGCAGGGTCGGGTAGCCCCCCGTCCGCGGCACGGACTGCTAGTAGTGCTCTGGTGACCGACCAACCTCCGACCGGACGGGACCGGCGCCGGTTTCGCGACCCGTGCCGGCAAACCCGGCACGTCGACCCGTGCCGGCGATGCCGGGCCGGACGACGTTTCGGGGTGAGTCGTGACGCGCGTGCCGGGAACGTCGTGGCGCGACTGCTGGTGACGGCTGTGACAGTCAGCCTGTTGGCGCTCGGGGGCCCCGCACCACTGAGGGCAGGCACGTCACAGGGTACGGGGCAGGCTGCGACACCGCGTCAGACGGCGACGGGGCCCGCCACGAGGCCGGCTGGCGCCGCCGCTCCACAGCCGCTGGTTGATGAGAGCTTCTTCGACGAAGCACGCGAGCGACTGGCCGAGGCGTTCCGCCTGGACGACTTCTACGCCTATCAGGAGCGGCGCACCGAGCTCAACACCAACCCGTTCGGCCGGCTCGGCACCGGTGACGTCCAGCTCTACGAGGTCTACCCGTCCCCGACCCGCGGCCTGACGTACCGACGGCTCATCGCCACCAACGGCGAGCCGACGTCGGCCGCCGACCTGGCCCGGCAGGATCGCGAGTACCACCAACGAGCGACGGAGATCCGCCGTCGCCTTGCCGAGGAGGCGGCCGAGCGGCTGCACGGGGCGCCGGAAGAACGCGCCGCGGCCGAGGTCAGGCGCGCCGAGGAACTTGAACGATCGCGCGAGCGCGCCCGGGAGCAGATTGACGACGTGATCAACGCGATGCAGTTCCGCGTGGACCGGCGCGAGACGTTCGAGGGCCGGTCCGCGATCGTGGTGACGTTCGAGCCGCGCCCCGACGCCGACCCGCAGACGCGACGGGGGGATCTGGCGCGCAAGTTCGCCGGGACGGCCTGGATCGACGAAGCCGAACGGGAGATCCGTTACGTCGAGGCCGTATCGGTGGACAGCATCTCCTTCGGCCTCGGACTGGCCGCGCGGATCAGCGACGGCGCCGTCGCGACCCTGCGACGGGAGAAGGTCGCCGACGGCGTGTGGATGCTGACCAGCGTGACGCTCACGGGCAGAGGCCGCGCCATGCTGTTCCTCCGGGGGCTCTCGCTCGACTACTCGGTGGAATGGTTCGACTATCGGCCCGTCGACGAGGTGCCGCTGCCGGGCGCCCGGTAGCGGGTGTCGGCAGGCCGCGAACGAACCTCGGGATGCCGACACCCGTCACCTGCTCATACGAAGAAGAACAGTCGTTCCAGGGTGCTGATGGTACGGCGTCGAACTCGGCGCACGCCCTTCTCTCCGGAATCCCCAGTCGTCACCTGAACGCAGGGTCTCACGATGGCCCCGTTACCCGCATGATGACGATCGTTTGGTCGTCGTGGATGGCGGCGCCGGCGGTGTGCTGCTGCAGGGCCGCCACAATGACATCGAGCACGTCTCGCGCCGAGTGCTCGCCGCAGCTGCGGACAACCTCCGCTACGCGATCGCTGCCGAACTCCCTCCCCGATGGGTCCCGGCTTTCGAATACCCCGTCGGACGCAAGAATGAGCGTATCGCCCACTTCCAGCGTCGTGATGATCTGCTCGTACTCGGTCCCCTGGAACATCCCGAGCGGTACTCCGGTCGCGTCGAGGTACCGTTCCGTCCCTCGGCGCAGAACCAGCGGTCGCGGTGCACCGGAATTCACGACGACGAGTTCCTTTCTTGCCGGCGACCACTGGGCGAACGCGGCCGCCGCGTAGGTGCTCGGTTCGCTCTGCCGCCTGACGAGCGCCTCGTTGACGTCGTGTAGCAGTTCCGCAGGGGCCTGATTGGGACACTGTAGGCTCCGAAAGAGTCCGAGGACCAGCGCTCCGTACAGGGCCGCCGGGGCTCCCTTGCCGCTCACATCGCCCAGCAGCATTGCCACTGGACCTTCGACCGACGGATAGAAGTCGTAGAAGTCACCGCTGAGTGCGCGAGCTGGTTGATTGAAGGCCACGAACTCGATGCCCTGACACTCCGGCGCACGGGGAAGCAAGAGCTGGCGCTGAATGCGTCGGGCGGCGGTGAGGTCAGCTTTCAACGCGGCGCTGTCCTGTACCGTCTGCCCATGCAAGCGTGCGTTCTCGATGGCCGCGGCGAGTTGGGAGCCGAGCACTTGCAGGGTTTCGGCATCGCGTTGCGTAAAGAAATCCTCGCGTTCACTCTCGAGCGCGAGGACACCCATGACACGGTCTCGGAGTCGTAGAGGGACCGCCACCTCGGAGCGAACGTCCCCCCGTGTCGAGTCATGATCCGGGTCGGCCAGCGCGTGCGAGACGAGTACTGGCCGGCGCGTCCGCACCGCAGCCCCGATAGCGCCCTCGTCGATCGACACCGACTCCAACCCTTCGCGTCGGCCGTGACGATAGCCTGCAAAATGGCGAAGCGTCGGGACCGCATCCTCGCCCTCGTCCAATAGAAACACGGCGTAGCTGTCGTAACGAATGAGACGTCGCATGACGGTCGCCACAACGTCCATGAGTGCGTTGACATCGAGAAGCGTGGAGAACTCGTGGGACACTTCAAGTAGCGTTGCCAGAACCTGATTCTGGCGAGTGAGGTCGGCAACCAGGTGGGCGTTATCCAACGCGAGCGCAACTCGAGATGCGACGAGTTCGGCGATGTGTTGCTCTCGATCACCGAAGGCATCGACGCAGGTTGCTTGCAAGTCAACAACCCCGACACATCGGCCGCGGGCGAGCAACGGCACGGCCATTTCAGCGTGGGTACTGCCAGGTCCAGAGAGGTACCGGGGATCCTTGGACACATCGTTGGCGATGACGGCGGTCCGCTCCGCGGCGGCGTGGCCCACAAGGTGTTGCCCAAACGGCACCCGAAGGCACGGTGGGCCGGGCAGCCCCTCTGCGTACCGGAGTTCGAGCAGCGCGGGCTTTGACCCACCGACGGTCAGGAACACTCCGAAACCTTCGCAGTCGATGACCCGTCGGACGTGGACGGCGAGCTCACCAAACAGCGTACGAAGGTCGGCCTCCGAGGCCCCCACCATTTCAGTGACGCGGGTGAGCACCTCCAGAAGCGGGAGCAGATCAGTCTTTGCGTCGCCTCGCAGATCCATGCTTGACCATCGACTCGGTTGGATGGAGGTCTCCAGGCACGAGGGAGGCCGTGTCGTCCTGAACGCTTCAGGTGCGCGACGACCGCCGTCTACTCAGCGGCTACACGGCCTCCCTCAGGGTTCGGTTAGTCGAGGACGACGTACCTGGTGCGGCCGTCACGATTGACGAGCAGTACCACCTCGTCCGTCGTGTCGCCCACGGCACGATCGAACTCCGCCGTGGAATTCACAGCACGCCGATTCACTTCCTGGATGACATCGCCCCGAGCCAACCCCGCTCGTGCCGCCACACTCCCCGGCGCCACATCGGCCACGAGCACGCCGACCGTGCTTCGAGGCAGTCCCAACTGTCGCGTCAGTTGTGGCGTCAGGTCCTGCACGTTGATTCCCCGGAGCGTCTCGCCGCGGGTCGGCGAGCGCTCACCGATGCGCGGGTCGCTGGGCAACTCGTCGAGCGTGACCGACAGCGATCGTTCGCGGCCATCGCGGATCACCGTCAGGTCGACCGTCGCATCTGGCCCCGCCGACGCGATCAGCAACCGCAGATCCTTCACCTCCTGGACTGGCTGGTCGTCCACTGCGACGACCACGTCGCCCGTCGCGAGACCGGCCTCGGCAGCCGGGCTGTCAGGCTCCACGTCGCCCACAAGGGCGCCAGCGGTCGAGTCGAGTTCAAACGTGTCGGCCAGCGCGTCCGTCACCGGCTGGATGGACACACCGAGCCATCCACGCGCGACACGGCCATGCGCGATGAGCTGATCCATCACGCCGCGCGCCATGTGCGCGGGCACCGCAAACCCGATGCCCTGGTTGCCACCGCTTCGCGAAATGATGGCGGTATTGATACCGATGACGTCGCCCTGCATGTTGACGAGCGGGCCACCCGAGTTGCCAGGGTTGATGGCGGCATCGGTCTGGATGAAGTCTTCGTAGTTCTCGATATTGAGACCCGCGCGGCCCGTGGCGCTCACGATGCCCATGGTCACCGTTTGTCCAATGCCGAACGGATTGCCCATGGCCAGAACAACGTCGCCTACCTCGACCGCCGTCGAGTCCCCGAGTGACAGGAAGGGCAGGTCGTCGCCGTCGATCTTGAGTACCGCGATATCGGTCAAAGCGTCTGTGCCGACGAGTTCAGCCGTGAACTCACGCTGGCCATCGAGCGACACGGTGATGTCGGTGGCCTCACCGACCACGTGATGGTTCGTCAGCACGTAGCCATCCCGGCTCACGATGACGCCCGAGCCTTGTCCTTCTTCAACGCGCTCGCGTGGCATGTCGAACTCCCCGAAGTCGCGGCGATCGAAGAAGAAGAACGGATTGGACGAGAAGGGAAATGCTGCAGATCGCGTGGCTACGGTCTTGCTCGCAGAGATATTGACGACGGCCGGCAACGCTGCCTGGACGACCGTCCGGAACCCCTGGTTCAGACTCTCCGCGTCGAGCGCCGCCGGGGCACTGGTCAGGCTCTCGACGCTGCGGATGGCCGACTCGGGAGTCGCCGCCGTCATTGTTGCCAGCGACCCGACCGACAGGCCGACGATCAATGCTCCAACCACCCGGGTCTTCCACGTCTTGGTGTCGTTCTTCTCCAGTCTCATCGTTACATCTCCTTTCTGGCTACATCGCCTCATCCGGGCCCGCCCGATCGCCATGGTCTGCGGGCACAAACGACTTCGGGCGGCCCGGATGTCTCACAAGCGCTGTGCTACGCAGACTTCTTCATCTCGATGTCTGCCAGGCTGGCGCCGCTGATCGCGATGCGGCGCGGCTTGGCACCCTCGGCAACCGGAACCGTCAGACAGAGCATCCCGTGCCTGAAAGACGCCTCGGCCTTGTCACCATCAACGTTCGATGGCAGCGTGAACGTCCGTTCGAACGGCCCGTAGGTCAGTTCGGAGTACGAGGAGTAAGAGCTGTCCGGCTGGCCGGCGTCAGTGGCCTGGCGCTCGCCGCTGATGCGCAGCGTGTTGCCGTGGAGTGTGATCTGCACCTCGCTCGGGTCTACGCCTGGCAAAGCCACCCGCAACTGCCAGGCGTTCTCGACCGGTGCGACCTCGCTCTGGGGCGCCCAGGTCCCGTTTGCCGAACGCGGGGTGTGCTCGCTCCACTGGCGGCCGAACACACGATCCATGTCGCGGTGAAGGGTGAAAAGGTCCTCGAACGGGTTCCAGCGAGTGGTCAACATGGCTTACCTCCTGTGAATGACGGCCGTGGAAACCACGGCGGGTTGTACTGTTGGGGCTGCGGCCCCGCTTCTCGCTGCCTATGCCGCCCCGAACAGGCGCCGGACGAACCGCCGGTACGCTCCGCAATGTGCCAGCGCCAGCCGGTCCCTGCGAGGTCGCCGAAGC
>JAQBVV010000006.1 GCA_027622905.1 Acidobacteriota bacterium
AACTACACGCTCGAGGAGTACGCCAACGACGTCATCTATCACGTCCAGACCGTCTGCGACGAGGCGGGCGTGCCCCACCCGACGATCGTGTCGGAGAGCGGCCGGGCCGTCGTGGCGTACCACAGCGTCCTGGTGTTCGACGTCCTCGGGGTCTCAGGCTTCGGCGACGAGACGGTGCCGACCGCCGCCGATCCCGAGTGGGAACAACCGCTTATCGATCTGGTCGAGACGTACAACACGCTGTCGGCGCGCAACGCGCTCGAGGCCTTTCACGACGCGCAGCAGGCGCTCGACATGGCCTTGAGTCTCTTTGCCGGCGGCTACCTGCCGCTGGAACAACGCAGCCTGGCCGAGAACCTCTTCTGGGCGATCTGTGCCAGACTCCGGAAAATTGCCCAGACGCTGGCCGAGGTCCCTGAAGACCTCCAGAACCTGGACGAGCGGATCTCCGACACCTACTTCTGCAACTTCTCCCTCTTCCAGTCGATCCCGGACAGCTGGGCGATCAAGCAACTCTTCCCGGTCATGCCGATTCATCGGCTCACCGAGAAGCCGACCAGACCCGCCGTCCTCGGCGACATCACGTGCGATTCCGATGGCAAGCTCGATCGGTTCGTCGATCGCCGGGACGTCAAGAAGACACTGCCGCTGCACGCTGTCAACGGCGAGCCCTACTACCTCGGCGTGTTTCTCGTCGGCGCCTACCAGGAGATCCTCGGGGACCTGCACAACCTGTTCGGCGACACGCACGCCGTGCACGTCAGCCTCGACGAGAACGGCGGCGCGCGCCTCGACACCTTGATCAAAGGCGACACCGTCAGTGAAGTGCTCAACTACGTGGAATTTGACGCCGACATGCTGCTTGGCAAGCTGCGGACTGCCGTGGAAACCGCCGTTCGCGAGGGTCGCGTGGACTATGAGGGTGCGGGCCGAATCTTGCGCTTCTACGAAGAGGGGCTACAGGGCTATACCTATCTCGAAGGCTGAGAGTCCCCACCCGCGGCGCGACGACGCTCTGCTCTACTTCTGGAACACCCGCCCGCAGGCGCGCTGCAATCGATCGTTCAGCACGCGGGCAATCTCGACAGGCACTGGACCGAAACGGGCCCATTGCGCCTGCACGCGGCGCAGTTCCTGTTCGGCCTCGCGGCGGCGTACCTCGTCGCTGGCCGCACCCTGCCCCCCCGTGATGGTGTTTGCCGCGAGCGCCTCCCGCAATTGCTGCGCAAGTCGCTCGGTTGGCGACAACGGGGCGGCTCGCTGCTCGACGCCAGGTGCCATCGCCTCGACCTTTTCAATCAGCTTCTCCATCCGCTGACGCGTCACCTCTGGGTCGAGATCCGTACCGCTGAACGCGCCAGGCCAAGCCGCCACCAGCTGCCCCAGCACGTGCTGGTAGCGTCGAGTCAGTTCCTCACGCGCGAGGCGCGGAAGGTCGGGTGCCTGTAACCAGGCCGCGCGAGCCGCGTCTATCGTCGCCATCAGACCCTCCGGGGCCTCCTGCGCCTCGGTACTCTCCGCCGGCACGAGCGACTCCAGTTGGCCAATCACCGCCTCGCGAGGCGCGGCCTTGGAGGCCAGATCGACCTCGTCCCGATGCTTGTATCGCTCGAAGAACCGATCGCAGGCAGTCCGGAAACGTTTCAAGACGGCCTCGGATTGCGACTTCTTGACGGGGCCGATGCCCTTCCACTCCACCTGCATCTGCCGCAACTGGCCTGCGGTCGTGTTCCAGTCGGTCGAGTCGACGACCGCCTCCGCGCGCTCGCACAGCGCAACCTTCAGCGTCATGTTCGCCGCCCACGTCTCCCGACGCTGCCTGAGATCCGTCTGCCGGCGCTTGAAGAACGTGTTGCACGCGGCGCGAAATCGCTCCCAGATCGCCTTCTCGCGCCCTCGACTCACCGGCCCGATCGCCTTCCACTCCGTCTGCAATTCCTGCAGGGCCTGAGCGGTCCGCACCCAGTCGCTCGAACTCGCGAGCGCTTCAGCACGCTCACACAACGCCTGCTTGTGCGCAAGGTTGCCGGCGCGCGCCTCGTTCTGCGCCGCCACGTGCGCGGCGGTTCGCGTGAACACCTCGTCCTGCGCCGCTTTGAAGCGACGCCACATGGCCTCTCCCTGGACGCGCGGAGCCAGTGCGACCTTCTTCCAGCGCGCCTGCAAGTCTCGCATGCCGCGTGTGGCGGCCTCAAGATCCTCCTCCGCCTTCAGCGCCTCCATCTCGCCCGCGAGTCGTTCCTGCACCTGCAGGTTGGCCCATCGCTGCCACTCGTCGGCGTCGCGAAGCGACTGCGCGCGCGGCCCAAGCGCGGCGCGTGCCGACTCAAGTCTGCGCTGGATGTCCTGCTGGTCCTTCTTTGACGGCAGGGGTGCACGCTCCCCGAGCGCCACCTGGATGTCGCGCAGGGCTCGATCGACAACCTTGAGGGTGATCGCATCGGCCGCGACGAGTGTTTCCGTATGACGGCAGAGCTGATCGAGGCGCCGCAGGTTGTCCCGTTCCTCGGCAGCTCGCACCGCGACCTGTTGATCTTCGAGCGCTTCAAGAGCGGCCACCCCACGCTCCAGCCGCTCGGCCGCCGCAGGGTTCGCGGACGCGTGCTCGCGCAGCACGTCGGCATCCCGTCGCAATCCACGCCAGCGGGCAACGACCTCATGCGGCGCCTGCCCGGACCCGAGGAGCTGCTCCAGTTCGGTCGCGAGCGTCTCGAGACGGCCCGCCGCCGCGGCGGCCAGGGCACGGCGACTCTCCCGATCATGAAACGCGCGACAGGCGCTTTGAAACCTGCGCGTCAGCGATGCGGCATATTCGGAGGGAATCGGCGGCAAGCTATCCCAGCGCACCTGCAACTCTGCCAGACGATCGGCCGCTCCCGGTCCGTCGAGCGACGCAATGACTTCGCAGATCTCGTTGCGGTCGGATTGTTCGCGGGCAATCGCGTCTGCTCGTGCCAATTCCGCGGTCCGCTCCTCGCGCCGCTCGGCGATCGCCTCGCGCGCCGCCTCGGCCGCCGACTCGAACTGCTCGGTCAGCGGACCGTCGAGCTCGACGTCTGCCTGCAGTTCCGCCCACGCCAATCGCACCGCCGCCAGCCCCTGATCCGCCTCGTCCAGATCCGCGACAGCCACCAGTGCCTCGGCACGCTCCAGCACGTCCCGAGCGCGCTGCCGATCCTCGGCGCTCATCAGCGCGTCGGCGCCGGTGGCTGCGGGCACCGCCGCCTCCTCTGCAGCCCGAAGCCTCACACGCGCCCGACGGCCGGCCACCTTGCTGCGTGCCCGCTGGCCCAGGGTGGTCAACTGCTCGGTGGTCGTGATGCGCTCGAGCGCTGCCACTGCAACATCCGTCTGCTCCGCTTTGAGCGCAACGTTGAACACCTCGTCCTCGTCACGCATGCGCGCCAGGGCCCGAAGCCTGATCGCGCCATCCTGCGCCTGGCGGCAGATAGCGCCGAGCGACCGCTCGTCATCGACAAGATCGACGACCGACGCGCGCACGTCCCCGCTCGCGCTGTCGCGAACCACCAGCACGATCTCCTTCGATCGCCCGAGCGCCAGGAGGTGCCGAGCTGCGTCGACGGCCAGCGCAACCTCCATCGTTTCGGCCGCAATTCCGGCCAGGCTTCGCATGGCTTCCGAGCGCACGTCCTCGTCCGGGTCCGTCCGACCGATGTCGCCAAGCACGTCGACGGCATCGATGCAGGTGACCGCCGCGCGCCGGACCTTGGGATCCGTATCCTCCCGTGCCAGGGCATGGAGGGTGTCGGACTCATCGGGGCCCAGGTCGTACGCCGCGGCCGCTCGGACCGCCGGATCGGCGTGTTTCCAGCGAGGCTGGGGACGAAGTTTTTCAAGGATGCCCATGCGTAATTTCCCTCACGACCTTCCTGGTGTGACCGACGCGACCACCGCCGATGCGGTCATCCCAGGGCGTTCTGTCCGAACCTCTTGGGCGCTACGTAACGGCTTACGTATTTCGACAGAATCGGTGTATACGGATTTTTGGATCATTGATTACAAGAATCCGTATTTAGTCCGGCGCTTACCCCTGATCAGCGCCTTGCGACCTGGGGTGATGACAAGCCTTGCAGGATGGGTACCACGTCATCGCCTGACGAGTCGGACCCGATCGCTCCCCAAAGACCGGCAGCCGAACGGTGGCCCTCCCGTTGGCCTACCCCTCCGCAGACACAAAAAAGGGGGTCGGCTACCGGAGCCGACCCCTTTTACCTTCCACCGGTGCGACGGTGAGCTACTTCACAAACAGCATCTCACGATACGTCGGCATCGGCCAGTTCTCGTGAGGCGTGAGCACCTCGATCTTGTCGCCGGTCTCCCGGAGCTTCGCCATCGCGGGCACGATCTGGTCCCGCATGTACTTCGCGTGCGTTTCGGCCGACGTGCTCTCGTGATCCAGCAGCTTGTCGAGCGCATCGGTCTGCGCCTTGAATCGATCGACCAGTTTCGTGTACGTCACCAGCAACTTCCTCCCCTGTACGCTCGGGCTGCCTGCCGCCTTGACCGCCGATACACTCAGTCCGATGTTCTTCTGATACTCCAGCGCCGTCGGCAGGATGTACCGGTTCGCCATCAGGACCATGATATTCCCCTCGACGTTGATGGTCTTGCTGTAGTTCTCCAGGAAGATCTCGTACCGGCCGTGGATCTCGCGGGGGTTGAGCACCTTGTACTTGTCCAGGAGCGCGAGCGTCTCCTTCGTCACCAGTTGTGGCAACGCAGCGACGGTGTTCTTGAGATTGAGCAGTTTGCGCTTGGCCGCCTCCTTCTCCCACGCCGCCGAATAGTTGTTGCCGTTGAAAATAATGCGCTTGTGCTCCTTCACGATCTTCGTCAGCAACTTGGCCACGGCCTTGGCGAGGTCTTCGCCTTTGGCGGTCGACTTCTCCAGTTCCGTGGCGATCGAATCCAGCGAGTCGGTCATCGCTGCGTTCAAGATGGTGTTGGGGAACGAGATGTTCTGCCCCGATGACACGGCGCGGAATTCGAACTTGTTGCCGGTAAACGCGAAGGGGCTCGTCCGATTGCGATCACCCGCATCCCGCGGCAACTTCGGCAACACGCTCACGCCCATGTCGAGGAGGCCGCCTTGCTTGGTGGACTTGGCGCTCCCCTTCTCGATCTGCTCGAAAATATCGGTGAGCATGTCACCGAGGAAGATCGACAGAATGGCCGGCGGCGCCTCATTCGCGCCGAGCCGGTGGTCGTTGCCCGCGTTGGCGACACTCGCCCGCAGCGGGCCCTGCCACCGGTCCACCGCCCGCAGGACGGCCGCGCAAAACACCAGGAACTGCATGTTGTCGTGCGGATTGTCGCCGGGGCTCAGCAGGTTGTTGCCGAACTCGTCCGACAGCGACCAGTTGTTGTGCTTGCCGGACCCGTTGACGCCGCCGAATGGCTTCTCGTGCAGCAGGCACTCCAGTCCGTACCGCGGGGCAATCCGCTTCAGCGTCTCCATCGTCATCATCTGGTGATCGACGGCCACGTTGGCGTTCTCGAAGATCGGGGCGATCTCGTACTGGCTCGGCGCCACTTCGTTGTGGCGCGTCTTGACCGGCACGCCAACTTTGTACAGCTCAGACTCGGTCTCCGCCATGCACGCCAGCACGCGCTCTGGAATCGAACCGAAGTACTGATCCTCGAGTTCCTGCCCCTTGGGCGGGGCGGCGCCGAAGAGCGTGCGTCCGGCGTTGATCAGGTCCGGCCGCGCGAAATAGAAGCTCCGGTCGATCAGGAAATACTCCTGCTCGGGTCCGCACGTGGCAAAAACACGCTCGGCATTCGAGCCGAAGAGTTTCAGTACGCGGACCGCCTGCCTCGACACCGCTTCCATCGAGCGCAGCAACGGCGTCTTCTTGTCGAGGGCTTCTCCGGTCCAGCTCACGAACGCCGTTGGCAGCACCAGCGTGACGCTGTTGCCATTCATGTGGAGCCACGGCGGGCTCGTCGGATCCCACGCCGTGTAGCCGCGCGCCTCGAACGTGGATCGCATGCCGCCGGACGGAAAACTCGACGCGTCCGGCTCGCCCTGGATCAGTTCTTTCCCGCGAAACTCGGCGATGGCCGTGCCGTCGGACGTCGGGGCAAGGAAAGAGTCGTGCTTTTCAGCGGTGACACCGGTCATTGGCTGGAACCAGTGCGTGAAATGTGTCGCGCCATGCTCGACGGCCCAGTCCTTCAACGCCGTAGCCACCGTATTCGCGGTCGCCGCATCAAGCGCCTCACCGCGAGTGATCGTGGCTCGCAGCGCTTGATACACCGGCTTCGGCAGGCGCTCCTGCTGAGCTTTGTCGCTGAACACGCGGCTACCGAAAATCTCTGCGGCGTTGACCGGCGCCGACGAAATGTGGCCACCCTTCATCGACCAGTCTCGAATGCCCTTGGCGGCTTCAGTAAGTGCAGTAGAACCCATGGCGTCGGCTGTCCTTTCGTCAGGAAATTGGCGAGTATGTCATGAACTGATTGACGCGCTTTTCAGCGCGCATCTCCCACGCAGATCCTGCCACAGGTGGCACCGAAACCGATCCGCCAGGAATGTCCGAACCGCTCAAAATACCGACATTTTCGTTGACTCGCGTTCATCTATATACGTAGATTCATAGATGCATGCAACTCGCTTCCGGTTTGTTCAAGCTCCTGGCCGACGGCACCCGCCTGCGCCTGCTTCGCGTGCTCTCGCGTGACCGTTTCAACGTGAGCGAGCTGACCGGCATTCTCAGTCTGGCGCAGTCGGGTGTGTCCAGACACCTCGGCCTCCTCAAGGAGGCCGGGCTCGTCACCGAGGAACGCGAAGGCGGCTACGTGTATTGCCGCCTTGCGACCGAGGCGCAGACCAACGGGCACGCCCCCCTGTGGGCGCTACTCGACGCGCAGTTTTCCGCGTCGAGCGACGACCCCGCGGTGCGAGAGGACGACGCCCGGCTGCAAGAGGTCCTCAGGCACCGGAAGGAAAACTTCGAGACCCACGGCGATCTCCGTCAGCTGGTACCCGGCCGCAGCTGGGCGGCCTGGGCGCGAGCGCTCGGCCATCTGCTCCCGCCGCTCGACGTGGTGGATATCGGATGCGGTGACGGCTATCTCACACTCGAGATGGCGCGCTGGGCACGCACCGTCGTGGGCATCGACCGCTCGGACGCCGTCCTGGAGCGGGCCGAGGCACTGGCGGCGCGGCGCCGCGTGACCAACGTGGAGTGGATGAAGGGCGACCTCTGTCATCTGCCGCTCAGTGACACGTCAGTCGACGTGGTGCTGCTCTCGCAGGCGCTGCACCACGCCACGGACCCTGAGGGAGCGATGGCTGAGGCCGTCAGGGTCCTGCGGCCTGGCGGACGCGTCCTGATCCTCGACCTTCGCGAACATGACCAGACGTGGGTCCGCACACGCTTCGGCGACCAGCGCCTTGGGTTTACCGACGACGACCTCGACGCGCTGCTGACGGGATCGGGGCTGCGGGACACGCGCGTCCAGGTCGGCGCACGGCACGCGGGCGATCCCTTCGTCGTCTTGATCGCCTCGGCCGTCAAATCACATACGCCACATTCGAAAGCTGAGAAAAACCAATGACCACAGCCGAACGCCTCCACGCACTCCTTGCCACCCGCATCCTCGTCCTCGATGGCGCCATGGGCACGATGATTCAGCGTCACGCCCTCGAGGAGGCGGACTTCCGCGGAGACCGGTTTCGAGAGCACTCGCACGACCTGAAGGGGAACGGCGATGTGCTCGCGCTGACCCAGCCGGCCATCATCGGTGGCGTACATCGGGAGTACCTCGCCGCCGGGGCGGACATCGTCGAGACCAATACGTTCAGCAGTACGGCAATCGCGCAGGCCGACTATGGTCTCTCGGGGCTCGCCTACGAGCTCAATCTCGAAGCCACGCGTCTGGCGAAAGGCGCCACGGACGAGTGGTCAGCCAAGACGCCGGATCGCCCACGCTTCGTCGCCGGCGCCATGGGACCGACGAACCGCACGCTCTCCATCTCGCCAGACGTCAACGATCCCGCCACCCGGTCGGTCACCTTCGACCAGGTGCGCGATGCGTACCGCGAACAGGTCCGCGGCCTGATCGACGGTGGCGCCGATCTGCTCCTGATCGAGACCATCTTCGACACGTTAAACGCGAAGGCGGCCATCGTCGCCGTTCTCGAGGCGTTCGAGGAGCGTGGTGTGGAACTTCCGCTGATGATTTCGGCGACGATCACCGACCGGAGTGGCCGGACGCTCTCCGGACAGATGATCGACGCGTTCTACGTCTCCATCCGTCACGCAAAGCCGTTCAGTGTCGGCTTGAACTGCGCCCTGGGTGCAGAACAGATGCGGCCGTATCTTGCCGAACTCGCGCGCATTGCCGAGTGTTATGTGAGCTGTTACCCGAACGCCGGCCTCCCGAACGCGTTTGGAGAATACGACGAGCAGCCGACGGACACCGGTCGACTGCTGCGCGACTTCGCGGAATCAGGCTTCGTCAACATGCTCGGGGGCTGCTGTGGCACCACGCCCGACCACATCAGCGCCGTGGCCACGGCCATTGATGGCGTGGCGCCCCGACCGCTGCCGCCCCCGGCCTCAGAGCGTGACGAGGGACCTGCCGTCACCCGACTCGCCGGGCTGGAAACCCTCGCGATCGGCCCCGACAGCAACTTCATCATGATCGGCGAGCGCACCAACATCACCGGCTCCAAGCGTTTTTCGCGCTTGATCACGTCCGGCCAGTTCGGCGAAGCAGCCGACGTCGCGCTCGGGCAGGTGCGCGGCGGCGCCAACATCATCGACGTCAACATGGACGAGGGCATGCTGGATTCGGAAGCGGCGATGACGACGTTCCTCAATATCATCGCAACGGAACCGGAGATCGCCAGGCTCCCGTTCATGATCGACAGCTCGAAATGGTCGGTGATCGAGGCCGGCCTCAAGTGCGTGCAGGGCAAGGCCGTCGTCAACTCCATCAGCCTCAAGGAGGGCGAAGAGGACTTTCTGCACAAGGCCCGCCTCGTGCGCCGGTACGGCGCTGCCGTGGTCGTGATGGCGTTCGACGAGCAAGGTCAGGCGGACACGTCGGAGCGCAAGGTCGACATCTGTCAGCGCGCCTACCGGCTGCTACTCGACAAGGCGGGCTTCGATCCGCACGACATCATCTTTGACCCGAACATTCTCGCGATTGCCACCGGCCTCGAGGAGCACAACAACTACGCCGTCAACTTCATCGAAGCCACGCGGCTCATCAAGGACACCTGCCCGGGCGTGAAGATCAGCGGAGGCGTCAGCAACCTGTCGTTCTCGTTCCGCGGCAACGACCTCGTGCGCGAAGCCATGCACTCCGCGTTCCTGTTCCACGCCATCAAGGCCGGCCTCGACATGGGCATCGTCAACGCCGGCCAGTTGGTGGTGTACGAAGGCATTCCGGCCGAACTGCTGGAGCACGTCGAGGACGTCATCTTCAACCGACGTGAGGATGCGACGGAGCGTCTCGTGACGCTGGCGGAGACCGTGAGGGGCGAAGGCCGGAAGCAGGAGCACGACATGACCTGGCGCGAGGCCCCGGTCGAGAAACGCCTCGCCCACGCCCTGATCCACGGTGTCATTGACTTCATCGAACCCGACGTCGAGGAAGCCCGCCGCAAGCTGCCCAAACCGCTCGACGTCATCGAAGGCCCGCTGATGGACGGGATGAAGGTGGTCGGTGACCTCTTCGGTGCCGGCAAGATGTTTCTGCCGCAGGTCGTCAAGAGCGCCCGCGCGATGAAGAAGGCCGTCGCCTACCTGCTCCCCTACATGGAGGAGGAGAAGCGCAAGGCAGGTACGACGAGTTCCTCGCCGGGCAAGATCGTCATGGCGACGGTTAAAGGTGACGTCCACGACATCGGCAAGAACATCGTGGGTGTCGTGCTCGGCTGTAACAACTACGAGGTGATCGACCTCGGTGTCATGGTGCCGGTCGATCGGCTACTGCAGGCGGCCACCGATGAGAAGGCGGACCTCGTCGGACTGAGCGGCCTCATCACACCGTCGCTGGACGAAATGGTGTTTGTGGCGCGTGAAATGGAACGGCGCGGCTTCACGATCCCGCTGCTCATCGGCGGCGCCACGACGAGCCGACAGCACACCGCCGTGAAGATCGCGCAGGAATTCAGCCAGCCGGTCGTGCACGTGCTCGACGCATCACGCGCGGTGGACGTGGTGTCCGGACTGCTCAGTCCTGCGCGTAAGCCTGAGGTCGACGCGGCCAACCGGGCCGATCAGGACACCATCCGTCAGCAGTACGCGGCGCTCAAACAAAAGCCGTTGCTCGCCTGGCCCGCCGCCCAGGCGAACCGCGCGCAATTCGAGTGGGCTCCCGAGGCGATCGCGACACCTGCGTTTACTGGCACTCGCATGCTGGACGACGTGACGCTGGAGGATCTGATCCCCTACATCGACTGGACCTTCTTCTTCGCGGCATGGGAGCTCAAGGGACGGTTCCCTGGAATCCTCGATCATCCGCAGTACGGCCCCGCTGCCCGCGAGCTGTACGACCATGCCAGCGCGCTGCTCGATCGCATCGTGCGCGACCGCCTGCTGACGCCGCGCGGTGTGTACGGCTTCTGGCCGGCGTGTTCCGAGGGCGACGACATCGTCGTCTCCGACGCGGCCGGAGGTGAGCTGCTCCGCTTCAACATGCTCCGACAGCAGGAGGCGGCCTCCGCCGGCACGCCCAACCTGTCGCTGGCCGACTTCATCGCGCCGCGCGACAGTGGCGTCAGCGATACGATCGGCGCATTCGCCGTAACGACCGGCCATGGCGTGGACGAGCTGGTCGCCGAATTCGAACGAGACCACGACGACTACAACGCCATCATGGTGAAGGCCCTGGCGGATCGTCTCGCGGAAGCCTTCGCCGAGTTCCTGCACGCCCGGGCACGCCGCGACTGGGGATACGGGGCGGCCGAGGAACTGACAGCCGACGACGTCGTCGCCGAGCGCTATCGCGGTATCCGGCCGGCATTCGGCTACCCCGCGTGCCCGGATCATAGCGAGAAGGGAAAGCTCTTCGAATTGCTGCAGGCTGACCGAACGGGCATCACTCTGACCGACAGCTTCGCCATGTCACCAGCCGCCGCGGTCAGCGGTCTCTACTTCGCCCACCCGGAGGCGCGTTACTTCACGGTCGGCCGCGTGGGACGTGACCAGGTCAGCGACTACGCCACGCGAAAACAGATGAGCCTCACGGAGGTCGAGCGCTGGCTGTCACCCAACCTGGCGTACGAGCGGGACGCGGTGGCGGTCTAGCCGCCCGCGCCAAGATGACTTAGCATTCCGAACACAGGCCCGCATGGAATACCTCATCAAGCAGTACCCGCTGGAGACCGGCGCCCTGGAGATCCAGTACATCGAGGAATACTTCGGCGAGTTTCCGCGCAAGAAGACCGCGCAGGAGATCACCGACCGCCTTCGGGGTCGGGAGTATCTGATCCTGATGGCTGAGGCGTCGCTGCCTGATGACACGGGTACGGTCGTCCCGGTCTCGTTCAAGGTCGTGCACGAGCTGCATGAGCGTGAAGAGGAACCCAAGCTACGGGACCTCGTCCTGCGGCTCAAGGACCGCGTCCGCTTCGATGGACGCAAGGTGCTGTACAGCTGGATCGGCGGCACGCGCCGCGACTGGCGCGGCCAGGGTCACTTCCGGGCGCTGACTGAGGAATCGGAAGCCTGGGCGCACACCTGCGGGTTTCACGAGGTCGTGGTCAAGACCAAGAACCGGTTCTACGACATGCGCGGCACGCTCGATCAACTCCAGTTCGACGTCGTGAAGTACGAGATCGATCCGTCCGACAACCGGGAGTCGAAGGTCTATCTGAGCAAGCAACTCACCACCGACGTGCTCCTCGCGCATACCAGCGCGCGAACCGTCGTCTTCGCCGACTAGACGCTAGCGACTATGCCAACGCTCGCCGCCCCCCGCGTGGTCAACATCAGCGACCTTCGACTGCTGGCACGGCGACGCCTTCCGAGGGCGGTCTTCGACTACATTGACGGCGGCGCCGACGCCGAAGTGACCCTGCGCGAGAATTGCCGGGTCTTCGACGACGTGATGTTTCGACCCAGGCAGGCCGTGGCCGTGCCGAACTGCGACCTGTCGACGACGGTACTTGGCACACGCGTGGACATGCCGATTCTGCTCGCGCCTCTCGGCAGCAGCCGGATGTTTTACCCGCGCGGCGAAGAAGTGGCGGCACGCGAGGCCGGCCGCGCTGGCCTCATCTACGTCCTGTCCACCCTGTCCGGCTGCACACTGGAAGACGTCAAGGCCGCCACCGACCGGCCCGCCTGGTATCAGCTCTACCTGACCGGGGGCGTCGACGCCGCGCGGAGTGGGATCGACCGCGCGCGCGCAGCCGGCTTCTCTGCGCTCGTCGTCACCATCGACACGCCCGTTGCTGGCATGCGCGAGCGCGATGTACGAAACGGCACGAAGGAACTCCTCGGCCGCGGCGTCTCCATGCTCAGGTACGTGCCCCAGTTTCTTGCGCGCCCGCGCTGGCTCATGGACTTTCTCGGCGACGGTGGCCTGATGGACTTCCCGAACGTGGTCCTGCCGGACGGGAGCCCGCTCCCGTATGCAGACGTCAGCGCGGCCCTCCAGCGAACGACCGTCACCTGGAGCGACTTCGACTGGATCCGGACCGCGTGGGACTTACCGATCGTGGTCAAGGGCATCCTCACCGGGCATGACGCCCAGCGGGCTATTGACGTGGGGGCCGCCGCAGTCGTGGTCTCGAACCACGGCGCACGCCAGCTCGATGGCGTGTCGCCGACGCTTCGAGCGCTGCCGGAGGTCGTCGCAGCGGTGGACGGGCGGGCTGAGGTCCTGTTCGACGGCGGTGTCAGGCGTGGGAGCGATGTGGCCAAGGCCCTGGCGCTGGGTGCCCGCGCCGTCCTCGTCGGCCGCGCCTACGGATATGGCCTCGGTGCCGCGGGCGGCCCCGGCGTCGAGCGCGCCGTGGAGATCATTCGAACGGATTTGATCCGCACACTCAAGCTCCTGGGTTGCGCGGCATCAGCCGACCTCGATCGGTCGTACGTCGATGCGCCTCCCACCTGGACGACAGGTCCCGGGTAACACCGACCGCCTCGCGTGGCTCCGATGCAGATCACCAACGGCATCACACTGGACGAACACGACATCGAAGAGCGGTTCGTCCGCGCGTCTGGCCCGGGTGGCCAGAACGTCAACAAGGTGGCCACCGCCGTCGAGTTGCGCTTCGATGTCGAGGCCTCGTCGCTGCCCGCCGACGTGAAGTCGAGGCTCCGGGTGCTGGCCGGGAGCCGACTGACGACCGATGGGGTGCTCCTGATCGACAGCCGGGAGTACCGCACCCAGGGCCAGAACCGCGAGGCGGCACGTGCGCGCCTCGCAGCACTGATTCATCAAGCGGCCGTCCGACCCAGAACGCGCCGTCCGACCAAGCCCGGCAAGGCCGCCAAGCAGCGACGCCTCACGGAAAAGAAGCGGCGCGCCGACGTCAAGGGTGGACGGGGCAAGCAGCGCGTCACCGAAGACTGAGGCAGGTCCCCGGGTTCCCTCACCTGGAAATGAGATCGCGTCTCATCTTGTGCTAGCATCCAGAACATGATTGGCGTTCGGGCCCATGTTCGCGTCCTGCTCCCGGTTCCTGGGGAGTCATCGTGACCAACGACGCGACAGTGGCCGTTCCGCTCAGCACACTGCAGACCGGAGCCGAGGCGAGCCTTCATCGCACTGAGCTCGATGACGACACCCGTTCGCTTCTGCGATCGCTCGGGCTGACCGACGCCTCTCGTCTGCGCGTCTGCAAGCACGGCGAGCCCTTCATCATTCAGGTACGCGCGACCCGGATCGGCGTCACGGGAGCGGTTGCGGGCCGGATCTTCGTGATCGCCAGCGGGGCGCCAAGCTCGAACGGATTCCATGAGCCCGACCGCGCCGGCGGCTGAGGTCTCCGTCGCTTCCGGCTCGAAGCGAATCGCTCTGCTCGGGAATCCGAACACGGGTAAGACCACGATCTTCAACGCCCTGTGCGGCGTCCGCGCGAAGACGTCGAATTTTCCCGGCACGACGACGGCGATTCGAATCGGGCACATCGACGTCGACGGCGAACGGATCGATGCCGTCGACCTGCCAGGCGTCTACGACACCCGTCTGAACTCAACTGAGGCGCAGATCGCCAGAGACGTGCTGTCTGGCGAGCAGGCGCCGCCGCCCGCGGCCACGGTCGTCGTGGTCGATGCGTGCAACCTGACGCGCAATCTCGTGCTCGTTGGCGAGTTACTCGCCTACCCGGGTCCCGTCATCGTTGCGCTGAACATGGTGGACCTGGCTGCGCGCCGGGGCGTGAAGGTGGACACCGCTGCCCTCGCCGAGCGGCTGGGGGCGACCGTCATTCCGACCGTGGCTCGGACCGGCGTGGGCCTCCCTGACCTGCGGAAGGCCATCAGCGCCGCCGTGTCGCTGGCCTCGCCCGGCACCCGGCCGACCGCGCCGCCTCTTGGTGCCACGCCAGAAGCATTGACCACCTGGGCCGAAGCCATCGTGGCCGACGTGGTGACTCAAACGGCCGGGGGCAGCCAGGTTGACACGGTCACCGAACGGGTCGATCGCTTCCTGACGCACCCGCTGTCCGGGATGCTCTGCTTCATCGCGGTGATGGGCGTACTGTTCTGGACCCTGTTCACGCTCGCGACGATCCCCATGGATCTCATCGAGGCCACGCTGGCCGGGCTCGGCGATCTGGTTCGGGGCCTGCTCCCCGCGGGGCCGATCCGCGACCTGATTGCCGACGGCATCGTCGGGGGCATTGCCGGCACGGTTGTCTTCCTCCCGCAGATCTGTCTGCTGTTCTTTCTGATCAGCCTGCTCGAAGACACCGGATATCTGGCGCGCGCCGCGTTCGTCATGGACCGCGTGCTCCATCGATTCGGGCTCCCGGGTCATGCCTTCGTACCGCTGCTCACGTCGCATGCCTGCGCGCTTCCTGGCATCATGAGCGCGCGGCTGATTCCCGATCGCCGCGATCGTCTCGCGACCATTCTCGTGGCGCCTTTCATGAGCTGTTCGGCGCGTCTCCCCGTCTACGTCCTGCTCACGAGCCTGATCTTCGCCGACCGTCCGGCGATGGCGGCGGTCGTCTTCACCGGCTGCTACATGCTCGGTGCCGCGGCTGCGCTGGTGTCAGCGATCATCTTCGGGCGTACGCTGCTCAAAGGCAGTGCGAGGCCCATGGTGCTCGAACTGCCCTCCTACAAGGCCCCGTCGCTGCGGAACGCCTTGCTGACGGCCAAGGACCAGGGTGTGGCGTTTCTCCGGACAGCCGGTACCGTGATCGTCGCCATCTGCGTCGTGATGTGGTGGCTCAGCGCATATCCCATCGTCGAACCCGGTGGCGAGGTCGTGGCGCTCCGCACCCAGGCTGCCGCGCCAGGTGTGGCAGTGGCGGAGGCCGAGGCGTTGCGCGAGGAAGCCGACACGCTCGAGACGCGCGAGGCGCAGGCCGCCAGTTTTGCAGGACAGATGGGGCGCATCGCCGAGCCGGTGTTTCGGCCGCTCGGATTCGACTGGCAGCTCACCGTGGGCGTACTGACCAGTTTTCTCGCGCGCGAAGTCTTCGTCTCGACGTTGTCG
Organism: Acidobacteriota bacterium; assembly: GCA_027622905.1. Lineage (GTDB taxonomy): Bacteria > Acidobacteriota > Vicinamibacteria > Vicinamibacterales > UBA2999 > JAQBVV01. The sequence goes on from JAQBVV010000006.1 coordinate 15,658, forward strand.
GTGCTGGTGGGCAATGGCGACGCGTCCGACGTCGACGAGGGCGTGATCGCACGGATCCGTGCGATGCCCCGCAGTGACGGCACACCCGTGTTCACGCCGGCCACGTCGGCAGCCGCGCTGGTCTTTTTCGTGCTGGCCATGCAATGCCTGCCCACGCTGGCGGTCACCCGCCGCGAGACCGGCGGATTGAAGTACCCCCTCATCCAGCTCGGCTACATGTCAACCGTCGCCTACATCGCGGCGTTCGTGGTGCGCCACGGACTACTGCTGGCCGGTTTCTCCTGATGGGTGCGCGTCATGGCTGAACTTGCACAGCACGTCATCGTCACGCTCGTGGCGATCTGGGCGGCCTACCTCGTGATCACCCGTGTCCTCTCGATGGTTGGTGCCGGAAAGGGTGAGGCGACCTGCGATTCCTGTCCGACGGGGAAACAGCGTGCTGACGCTCCTGGCGCCGTCAAGCCGCTCACCCTCGTTAAACAACGCCCGCAGTCCGATCGCGAACGCGCTTCGTCCTGAGGGCCGGCATTCGGCGGGACCGACGGCGCGCAGTGGCCCGCGCAGACGTCGCCTTGGTGAAATCCTCGTGCCGCTCACGCTGCAGCGAGAACGTGCCTCACTCCAGCCCTACTCGAGCCCCACCACCGCGTCCCGAAGTTCCTGGATGTGAGCGGCTCTGATGGTGATACCAACCAGCCCGGCGGGATCGGTGTAGGTAGGCTCGACTTCCATTCGAGCGACGAACACGTCCTGCAGGGCCTGCCGTAACTCCAGGATATGCAGGGCCTTGACCTGTGTCGCACCAGCCACCAGCGTGGGGTCGGTGAAGCTGTAGTTACCCAGTCCCTCGCCGACACGCAGCGCGTCGATGCGCGTTCGCAGCTCGTCGATGTGCACCTTCCTGACGAACGTGACACCCCCCGTCAAGACCGGGTCGGTAAACGGCACGCTGACGGTCGCCACGGCGCCGACCGCGGCAAGCGCATCAACGATGCCGACCCCGGAGTCCCGATCGACCCCCACGGCCTCGATGTCGAGCGACGTGCTGTTGAAGGCGGTTCGAATCTGTGCCGGCGTGATCGAGCTCGGCCCGCCAGCCGCGTCCTGCATCAATGCCGCGATGGCCGCCGCATGGGGTGCCGCGGCCGAGGTACCGAAAAACGGGTTGAAGCCCGGGGTTGCCGTGGTCACGCCATCGGCCGCTGCGATATCCGGTTTCTGCCGGTCGACCGGGCTTCCAAGAGGAGTGCCGTTGGCCTCGAAGAAGATCCTCCGTGGGCCGTCCGAGCTGAACGTTTCCACCGGCTCGGTGCCGTCAAACGGCATCCTCGGGCCGGCAGGAGGCGACGCGTCAACCGCCGCCACGCTGAACGCGCCCACAGCAGCACTCTGCCCCGACGTCTGACCGATCGTGCTCACGGCGAGCTGACCCCGGTTGGTGTTGAGGTGGATGTAGCGATTCGTCGTGCTCGGCGAACCGGACCACAGGCACACCACCAGGTAACTGTTGAAGTCGTTGAGGGTGCTCTGAAACCACTCGAACGGGTTTTGTGTGCCGGATTGAGGTCCTGTGGACGATGCAAGGATCAAGTTGAACGCCGGGTTCACGAGAAACAGGTCATAGTCGGTCATCGCCGCGCCTTGCGGCTCCGCCCAGTGGAGCGTGTAGATGGTCGAGTTCTTCGTGATCCGATTGGCCACCGATGATGGTCCGGCACCGAAATTGTGGCACGACGAATAGTCGTTGACGGCGGCGGACCCCGGTACATAGGTGCCCTCGAACACCCCGGCCGTGCCGTCGTTCTTGTTGCCCGAGTTCCCCGCTGAGGAGAAGTAGGGAACGCCCAGGGCGGCGACCGTGTCAACGGCCTGGGCGATGATCCCGTCCTGGAAGACCGGCGTGGCGTAGTAGCTGACATCGTCCACGATGACGTCGGCACCGGCGGCCTGCAGCGCCTGGATGTTCGAGGCGAACGACGCCTGGCCCGCAAAGGCGGTGGCGAAGAAGATGTCGGCGCCCGGGGCCAGGTCGTGGACGATCTCCATCATGGCCGTGCCTTCGGACGTGCCCGGGTTGCCCGACTGCCCGGCCAGCACCGTCACGCACGGGCCACTCACCTGGGGACAGGTGCCCGGAAGATCTCCCGACGCCTGCATGGCTGCCAGTGCGTCGACGCTGTCTGACAGCACGCCGACCGTGACCCCTGAGCCGTCCACGCTGTGCATCGACCGGGCCAGATCGGCCTGATGCGCCACGTCGCCCTCCGACGTAGGACCGGCGTTCGTGATCGGTCCAGGATCCGAGATGGCAAGGCGTTGGTTGGTATAGGCCCGCGCGGCCGGACCGACGAACCGCACCTCCCCACGCGCCGCGATGGCCTCGAGCTGACCGATCGGTATCCGGGCGCGAACCGCGTCGTACTGCGCGTAGCTGTTGACGACCGTACCTCCGACCGCCGCAATGGCCGTCAGTAGTCCCGGGGTCACCTGGGTCTCGATGTCCACCAGCACCGTGCCCCCAGCGTCAACGTCCACGCCTGAGTTGACGGTCCCGAGTGCATCCACGCCCGTCAGTCCCTGGCGCCGGTCATTCTCGAGAAGGAGGTTCGAGTCGATTTTTTGCTGCACCGGCGTACGGCTGGCTTTCAGGGCGGCCAGCGCGTTGAATTGCTGGACGAGCTGCGCGGACAAAGCCTGGGCCCGTGCGTCGGCGCTCCAGACGACCACGAACACGCCTGCGAGCACGAGCGTGACGAGCAGGGGCCCCACGCCCCGGCGAGAGCGCGAGGCCGGTGCGCTCCCCGGTATCTTGAACGTATGCACCTTCTTAGTCTCACACGAGGCGGGGTCAGCGTGAGCAAATCACCCGATTTGCCCAGCGTCTTCTCAGGTCAGCGGCCTTGAAGCACACCCCCAGGGCTGTTGGTCGTCGCGATGTCGGCCTGGCGAATGAACCGTACGTCTTCACGTTCCGCCAGCGACTCCAGTTGATCGAGCGGCACCCGCGCCCGGACCGCATCGTACCCAGGGAAGCTATTGACCACGATGCCCTTCATCATCACGATCGAATCGAGCAGTTCGTCGGTGACCGTCGCGTCGATGTCGACAAGCACACGGCCCTCGGGGTCCACGTCGACACCAGCCCCGCGCAGCGCGCCACCGGGAGCGTCAGCGCGCTCTGCCATCGCCATCAGTAACTGGGAGCTGATCTTCTTCTGTGCCGGCGTGCGTTGCGATCTGTCATCGACCGGAGGCGCGAGCCCAGGTAGCCGCTGCCCAGCCGACAGTCCCGCGGGCGCCGCGGTCGGCTGCTGGCAGGCCATGAAGACCAGGAGCCCGGCCAGCGCCACGGGCAGCGCTCGGCGGCTCCGCCTGATCCGTCCAATCTCGGCGACCGCACGGCCCAGAGAGTGCTCAGCCGGCCGCGGCAGAGTCACGGGGTGGTGGTCGATTCGCAATCCAGTCCGGCTCATCGCGTGTCATCTCCACTGCTCCTGCTGACCATTCCCCTCAAATTATAGGTTTATAGGTGTGCGTCACTGCGCCTGCCCGGCGGGGCGATTCCAGGCGAGTTCGTGTGATGCCGACCGACTCAGAATACGATCAGCCGTGGCTCGCTCATCTCCGCCATCGCGTACTTCAGCCCCTCGCGTCCGAGGCCGCTGTCCTTCACGCCACCGTAGGGCATGCTGTCCACGCGGAATCCGGGGACGTTGTTGATCATCACGCCGCCGACCTCGAGTTCATCGTGCGCCCGCTTCATGTGCGCGAGGCTGTTGGTGAACACGCCGGCCTGCAGACCGTAGGCGCTGTCGTTCGCCCGCGCGATCCCCTCGCCGAAATCCTCCACCACGTCGACCACGGCCACGGGACCAAAGACCTCCGCGCAGTTCACGCGCACGTGTCGGCCAACATCCGCCAGGAGCGTGGCCGCATAGATATTGCGCCCGGGATCCACGGCCGCACCACCCGACAGCACGGTGGCGCCCCCCTGTACGGCTTCGTCCACCCAGCCGGAGATGCGCTCGAAGTGACCCTTGTCGATGAGCGGCCCCACCGACACCGCGGGATCACTCGGATCGCCCGTCTGTAATGCGGCGTATTCCTTCACGAGCAGATCGCGGAACGCGTCATGCACGCGCCGAACCACGTAGATCCGCTGCGTACTGATGCAGACCTGGCCCGCGTAGAGGTTGGCGCCCACGGCCACGATCTTCGCGGCTGCGGCGAGGTCGGCCGTGTCGTCGATGATGACGGCGGCATTCCCGCCGAGCTCCAGGGTCACCTTCTTCTTACCGCTGATGGCCTTGAGGTGCCAGCCCACCTTGTCGCTGCCGGTGAAGCTGAGCATCGCAATGCGCGCATCGGTCGCCAGCTTCTCGGCGACGGGAATGCCGCACAGCAGGGCGCTGAACGCGCCCACGGGCCAGCCGATCTCCTCTATCATCGCCGCCAGGGCGAGCGCGCTCAGTGGCGCCTGCGGAGCCGGCTTGAGTACCACGGGACACCCGACGGCCATCGCCGGCGCGACCTTGTGCAACACCAGATTCAGCGGAAAGTTGAACGGCGTGATCGCAGCGACAACACCGATCGGAAAGCGCCTGGTGAACGCCGTCTTCCCGACACCGGCTGCGTAGTCGATCGCCACACTCTCGCCTGTGAACCGGACCGCCTCCGCGGCGGCGGTCCGGACGGTGATGACGCATCGGGCCAGCTCGGCTCGCGCGTACCCGACAGGCTTTCCGCCCTCCTGCACGATCAGCGCGGCGAGCGCGTCCTGACGGCTCTCGATCATCGCCGCCAGGGCGTCGAGCTTGGCGCTACGCTCACCCGCACTCATGGCACGCAACGCGCCTCGACTCGCGTAGGCCGCCGCGATCGCCTCCTCCATCTGCGCGTCGGTCGCGTGCGGGATTCGCCCGAGGGTGGTGCCGTGGTACTTGTCCGCCACGGTGCAGCACGTTCCGTCCCCGTCCTTGGACCACCGTCCGCCAACGAAGTTCGCTGGGACGAAAAGGGTGGAAGGTGTCAGCACTGCCTGGGACATCTCAGAACTTCGAACAGTCGATGACGAACCGGTACTTCACGTCGCCCTTGAGCGTCCGTTCGTACGCCTGCGCTGCGTATCCCTTGGTCTTCATTCTGCTCCGATGTCAGATCAGTGGTGGCCGCCGTCTTCCTGGACCGCGGTCAGATCGCCCAGCCCGGCCGGCACCGGACCACCGGTGGCCCAGTCCAGTAACTGCACGGTGTGCACCACGGGCACCTGGCTATAGGCCGCGATCTGTTCCATGCAGCCGATGTTCCCCATCGCGACGACCTGCGGACTGACCGACGCGACCGCCTCGGCCTTCAGCGCTCCCAGTTGCCCGGCGGTGTCCGGCTGCAACAGGTTGTAGGTTCCGGCGCTGCCGCAGCAGAGATGCGGATCAGGGATGTCCAGTACGCGGAAGCCTGCCTTGCCGAGCAGGTCGCGCGGCTGAAGTCGAATCTGCTGTCCGTGCTGCAGCGAGCACGCATCGTGGTAGGCCACTCGCAGTGCCGGAACCTGACCCGACACGTGCGTCGGCAGTTCCAGGCCGTGCACGACCTCCGTCAAGTCCTTCGTGATGGCCGACACGCGAGCCGCCTTCGCCGCGTAGACGGGATCATCGCGAAAGATGTGTCCGTAGTCCTTCACGACGACACCGCATCCGGACGTGTTGATGACGACCGCGTCCAGCCCCTCGCCCTCGATCTCGGCGTGCCAGGCATCGATGTTGCGCTTCATGTGCGGGAAGCTGCTGTCGTGATCGCCCATGTGGTACACGAGCGATCCGCAGCAGCCCTGATCCTGCGGGAGCACCACGTCGCACCCGAGCCGGGTCAGCAATCGGATGGTGGCATCGTTGATGTGCGGCCCCATCACCTTCTGCGCGCAGCCGGTCAACAAGGCCACGCGCGCGCGCCTGGTCCCTTCGGCGGGATGCACCCCGGGCCGGTCCAGGAGCGACGGCGGCGGCAACCGATCGGGAATCATGCGCAGCATCGCCTGTTGCCCGCTGGGCGCCAGGAACGCAAAGGGCTTGGCCAGCCGGCCGGCCAGCATGGCGAGCCGAAAGCGTGCCGGGTACGGCAACAACCAGGCCAGCATGCGTCGCTGCATGCCGTCGGCCACGGGGCGTTGATACTGTTCCGCGATCTGACTGCGGGCCGAATCGATCAGATGGGAATAGCGGACGCCGCTGGGGCAGGTGGACTCGCAGGCCAGACACGACAGGCAGCTATCCAGATGTGACACCACGCTGTCTTCGTGCGAGATCTTGCCCTCCAGTAGCGACTTGATCAGATAGATGCGACCGCGCGGCCCCTCCATCTCCACGCCCTCCAGCTGGTAGGTGGGACACGTGGCGTTGCAGAAGCCGCAATGGACGCACGACGTCAGGATGCTCTCCGCGATCTTCGCGTCGGGATGGGCGTATTGCTGTTCGGTAATCGCTGTCTGCATGTCGTCGGATTCCTACAGGTCTGCGTACATGCGACCTGGGTTCAGCACGCCGCTCGGATCGAACGCCAGCTTGAGGCGCTGATGGATAGTTCGGCTCGCGGCGTCGAGCGGAGCAAACGCCTGATCCACGGCCTCGTCGCGGCCTGACTCCTGAGCCGCATCGGCCGCCCGTACCAGCCGAGCGTGACCTCCGGCCTCCTGCGCCACGCGGTGCACCTCGGTCGCAGCCAGGGAGGCAGGCAACGCGCACCAGATCAGCCCCCCGCCCCAGTCGAAGAACGCGCGCGGCGTCGTCGTCGCCCCTGCCGCGCTCGACGCAGCCGCCGTCGACAACGTCGCGCTGCAGGCGGCGGACGCGGTCGGAGGCACCGAGACCCGCCACAGCCGTTCGCCGGCGCCGACTGCAATCGGCGCCAGCTCGCGCAGCGCTGACCAGACCGACGCGGACGCCTCCGCCTCCAGCGACGTTGTCGGTCGCGCGGTCAGTCCGACGATCTCCCGGGCACGGTGCTCCACCGACGGCGCCGGCCCCTCGAGCCGGATCAGCGTCACGGGCTCACCGTCTGCCGCCACGCCGGAGAGCCCTGTCGGCGCCCGCACGACTCGCGGCAGATGCGCCAGGCCGCTGACATTATGCGGAGAGCGCGAGGCCAGTATGAGCAATGCGATCGCCTCCGGATCGTCGAGGCCCGTCACCACCACGGTGCGTTCCGTCTCCGCCGCAGGCAACACCTTCAACACCAGCTCGGTGAGCACGCCAAGGGTGCCGAAGCTGCCGCTCATCAACTTGCTGAGGTCGTAGCCGGTCACGTTCTTCACGACGCGGCCACCGCCCCGGACGATCTGGCCTCGACCGGTGACGACTTCGAACCCGAGCAGGTGATCGCGCACCGCTCCGGCGCGCACGCGGCGAGGGCCGGACAGGTTGCAGGCCACCGTGCCGCCGACCGTGGCCTCGGCGCCCCAGTGGGGCGGCTCGAACGCCAGCGCCTGTTTCGACTCGGCCAGCGTCCGCTCCAGCTCAGCCAGGGGTGTCCCTGGCCGCACGACCACCAGCAGCTCGGCCGGCTGATAGTCGATCACGCCGCTCAGCTTGGCCAGTGACAGCGTGCGGGATGCGGACACGGGACGACCGTAGAAGCGCTTGCTGCCGCCTCCGACAACTTCCACGGGTGACCCGTCACGCACGGCAGTCTGCACGCACTCCTGCACGGCGGCGGTGTTGTCGGGATACAGCGTTGATGTTGCCCCTTCTGCGCTCACGACGATCTGTGCTCCTGTCTTGCGCGCGTCCACTGATGGCGCGACACCGAGGTGCTGCCGAGAAGGTGTCCCCGCGCGGCTCCGCGGAGACCGTTCGGGGTCGCCCTAGAACCGTTCCAGCTCTGGAAAGGGCACCTTGCCCCCGTGAATGTGCATGCTGCCAAACTCCGCGCAGCGCCTCAGCACCGGAAACATCTTGCCGGGATTGAGCAGGGACTCCGCGTCGAAACTGCACTTGACGTACTGCATCGCATCCAGATCGCGCTCGTTGAACTGATACGTCATCAGATCGCGTTTCTCGATTCCGACGCCGTGTTCTCCGGTCAGTACACCACCCACATCGACGCAGAGCTTCAGGATCTCGGCGCCCATTTGCTCCGCCTTTTCCAGTTCGCCTGGTACGTTTCCATCGTACAGAAGCAGCGGGTGCAGGTTGCCGTCGCCCGCGTGAAACACGTTCGCCACGCGCAGGTCGTAGCTGCCGGACAGCTCCCGGATTTTTCCCAGCACCTTCGCCAGCGCGCCGCGCGGGATGGTCCCGTCCATGCAGTAATAGTCAGGACTGATACGCCCCATCGCGGGAAACGCCGCCTTGCGGCCGGCCCAGAACAGCAGCCGCTCCTTCTCGCTTTTCGATACCCGGATCTCGGTGGCGCCTGCCGCTCGCAGGACGACCTCGGTCCGCTGCAGCAGGTAATCCACCTCCACTTCGGGACCGTCGTGCTCGATGAGCAGGATGGCCTCCTTGCCAACGGGATAGCCGGCCTTCGCGTAGTCCTCGGAGGCCTCGATCGCCAGCTTGTCCATGATCTCCATGCCCGCCGGCACCATGCCTGCCGCGATCACGTCCGCCACGGCCTGGCCGGACGCTTCGACGGTGTCGAACACGGCCAGCACGGCCCTCGCCGTCTCGGGCTTGCGGAGGAGCCGCACCGTCACTTCGGTGATGATGCCGAGCAACCCCTCCGAACCGGTCAGCAGACCCATCAGATCGTAGCCAGGCGCATCGAGGGACTTGCCGCCGACTCGGAGTACTTCTCCGTCGGCCAGCACCACTTCCAGGCCGAGCAGATTGTTGGTGGTCACGCCGTATTTGAGACAGTGCACGCCGCCGGAGTTTTCAGCGACGTTGCCGCCGATCGAGCAGGCAATCTGGCTGGATGGGTCAGGCGCGTAGTAGAAGCCCTCGGTCGCCACGGCCTGCGAGATCCGCGCGTTGGTGACGCCCGGTTGCACGACGGCACAACCGTTGTCGAGGTCGATGTCCAGGATGCGCCGCATCTTGGCCAGCGCGACCGTGACGCCGTCGCCAAGCGGCAGTGCTCCGCCGGACAGTCCCGTGCCCGCGCCCCACGGCACGACCGGAAGCTCCAGTCCGTGCAGGATCTTCATGACCGCCGAGACTTCGTCCGTCGAGCGCGGCAACACGACGGCCATGGGCGCCTGCCTGTACGCGGACACGCCGTCGCACTCGTACGCAATGAGATCCTCTGCGCTGTGGAGCACGCACTCGCGAGGCAGCACAGCCAGCAGCGCCTTGACCGCCGCCTCTTTCTTGGCCAACCGTGCGGGATCGGGTTCTGGAAGGTGCATGGGGTGGCGGAATTGTACATCCCTCGAGCGTTTTTCGATTCGGTGGAGACCGAAAAACGCGGGAAGGCGCTTTTCGAAAAGGCCCGGTCCCTGCGAGAGCGCTCGACCCCAGGCAGACCTCGACGGTAGACGCTGACGGCTCGGGGCTATGCGGCGTCGATCGTCAGGACGATCTTGCCGATGTGCTCGCTTGATTCCATCAGGCGATGCGCAGCCGATGCGTCGGCCAGCGGGAACGTTCGATACACCACGGGCTTCACGCGTCCGTCTTCGAGGAGCGGCCAGACTTCACGGCGAAGCGCCGTGGCGATGGCGCCTTTCTCCTCTACCCCGCGTGCACGTAAGGTCGATCCCGTGATCGTCAGTCGCCGTCGCAGGACCACGCCGAGATCGACAGTGGCGGATACCGTGCCGCCCATCAGGCCGATCTCGACCAGCCGACCGTCCAGCGCAAGGACCGCGATATTTCGCGCGAAGTACTCGCCACCGACGATGTCGAGCACGAGGTCAACGCCGCGCCCCCCGGTCAGTTCCTTCACCACGGCCACGAAGTCTTCGGTGCGGTAGTTGATCGCGCGTTCCGCCCCGAGGGCTTCGCACGCCCGGCACTTTTCATCCGAACCTGCGGTCGCGAAGACGCGGGCACCACGGGCCACGGCCAGTTGAATCGCGGTGGTCCCGATGCCGCTCGACCCCCCGTGAAACAGCACCGCCTCGCCAGGCTGAAGGCGCCCCCGGTCGAACACGTTCGTCCAGACGGTGAAGAATGTTTCAGGGACGGCGGCCGCGGCGACGAAGTCGAGCGATGCCGGCACTGGCAGGCACTGCACCGCTGGCGCGACACACAGCGTCGCATAGCCACCGCCGGAGACCAGCGCACAGACGCGATCGCCGACGCGCCAGTCATCAACGCCCTCACCCACCGCGGCCACCGTGCCGGCCACCTCGAGTCCCGGGATGTCGCTGGCGCCCTTCGGCGGCGGATAGTGTCCGCGGCGCTGCAACACGTCCGGGCGATTCACGCCCGCCCCTGCGACTGCGATCAGTACTTCGCCGACGCTTGGCGAAGGGTCAGGCCGTTCGGTTGGTGTCAGGACGTCCGGCCCGCCAGGAGAGGACATCTCGATACAGATCATGTGAGAGGGAGGGTACACCCAAGACCTTCCCCAGTGCGGCACACATCACGGTAAACGGAGTGCCCACCGCAGCCAGACCCGTGCTATCTTCCTGCGAAAATGACCTCGAACGCAGCTATGAAGGAACCGTCGGGCGCGTCGGCTGCCGTCACGGTGATCGTGCCGGCCTACAACGAGGCGGACAGCTTGCCAATGCTCATGCCGTCGCTGGTGGCGTTCGTGCAGGAGCGCGGCTGGCACCTCATCGTCGTCGACGACGGGTCGACCGACGCGACCCCCTCGGCACTCGCGCCGTATGCAGAGGCGCCCGGCGTGACGTTGTTGCGTCACGGCATGAACCGCGGCTATGGCGGTGCCGTGAAGACGGGGATCAAAGCGGCCACGACCGACCTCATCGTGACAGTCGACGCCGACGGGCAGCACCGTCTCGAGGACCTCGACGCGTTGCACGCCGAATTGCAGCGATCCGGCGCCGACATGGTGCTGGGCAACCGGAACCGGCAGCGATCGAGTCCGTACAGAGAGTTCGGGAAGTATCTCATCCGGCGCATCACCCGGATCCTGATGCCCTTGCCGGTCCGGGACATCAACTCCGGTATGCGTATGTGTCGACGCGACCTGGCGACACGGTACCTTCAGCTCTGCCCCGACTCCTACGCATTCTGTGACGTCATCACCCTGGTGTTCATCCACGAACGCCGCCTCGTCGTCGAGCACAGCATCGCCATGAACAGGCGCCTGGCGGGCGAGAGCGCGGTCACGACCAAGACCGCGTTCGACACCGTCATGGAAATCCTCCACATCGTCACGCTCTTCAACCCCGATGCCCGTTGGCGACTTCAGCCAGCGGAAAAAAGCTGGACGCGGGCGCCAATGCCGCGGCGAACCAGATGAGTCCGAATGCGATCGGCCGCAGCATGGGGGTCGTTGACGCGCGCCAGGCGATGCGTGTGAGCAGGCCGAGCAAGAGCACCCCCGCGAACAGGCGCGAGTCATACCAGTGCGGCAACAGTCCCCAGTCGGTATCCGCCGTCAGACCCAGCGGGTCGAAGGAATGGAAGACCGCATCCCCACTCCCGACTGTGTGCGGACGCCGACGGCCCACCACGACCAGGCCCAGACCGCGCTCCAGGGCCCGGCGGCACAGGCACGCGCCGATGTAGCCGCTGGCACCGGTGACGAGGATGGTGAACGTTCTTTCCAATTCCGTGCTCATGCGACATGCCGTCCCGGCGGTTCGCGCACGCGCCGGTCCGGGCGTCCTGCCTGGCTGGGCTCCGCTGACCTATATCGCGGACCCCGACTGCGATGCCGCGACCACCGGCCTGACTGGCTCCGGCGTGAAATCCTCACCGGGGTTGATGAAGCGGTTGATCTCCAGCTGGTACTGCTTGTCATACAGCTGGCGATAACGCCCTTCGAGCGCCAGGAGTTCGTCATGCGTGCCTCGCTCGACGATCTCGCCGGCCTCGAGCACCAGGATCTGATCGGCGCTGCGAATGGTCGACAGGCGGTGGGCGATCACGAACGTCGTCCGCCCGGACCGAAGCTGGTTGAGACCATCCTGGATCATCTGCTCGCTCTCGCTGTCGAGGCTCGACGTGGCCTCGTCGAGGATCAGGATGCGAGGGTCGGCCAGCACCGCGCGCGCGATCGACACCCGCTGACGCTGTCCGCCTGACAGCTTGATCCCGCGTTCCCCGACCACGGTGCTGTAGCCGTCAGGAAACTGCGAGATGAATTCATCGCAGTGCGCGACCTTGCAGGCGGCCGTGATGTCCTCGAGCGTCGCCCCCGGCTTGGCGTACCCGACGTTCTCGGCGATGGTCCCATCGAACAGGAAGTTGTCCTGCAACACCGAGGCGACCTGGTCCCGGTATTCCATCAGCTTCACGTCCGCCAGATCGCGACCGTCCACGAGCACGCGCCCCTTCGTTGGGTGGTTGAAGGCCATGATGATGCTGATGAGCGTGCTCTTCCCCGAACCGCTCGATCCGACCAGCGCGGTGGTCGTGCTGGGAGCCGACCGGAACGACACATTCTTCAGAACAGGCTGCCCCGGGTTGTATTCAAACCAGACACCCTCGAACGCCACCTCACCCCTGATCTCGCCGATCGATAGACGGTCCGCGTCCGCGTCCATTTCCCGCGGCATGTCGAGGATCTCGCGAATGCGGTCGAGCCCGGCAAAGGCCTCGGTGATCTGCGTGCCGATCGAGGCGATCGAGACCAGCGGCGCCGCCACCAGACCGATGAAGAAGATGTACATGATCAGATCGCCGAGGGTCATCTCCCCCGCGATGATCGCCTGTCCGCCGAGCCAGATCATCAGCACGCCGATCACGCCGACCACGACCGTGCTGCCCGCCGTGGTGGCCGAGACACCTGTCATCGACTTCGCCACGTTTCGAAACAGGCGGTGCGCACCCTTGGTGAAAATGATCTCTTCGCGCTTCTCGGCTGTGTAGGACTTGACGACGCGGATACCACCGAGCGCCTCGGTCAGACGCCCGGTCACCTCGGCATTGATCTTTCCGCGCTCGCGAAACAACGGTCGCAGCGTCCGGAACGCGTAGGCCATGCCACCGCCGAAGACACCGAGGACGAGCAGCGTGATGGTCGTCAGGCGCCAGTTCAGCCAGAACAGAACGCCCATCCCGAGGATGGCGGTGACGAATCCGCCGGCCAGTTGCACCAGCCCGGTGCCGACGAGGTTCCGGATGCCGTCGGCGTCATTCATGACCCGCGAGATCAGGACGCCGGTTTGCGTGGAATCGAAGTAACGGACCGGCAGGCGAATCACGTGTGCCTGCACGCGCTTCCGCATGTCGGCGATGGCGCGCTGAGCCGCGACGCCAAGAATTTGCGACAGTCCGAAGGCCGCAACCGCCTGCACGACTGTCGCCGCGCCGGCCGCCAGGGCAATCGGCAACAGCAGATCGGTTCGGCCCTGGCCGAGGACGTCATCGATGAGCCACTTGGACGACGTGGGCAGCACCAGGCCCGCCAGGCGACTGACCAGCATCAGGGCGAGGCCGATACCGAGCCGGCGACGGTGCGCCCACACGAGCGCGCGCGCCTCGCGCCAGGCGACCGACGCAGACACACTCTTTTTCTTGGTGGGATCCATCGGTTGAGCTCGAACTGTACTACGTCCACCGCCCTCGCCAGACGGCATCGCCCGCATGCCGAGGTTCACCATGCGATAATGGCTATGCGCTTATGGCTGACAACAAAATCAAAGAACACGCTGCCGATGCACCCGCCAACCCGCCTGAGGCTGGTGAGCCCGGCGGTCAGACGAAGAACACCACCACGCGAGGCATCCGCATCGAGGTCCAGAGCAAGTACCTGGCGGAGCGTAGCTCTCCGCGCGACGATCAGTATCTGTTTGCGTATCAGGTCCGCATCTCCAATGTGGGCACCGAGACGGCCCAGCTCATGTCGCGCGAATGGGTCATCACGAGCGCCGAGGGCGATGTCGAACACGTCAAGGGCCCCGGCGTCGTCGGCGAGCAGCCGGTGCTCGCACCCGGTGGCTCGTTCGAGTACACGAGCTACTGTCCGCTCAAGACGGCCGTCGGTTCGATGCACGGCACCTATCAGATGGTCACCGGCGATGGCGAAACGTTCGATGCGCGGATCGCGCCGTTCACGCTCGCCATACCGAACGCGCTCCACTGACGCTCGCGGCCGACGGCCGGCCGCTAATCCAGGTGGGCGCGCTCGGAATCGCCCATCGCCACGCGCCCTGACGGAAAGTACTCCTTCCATCGACGCGTGACGAGCTGCGCGATGTCCTCGCGGCACGTCAGCTCGTCCGGGAACCCTGGCTTCAGCCGCGCATCGATGACCACCGGACCGTGGTACGCGACGTGGTTGCGCACGATCCGCCGCTCGGCCGCGTAAATGTCGGCCGCTGGCTCGAACCGCGTGAACGTCATCCACAGAAAGTTCATCGCGCTGGCAGCCGCTCGGGCAGGTTCGTCGCTGAGCACCACGAGAGGCCACCCCTCGAACGCGGCGTGTCGCGCCAGCCGCTCCGCGGCACCCGGCTCGTCCGCATATGATGGCGCGCCGACGACGAGACACCCGCCGCAGAACACCCGCACATCGGTCACGCCCGACGGCACCTCCGCGGACTGAAACTGGCGCGGCAGGTCGCGCACGGCATCGCCGAGCCCCAGCCAGACGCCCTTCGATCCCTCGTTGACGGCCGGACCGGTGTAGTCCAGCGTGTCCATCGACAGATTCGAGAACACGTACAGGTCCGTCTCGGCGTTGGTCCGCGCGAGCACGTGCTCGAGCGTCAGCTTGAAGTTGCGAAGGTCGACGCGCTGGTCGGTGACGAGCAGAAACTTCGTCAGCGACAGCTGGCCTTCGCCAAGGATGCGGAACGCGCTTGCCATCGCCTCCCGTTTGTAGCGCTGCTTGACGACGGCGGCACTGAGCGAATGGTATCCGGTCTCCCCGTACGACCAGAGTCCTTCGACCGCCGGCATGACGAGGGGAAACAGCGGCGACAGCAACTCCTGCAGGAGGTCGCCGATGAAGAAGTCCTCCTGGCGCGGCTTGCCGACAACCGTCGCAGGAAAAATCGCATCGGCGCGGTGCGCCATGCGCTGGACGTCGAACACCGGATAGTCGTGTGTCAGCGAGTAGTACCCGTAGTGGTCGCCGAACGGGCCTTCCGCCTGCCGCGTGCCCGGCGGCACCTCGCCAATCAGCGCGAACTCCGCCGTGGCGATCAGCGGATGCGGGCCATAGCCACGAACCTGCGGCAGACGTTCGCCGGCGATCAACGAGGCCAGCAGCAATTCCGGCACGTTCTCCGGCAACGGCGAGACAGCCGCGAGCATCAGCGCCGGCGGACCACCCAGAAAAACGGTCGCCGGCAGCGCCTGCCCGCGCGCCTCGGCCGCGGCGTAGTGAAACCCGCCCCCCTTGCCGATCTGCCAGTGCATCCCCGTGGTGCGCGGGGAGTGCACCTGCATCCGGTACATCCCGAGGTTGTGGCCGGGGCGTTCGGGATGCGTCGTGTAGACCAGCGGCAGCGTGATGAACGGCCCGCCGTCCTCGGGCCAGCACGTCAACGCCGGGAGCCGGTCCAGGCGCACGTTGCTCGTGTCGCGATCGACGACCGGCCCCTTCTCCACCCTTCTGGTACCGACCTTGAGCAGATCCATCGCCACGTCGCGCGCGCCCCACAGTCCGGCGGCCGAGGGCGGGAGCAGCGTTTCGGCCAGTTCGACGATGCGTCTGATGAGCTGCAACGGCCGCTCGCCGAACGCCAACTCGGCGCGCCGCGCTGTGCCCATCAGATTGGTCGCGAGGCGGAAATCCGACCCTGCCACCTTGTTGAACAGGAGCGCCGGACCTCCGGCCGCGACCACGCGTCGATGAATCTCGGCCGCTTCGAGATGTGGATCGACTTCCGCCTCCACCGTGACGACATCGTCGGCACGACGCAGCGTATCGAGAAACGCGCGAAGGTCGGCGAAACCCACTTAGTGTCGTGTCTCAGAAGTTCGTTTGCATTCGGCCGGCGATGCATCCCGCCTGGCTGCGTTGCTCGTTGGTCGCATATTCACGATATTCTCCCTCCTCGCGTCTTGCCCGTCGGGCGCCTCGCCACCCTCGGTGCGACAATGAACTTCTGAGACGCGACACTAGCTCGCAGCGCCCGTCATCGGCTCGTCAGCGCTGCCGCCGTAGATCGACGGCACTTTGCCGCCCATCGAGCGGAGATACGAGGCGAGCTGACCGCGATGATGGATGCCGTGGTTGTTGGCCACGCCCAGAAATGCCGCGGCCGGCAGTTGCATCATGCCGAAGAAGTCGACGGTCCGCGTGAGCTTGTCGGCCAGCAGGGCCCGCAGCTTCGCGATCCGCTCGGGAAACTCGCGGGTGTAGAACGCGACCAGGTCGCTGACGCTGGCGAACGTCGCCGCCGCCTTCTTTTCCCCTTCGGGATCGTCGTCGAACTTCCCGTTGATGATGCCGTCGAGAAACCAGATGTCGCCGAGCGCCACGTGCGTCGCCAGCTCCCACGCCGTTCGGGACTTGGCATCCGGCTTGTAGCTCCGGCCGCTCTCGGGAACGGCGGCGAGCACCCTGGCGGTGGTCTTGCATTCGTTGTCGAACATGTTCGCGAAATACGTTGTCAGAAACGTGGCCTGATCTGCATTCATGACATCTCTCCTTGTGTCGTGGGCGACCGTGGAGCCCCTGGTTATCGCGTCAACTTCCGGTATTTGATCCGGTGCGGCGTATCCGCATCGGTGCCAAGGCGCCGCTTCCGGTCGGCCTCGTAGTCCTGATAGTTCCCCTCGAACCACACCACGCCGCTGTCGCCCTCGAACGCGAGCATGTGCGTGGCGATCCGGTCGAGGAACCACCGGTCGTGGCTGATGACCACCGCGCAGCCGGCGTAGTTCAGCAGCGCTTCCTCGAGCGCGCGTAGCGTGTCGACGTCCAGATCGTTGGTCGGCTCGTCCAGCAGCAGCAGGTTCGATCCGCGCTGCAGGAGCTTGGCCAGATGCAGGCGGTTGCGCTCGCCGCCCGACAGCGTGCCGACCTTGCGCTGCTGCTGCGCGCCCTTGAAGTTGAACCAGGAGACATACGCGCGCGACGCCACCGGACGCGTGCCAACCATCAGCTCATCCAGGCCGCCCGATACTTCTTCCCAGACACTCTTGTTCGCCGCCAGCGCATCGCGGCTCTGATCGACGTAGCCAACCTGCACGGTCTCGCCAAGCCGCAGCGTGCCGCTGTCCGGCGTCTCTTCGCCGGTGACCATGCGAAACAGCGTGGTCTTGCCCGCGCCGTTCGGACCGATCACGCCGACGATGCCGCCGGGAGGCAACGTGAAGCTGAGATCGTCGATGAGCAGCAGATCGCCGTAGGCCTTGCGGATGTTGCGAGCCTCGACCACGACGTTTCCGAGACGGGGCCCCGGGGGAATGTAGATCTCGACCTGGTCGAGCTTCTGCGCCGTATCTTCGTTGAGCAGGCTTTCGTACGAGTTGAGGCGCGCCTTCCCTTTCGACTGCCTGGCCCGCGACGACATCCGGATCCACTCCAGCTCTCGCTGCAGAGTCTTCTGTCGCTTGCTCTCGGTCTTCTCTTCCTTGGCCAGCCGCTGCTGCTTCTGGTCGAGCCACGACGAGTAGTTGCCCTTCCACGGGATGCCCGACCCACGGTCGAGTTCGAGGATCCATTCGGCCACGTTGTCGAGGAAGTACCGGTCGTGCGTGACTGCCACCACCGTGCCCTTGTAGTCCTTCAGAAACCGCTCCAGCCAGGCCACCGACTCTGCGTCCAGGTGATTGGTCGGCTCATCCAGCAGCAGCAGATCAGGCGACTTGAGCAGCAGACGACACAGCGCCACGCGACGTCGTTCGCCACCTGACAGCGTCGTCACATCCGCATCAGGCGCCGGACAGCGCAACGCATCCATCGCCAGTTCGAGCTGCGAGTCGAGCTCCCAGGCGTTGACCGCATCGATCCGGTCCTGCAGGCGCCCCTGCTCTTCCATCACCTTGTCCATCACGTCGGGCGCCAGGTCCTCGCCGAGCTTCATGTTCAGCTCGTCGTAGCGATCCAGCAGCGCCCGCGTCTCCGACATGCCCTCCTCGACGTTGCCGAGAACGGTCTTCTCCGGATCCAGTCGCGGCTCCTGCGGCAGAAAACCCACCGAGATGCCGTCGGCCGCGAACGCCTCGCCGATGAACTCCTGGTCCTCGCCCGCCATGATCTTCAGCAGCGAACTCTTCCCGGATCCGTTCAGCCCGAGCACGCCGATCTTCGCGCCCGGCAGAAACGACAGCCAGATGTCTTTGAGTACCTGAGAGTCGGGAGGATGCACCTTCCCGAGCCCCTTCATCGTGTAGATGTATTGCATCGATCTCCGGTGGGTTGAGGAGCGTTGAGTATATCAACGGCTGCGCTATCGGAACATGGCATGCGGGTGAAGCTTCCGCGGGCAGTGTCCAGCAAACCCCGCGGAACGGGTTTCTGATTTCCAGGATCTCGGGACAGGTCGATTGGCGTGGGCGGACGTTCCGCAAACGGGTGTTTGCGGAACGCGGGCCACAGGCTCCGGTCGGGTCCAGCCCGGATAGGATGGCGGCAGATCGCCGCGCACAACTCAGGAGCCGGGTTTCTCTTTGACCTTGATGTTGAGAAAGCTGATCGACTCCCCGGGCTCGATGATCCATTGATGGGCGACGTGTGGCGGGACGTTGAACATGTCGCCTGGACGGGCGGGATACGTCTGCCCACCGACGATTGAGCCGCCGCGCAGCTCACCATCAGCCCCCCTGGGAGCCGCTATCTCTCCACCGATCCGGATCGCAGCCCCGCCGCTTCGAACGATGATGAGGTCTGTCACGTCGGCATGCTGCTCCGCCGGCGCCGGACCGGAGCGATGCCGCAGACCGAACCGGTGGATTGAGGTCGCCATCAGGTCCTTCCGGCCGAGCTTCGACTCCGCAGCATGCGATTCTTCAATCAGCGTGGCTTCGAGGCGGATCAGGTCCTCAGCCGAAAAAATCTGCGTCCTGTTCGGCTCGACGGACTCCTGGGCCGTCACGACCACGAAGGGCGCGGCCAGCGCGACAAAGAACATGAACAGTTTCATGAGAGCACCTCTGGGCCGGATGGGCCCCATCGATCGCCAGGATTGGCTTTCCTCAATTGCGCTTTCTCGATTTAGAACGCGTCGGCGACATTCGTTTGGTAGCCGCTCGCCGCGAGGCGCGGATACCACGACAGCGGCACGGAAACGAGGCGGCCGTCGCGGAGGTCGACGACCAAGTGCTCCCCGGCGACTCGAACGCTCCGGGCCGCCGCGGAGTCAGCGGCTAGTGCGGAAGTAGACATTCCATTTCTTCACAAGAGTAACCTGATGACGCTGGACCAAGCCTTTGATGCGTTGGAGTTCTCCCGACGCGAAGCACTGGTTGTGCTCCACGCGCACCGGCTCCAGCCACAACTTGGCGACCTTGTCGTCGCGCCCCACTGGACGTGTTTCGGTTCGCCACGGTCGCTTGACTAGGAGAACCGATAGGGCCCTTCGCGGAGAACGGTCGGACTCACCCCCGAATTGTGCCAGTTTTCGCGCGCCCCCCGCGAACTGCGAGTTCGGTCTTCACCAGTGGCGCGCGCCGCTTGTCGCCGCGCGCTGCCTGGCGCATGCGTTGTGGGCCCGCGTGGCTATTCGGTGAACATTTCCTGCAATGTGTCCAATACGTGTGTCGTCGCGCCTGAGGAGAGACGGCCAACGCTGGACGGCCGTCACCGGCGACGCCGAACCGCTACTTGCGGCTCGCCGGTGGCCGGGACTTGGCCTGCTTCTCCTTGGCCAGTTGCTCCTGTTTCTTCGACTGCTGCTGTTTGTTCTTTTCCTTGTCCTTCTTGCCGCCCTTGTCTCCCATGGTCTCTCCTTTCGATCATTATGGCCCTGCAGGGCGGCGCCCGCGCGCGTATTCACGATGTAAGGGATCGAAGGCGTGCGCACAGCAACCAAGCGACGAGCCAAAGAGTGGCACCGCGCGCCACGGTCGGCGGCACAGCATGGCCGTCAGCGCGGCGTGAAACGGACGTCCCCGCAGGGATCCGGTCGCGGGATCCGAGGCGTGAACACGACGTAGTCGTATTCCGGCGCGCTATCAGAGACGCCATCAGAGACGCCGTCAGAGGCGTAGTCGGTCGGCGCCAATTTGTCGGCGTCCACTTCGATGAACCCCACCACCCGCACATCATCACCCTGCGGATACTGCGCCAGGTAGTGCGGCACGCCGAAATCGCGGCGGACGTGGCCGTTGCCGGCAATGAGCACGGCCGGGGCATGCGCTTGCAGGGTCTGCGCCATGATGGCGTCGCGGGCGCGCTGCGCGGCGACGATGCCGGGCAGGATGCTCGGCGGCGCTTTGCCGCAATGACCGTCCTCTATCACCTGGTCCAGTTTGAGACGGGCGGCATCGGGCAGTGGTTGGTCCAGGTGCAACGCGCTGACGACAGCCTCGCCAACTACTGCGGCGGCGCCCTCGGTGGATACGCGGAAGGCATCGGCGCGCGACAGATTGGCTGCGACGATCGGCAGTCGGTGATCCAGTGCGAGGCGAACGATCGGTTCGTAATAGAACCAGTTCCAGCCTTGCGCATCGACGCGGCCCGCCGTCTTCAGCAACTCCGGTGTCGGTGCGGGCTCGTTCTGCACGCGTTCCAGCGCGGGCTGGTGTTCGCGGTCGAACTGCTCCATGGCGATGGCCGGGCGGCGGCCATCGCGGACCAGGGCGGCGAGCACGTCGCGGCGCAGCCGATGATGTTCGCCGTTGTCGTGTACCTCGCCGAGCAGCACGAAGCGTGCGCGCGCCAGGCGGCGCTCCAGTTCGGTCGTTGATATCCAATCCTGTCCACGGGTATCCCAGATGCGTCCGGAGAGTGGATGCGCGGCCGCGTCGGCCCCGGCCTGCGTCATCACCGGGCGCGGTGCGTATGCCGTCATCAGCAGGCACAGCAGTGCGAGCCAGCAAGCGTTCGGCGTCATGGAAACGTGGAAATGCCGTGAAATATTCATCAGGATGAGTAGCCCTCCCCCATTCCGCCTTCGCCAAGCTTGGCGAGCACCCGATAGGGACCAATGATTCGCCCAATCATCGGCGATTCCTCCCCTTGGCTACGGCGGACGCGCCGAACGCCCGCGCGGACGAAGGCGGGCCCGCCCACACCGATCCGGGCAGCGCTCTCCTACGGCCGAGGTAAGTGCCGGAAACGAGCGCCAACCTGCTGGAGTATACGGGCTAGAGGAGCTGCGGGCGAGATAGGCCCTGAGGAAGCCCGCCTCCGGAACCGCAATACCGTACCGTCGCCGCTGGACTGCCCTCGTCCGGCGGCCGTTCGGAGCCCGGCGACGCCTGCTAACCTGGACATCGATCGCAGCGATTCCTCGCCGCGAGTTCGGTCTCCACGATCCGTGACATGTGAATCAGCTATGCCGGTGCATGCCGTGATGGCTGGCGTTGGAAAGAGGTACTACTCGCGGCGGGAGCGGCAGGGTTCGAGCGGAGATCGATGTCCCGACGGACGGAGCCGGACGCCGGACGAGGGCGGGCCAACGGCGTGCACGGGCTCACATGAACGCGATGCAGCAAGGCGCGCAACCGCAGCTTCACGTCCCGTAACAGCAACATGGCCTCACGCGCGTCAGCTTCATCGACCTCCGTCGCTTGCCGGGTCCAGGCTGGCGACCGGCACCAAAGTTCCGTTGTGTTCCGTGGCCACTGCGCCCACGATGACGCCATGAGCGTATGGAACGCGTGGGCCAAACAACCCACCGTCCTGGCCGTCGGCGACCTCTGACAGGCGTCGGCGGCCGCGCTCATGCCACGAACCGGCGACCGTCTCGGTGGGCGGTCCGCCCAGAGCCAGCCGCGCTTCCGTTCCGACTCGGCATCACCGTGGCGCTCGCGTCGGGCGCTGGGAATGAAGAATGTCAGGTCGACGCCGCTCCGCCGTCTGTCGGGCGCGAGTGATCCAGCTCCACCTCGGCATCGATGAACGTCGCGTCCAGCGCCGTCAGCGGCAGGGCGGTTGATCCACACCGCAGTGCGACGTGTCGTTCCAGCGAGATCGGAAACCCGTTGAACGGCGTCTGCCGGTTCAAGAAGTGGGCGCCGCGGCTTCTGCCCACCGGCGATCGGATGTCGCTGGCGCTCGAGATGACGGCGGAACCGCAGAAGGCAGCCCTTCGGATACTGTCGGAGAGGGTGTTCGAGATCCAGGTAGGGCCGGTCGCCGGGCCGATCCGCACCGAGGAGCTGGCTCCACCCGTGGGCGTCCCGTTCATCAAGCAGGTCTCGATGCGCGGAGTCACCCTCGCCAACGGCGCCGTCTTCGTGCACGTCCGGGTGACGCTGCACCCACCTGCCGGCGCCAATCTTCGTGTTGCTGGTCGCGTCGTGTACGCGGATGTCGCGGCGGCGCGCCCGCCGCTGCAGACGCGTCCATCGGCGCACAATCCTCAGTTCGATAGCGCCCTCGCGAAATCCGCTACTGCCGTGCTGAACGCTTCCGGCTGCTCGATCGGGCTCAGGTGCCCTGCATTCGGGATGATGACCAGCTGCGCGCCCTCGATCATCTGCGCCATCATCTGCGAGTCCGCGGGCGGCGCCAGTGCATCCTCCTCACCCACCACGATCAGGGTCGGACACGTGATGTGCGCCAGTGTCGGCGTCGAATCCGGCCGCGCGGCAAGTCCCAGCACATCGCCAACGTATCCGTTGACCGGGGTGAAAGCCATGATCGCGCGAACGTGCTCCACGATATCCGGGTTTCGGGCATTGACTGGAGCCAGCATGCGCGGTGCCATGGCAGCTGCCACGTCCGCAACGCCATCCTTGATTATCGCCTGCGCGGTGTAGTGGCGGCCCAGCTTCGCTTCAGCTGCGCGGACGCGCGCGCGTCCGCTATCGGCGGACGGTCTGGAGGATGGACTCGACGCGTGGCCGCTCCGGCGCGTCGGGAGCCAGACGGACGAACGCCTCGAATCGGATGATCATCAGGTCGGCACGATCGATCTCGTTGTAGGCCAGCCCGGCCTGATAGTACGCGTACGCGCGATTCGGATCGGCCGCGATGCATCGGTCCAGTGTGTCGGCCGCGGACGCATACTCCCCGCGCAGCAGCTGTCCGCGTCCGTTCTCACACAACGCATCGACCGCCGTTGACTGCGAGGCTGTCTGCGCGACCGCACCGGTACTCGCGGCAGGCGCCGTCGCAGGCTGGCTCCGACCGGCGCATGCCGTCGTTGACAGCAGCAGGACCAGGAGCCACAACGGGACCGCGGCACGCGTGCGCGCCCGCCTTCGTCCTGCCTTGACCGTCCAGGTGAGGCGCGGCGACGTCGCGACGCGAACGATTGAATTGCCTCCACGAGACTGCTGACGCATACGACCTCCACAACTCCGCGTGACCGTTCCGCGGCCGCCGGGGCTCACGGGTACCGCTTGTTGATCGTAGTGCAATGACAGTGCCATGGCGGGCGCCCCCCTCCGCGCGACGCCACCCAGCGACGCCACCCAGCGACGCCGTCCAGCGACGCCTACCAGTGACGCCTACCAGTGGCACCGTCCAGCGCCGCCGTCGAGTGGGATTTCTATGAACCGGCGGTGCCAATTTGCCGCCTCACCGCCTCACATCCGCTTTGGAGCGTTTTTCGATTCGGTGGAGACCGAGAACCGCGGGAAAGCGCTTTTCGAAAAGGCCTGGTTCCTGCGAGAAGCCCTAGACCGAATCGAAAATCGCGCTAGTACTCCTTTGTCAGATTCCGAGACTTGCCATGAGGTGGGGGCATGTCCGGAGCGAAACCGTAGTCAACGTAAGCGCGAAGCGAGTCTGATTGCCTCTGTACAGGCACGGCCCCCCTCGAGCTGAGCCGGTTTCGTGGAGGACATGCCCACACCTCATGCGGCGTTCTGACAAAGTAGTACTAGTCGTGCAGTACGACCGTCAGGAGGGACTCGTTGACCTTGATGCCGCCGTTGTATTCGATGAAGCCGAGGTCCCGGAACTTGTTCATGAAGAAGTTGATGCGGGGGCGGGTTGTACCCACCATTTCGGCGAGCGTCTCCTGCGACATTTTCGGCAAAGGGAGCAGCTTGCCCAGTGTGCCGTAGCGGGCGAGGAGGAGCAGGGTGCGCGCGAGGCGTTTCTCGCTCGAGTTGAACAGCTGATCGACAAGGTCCTCCTCGATCCGGATGTTGCGTGCGAGCATGTGCACGAGGAACCGGTCCGCCAGATCGCGCTCCGCGCGCAACACCTCGAGCATCCTGGACTTCGCGATGACCATGGCCGCGCTCTCGCTCAGCGCTGACGCGGATGCCATGCGCCGCGGTTGCCCGGCGAGACACCCCTCGCCGAAAAAGTCACCAGGGCCCAGAAGCGCCACCACCGCCTCTTTGCCGCTCGGCGACACCACCGAGAGCTTGACGCTACGGAAAAAGACCGTGCATGGCAATCAGCCTGACGTCCGCCAGCCGCCGGACCCAGCCCATCGAACAGACCACGAAGAACCAGCTAAAATAGAGCATGCGTTCTTTGCCATCGGAGGAGCGGCACCATGTTCTTTGATCCCCTCTATCTGTTGTTCGTACTCCCCGGCCTCGGACTGTCCCTGTGGGCCAGCGCCCGGGTGAAAAGCTCGTTCAAGAAGTATTCGAAGGTGCGCACCGCCCGCGGGTTGACGGGCGCGGAAGCCGCCCAGGTGCTACTTCGCGGCGCCGGCATCACGAATGTGAAGATCGTGCGCTCCCACGGCGTGCTGTCGGACCACTACAACCCGGTCTCCAAGACGCTCGCGCTCTCGGAGTCCGTCTACGGGTCGGACTCGGTTGCGGCCGTGGGTGTGGCGACGCACGAGGCCGGACACGCCATTCAGCACGCCCGACACTACGCGCCGCTCTGGGTCCGTTCTGCGCTGGTGCCCACGGCGAACATCGGCTCCAGCATCGGCTACTTCGTGATGATGATCGGCGTCTTCATGGCGTCGACCAACATGGTGCTGGTCGGCGCTGTGCTGTTCTCGACCGTGCTGCTCTTCCAGGTCGTCACGCTGCCCGTCGAGTTCAACGCCTCCAACCGCGCCAAGGCGCTGGTTGTCGAGTACGGCATCGTCACGGCGCAGGAACGCAAGGGGGTGGACGCGGTGTTGAACGCGGCAGCGTTGACCTACGTGGCCGCCGCCGTCAGCACGTTGCTGACGCTGCTGTATTTCCTGTGGCGTTCCGGCTTGCTCGGCGGACGGCGCTAGCGAGACCTGATCGTCGTGCGGGCCTTCAGGGCGCGCCGGCTACCTGGGTGCTCTGGCTGGCCACGCACTGCCACCGGCCGTCGCGAAACACGAAGACATCCATGTAGCGGTAGGTCAGCTCGAGCGCCTGCCCCTGGCTCGGGCCCACCAGATGCTGCGTAAACCAGACGACGGCCGTGTCGTCGTACAGGTTGACGGTGAAATCGTCCACCCTGGACGAGTCGATCTGCAGGTTGAAGTTCGCGATCATCTCCAGTTCCTGCGCTCGATCGACACGCGTGCCGTCACCGTAGGTGGCCATGAATTCTTCGGCCAGGACGTTGGCGATGAAAGCGACATCCTTGCTACGGAACGCCTGGTCCCAGTCCCGCTCGAGCTGAATGAGCGTTTCGCGATCCCCCTGCATGGTCCGGGACTGCGCACCGGCGACCGACGTGGCACCGACGGCGACGATGACAGCGCAGAGCGCAATACGCCGGATCATGACGCCGCGCTCGGATCGATCACCTGCCCGGTGATCGTGCCTTCCACGCTGCTCACGTAGGCCTGCGCGACGGTCGCCGCGGCCAGGCCGCCATCCGGCGGCCGCCCCAGCTTCACGAGCGTCTCGGTCACCCACGGCGGACTCACGACGTTGACACGGATGCCGCGCGGCGCCTCGAGCGCAGCCGCCCGGCCGAAACCTTCCAGCCCGGCGTTCACGAGACTCACGGCTCCCGAACCCGGCATCGGGTGTCGCGCCAGGTACCCGGCCGTCAGCGTGAACGAGCCGCCATCGGCCACCGACGCCAGTCCCAGTCGCACCAGGTTGACCTGCCCCATCAGCTTGTTGGAAAGGCTCAGGTCGAAGTCCTCGTCCCCGAGTTCGGTCAGTGGCTTGAATGCCGCCCGGCCGGCGGCGCTGACGACGGCGTCGACGCGGCCGACGCGCGCGAAGAGCGCGCGGATCGACGACGGATCTGCGATGTCGACCTGCTCGGCCGACTTCTGGACGCTGGCGAGAATCAGCTCGTTCCGCCCGCCCAATGCGGCGGCAACGGCCGAACCGATCGTGCCGGAGGCACCGACAAGGAGAATACGCATGCCGAAAGCTTATGCCTAAACCACCTGGGGGATCTACCGGGAGGGGATGCTGTTATCGAAGCGCGGCGAGCACCGACTCGGCGCTGCTCACGTCGAACGCCGGGCCATCCTCAACGTCGATCCTGGTCACCGTGCCGTTCTCGACGATGGCCGCGAAACGCTGGTACCGGAGGCCGAATCCGATCATCGAGCCGTCGAAGTAGTGGCCCAGAGCGCGTGCGAGGTCGCCGTTGCCGTCAGCGACCAACCGGATCGCGTCGCCCACGTGCTGCTCCCGACCCCAGGCCTCCATCACATGCGCGTCGTTCACCGACACGCAGATGATGTCGTCGATCCCTTTGCCGCGGATCGCGTCGGCATGCGTGACAAAGCCCGGCAGATGCTGATTCGAACAGGTCGGCGTGAACGCACCCGTGACCGAAAACAGCACCACCTTCTTCCCGCGAAAGAGATCGTCGGTCGTGACGTCCGACATGTCGGTCGCCTTCAACGTGACGGACGGAATCGTCTCACCTACCCGGATCGGCATCTTCTCGCTCGCTCACGTCGCTGTTGACGTCGGGGTGCCCGAGGGGCTCGGGACGCACGGCCACCGGTTGCGCATCGCCTTGCGGCACTCCGCGCTCAGCCGGGTCGGTTTCCGGCATCAGCGTGACGACGGCAACACGGTCGGGCGGAAAGTACTTTCGGACAACCGCGTGAAGGTTCTCCCTGGACAGCGACTCCGCCCGCTCACCGCGCCGCAGGATGTCCCGGGCATCCCGGCCGAGCAGGTGCATCGCCTGCAGCGAGTTCAGCCAGTACCCGTTCTGGAGGATCGAACCCTCCAGCTCTCTCAGTTCGGTCTCCTTCACCACCTGCAGTTCCGTCTCCGACGGACCGTCCCGCCGGAAGCGGTCAAGCTCGTCCATGACCACACGGGTCAGGCGCTCCGCGTTCTCCGGAGCGCTGCCAAACTGGATGTTCGTGGTGCCATACCCTGGTTGCGGCGACGTATCGGAGTAGCGCACCCCTACCGAGTAGGTGCCGCCCAGCTCTTCACGAAGGACCTCACGCAGCCGGAGCTGAAGGATGCTCGTCGCCGCGCGCAGACGATGGGTCTCGAGCTCGTCGAGACCCGTGTCCGCGAAGAACATGATCGCCGTCTGGCTCCGCGACTCCCGTCCCTTCCGCACCGTCTCGCGAAGCTCCATCTCCGGAAAGTGCAACCCCATGTCGGTCCAGTGCGACCGGGCCGAGCCGGCGGACGGCAGCGACCCGAGATAGGTGGTGAGCAACGGCGTGATCTCGTCAACCGTGAACGCCCCGACGAAGAAGAAGGTGAAGTCGGCGGCGTTCTTGAAACGCTCGGCGAAGAAGGTCCGCATGTGGCCGGCGTCCAGGCCATCGAGGTCCTCCGATCGCATGGGCCGCACCGAATAGTGATCCATCGTGGCCAACCGCCGGACCTCGTCACCAAACACGGCTCCCGGACTCTGGTCCTGGTTCGCCAGACTTGCGGCCACCCGGCTCTTCATCAGGTCGAACGCTGATGCATCCCGGTTCGGCGCGGTGAAGGAGAGATACACCAGCTGGAGGGCCACTTCGAGGTCGCCAGGCGTGCCGCCACCCGAGATGCCGTGCGTGTAGTTGTCCATGTACGGCGACGCGCTGGCGATACGGCCCGCCATGAGCTTGTTGAGGTCGGTCGGCGAGAGGCCACCGACGCCGGATACGCCGGCGAGCGTCGTGCTGAGCGACGCATTGAGAAACTCCTCGGGCGGTGCGAGCGATGCGCCACCTCTGGCATAAGCGCGGAAGGCCACCTGGTCGTGTCGAAAATCGGTCGGCTTCAGCCAGACATCGACGCCGTTCGACAGCGTGAGCACCGTCACGCCAATCTCCGGAATCTCCCTCCTGGCGCGCACCGTGCCGGGCATCGGCGGTGTGGCCATCAATTCGAGATCCGTGCTGTCGTCCTGCCATGCGGTGACGGCCGCGGCGCTGCCCGCGCGAAGCGCCTCGCGAAGGCCCGGCTCGGTGACCGCGAGCAGGCCGTCCTTCTCCGGCGACGAGGCCACGACGACGCGATTGTCCTCGCCAAAGAATTCTCGTACGAGTGCGTTGACGTCGGCCACGGTGATCCCCGGTACGAAGCGCTGGACCAGATCGAGCTCGGCGTCGATACCGGGGGCACCTTCATCGGACAGAAAATAGCGGAGCAACTCTGACGCCAGCTGTCCGCTCTGTGCCCGGTCGCGCTCGTTGTAGGCGCGCTGGAACGTCGCCATCAGATCCTTCTTGGCCCGATCCAGTTCCGCTTCGCCGAAGCCGTGCTGGTCCAGGCGCGCGACCTCCTGGGCCAGCGCCTCGAGCCCTCGCTCGATCGCGCCATCGTTGACGCGCGCAGACACGGTGACGCTCTCCACGTCCCGGCCCACTCCGCCGCCGCCGAGCGACGCGCGGAGGAAGGGTGCGTCCGGGCGACGCGCGATCTCCGAGAACCGATCCCTGACCATGTCCCGAACAAGCCGACCCATCGTGGAACGCCGGTATTCGCCCGCGGTACGCAACCGTTCGAGGGGCCGCTTCCGAATGATGCTGACCGACGAGCCCTGCGCCTCGGGATCGGAGACCGCCACGACGCGCGTGTCGGCGTGGGCCGGCACAGGATAGACGCGCCTCTCCATCCGTCCGCGCGACGGCAGCCCGCTGAAGTGTGCGCGGATGAGCGCCTCCATCTGCGCCGGATCGAAGTCACCGACGGCGATCACCGCCATGCGATCCGGTCGGTAGAACTCTTCGTAGAAATCGCGCACGCGCTGCGCGGGAACCGTCCTCAGCAGGTCCGGAAGTCCGATGGGTAATCGATCCACGTACCGCGAATCGCCGAAGATCGCCTCCATCTGCGCGTTCTGCATCCGGGTTCCCGCGCCCTGGCGGCCACGCCATTCTTCGATGACCACTCCGCGCTCCCGGTCGATCTCCGCCGGATCAAGGGTGATGCCACCGGCGAAATCACTGAGCGCCTCCATCCCGCGCACGACGATGCCGTCGCGATCGGTCGGCACCTCCAGCATGTAGACGGTCTCGTCAAAGCTCGTGTACGCGTTGACGTCCGCGCCGAATCGCGCCCCGATCGACTCGAGGTAGCTCACGAGTTCGCCCGGCTTGAAATGCGCCGACCCGTTGAACGCCATGTGTTCGAGCAGGTGCGCGAGGCCGCGCTGGTCGTCCGCCTCGTCGATCGAGCCTGCCCGCACGGCAAGACGGAGAAACGCGCGGTTCTCCGGCAGATCGTTCTGGCGAATCAGAAACTGAAGACCGTTGGGCAGCGTGCCGGTGCGAACGGCCGGATCGAGCGGCAGCGGGGCCGAGAGATCCTGGGCGCCGACGACCGCGGTGACCAAAAGGAGCGGCAGCAGGTATGCTGCGCTCATGCGGCTCAAGATACGACGGCTGGATCCCACGATTACTCTCCCCACGTACGGCACCGACGAAGCGGCTGGGTTCGATCTGGCGGCCGCGCACGACGTGCGCGTCCCACCGGGACAGATCGTCCTCGTGAGGACCGGCCTGGTCATCCAGGTGCCCACCGGTCACTTCCTGGGTATTTTCGCTCGAAGTAGCACGCCACTCAAGCGCGGATTGATGATTGCCAACGGAGTCGGGGTCGTGGACCCCGACTATTCAGGCCCCGATGACGAGGTCATGGTCCAGGTGCTCAATGTCACCGACGCCGAGGTCCAGGTAACGCGCGGCGACCGGCTGGCCCAGGGTGTCGTCCTCCCCGCCCCGCGCGTCACCTGGCAGGAGGTGACCGAGATCGCCGACGTCACGCGAGGCGGATTCGGCTCGACGGGGCACTAAATTTAGATTAGCCAGGGGCTCGGGAACCAATGCCGTCTCGGAGTCAGCGACCGAGTGCCGGGCCCAACGACGTCGGACCACAGTCATCCATCATGCGTCGGATTCTCCACGTGGACATGGACGCCTTCTATGCGTCGGTCGAGCAGCGCGACCACCCGGACCTGCGCGGCCGGCCGGTTGCGGTCGGGGGCGACGCCGAGAAGCGCGGCGTGGTCGCCGCCGCCAGCTACGAAGCGCGCACGTTCGGCGTCCGCTCGGCCATTCCGATGGCGAGAGCGAAACGTCTGTGCCCCTCGCTCGTGATCGTTCGTCCCGACTTCACGAAGTACCGCGCGGTTTCTCAGCAGGTGTTCGCGATGTTTCGCGACGTGACGCCGCTGGTTGAGCCGCTGTCGCTCGATGAGGCGTATCTCGACGTGACCGAGAACGCCTGGGGCGAACCGCTCGGCACGACGGTCGCGCGACGGCTCAAGGATCAGATCCGCGAACGAACCGGGCTGACAGCCTCAGCCGGCGTCGCTCCGAACAAGTTTCTGGCGAAGATCGCCTCGGGGTGGCAGAAGCCGGACGGCCTGACCGTCATCGCGCCGGAGCGCGTGGAAACCTTTCTGCAGTCGTTGCCGATCGATGCCCTGTGGGGCGTGGGCCCGGTCACGGCCAGGAAACTCCGCGCACGCGGCATCCACAAGCTGGTGGACATCCGCACCGTGGATCCTCGGATGCTCCACGACACGGTCGGCTCGCTGGCCGACTGGCTGGCGCGACTGGCGCACGGCATCGATGACCGTCCGGTCGTCTCCGAGCGTCACCCGAAGTCCTCGGGGAGCGAGCGCACCTTCGCCGACGACGTCACCGACCTCGACGACATCCGCGACACGATCCGCACGATGGCGCGCAACGCAGCAGCGTGGCTCGTGCGTCACGAGCTGTACGCGCGGACCGTGACCCTCAAAGTGCGATACGACGACTTCACGACCATCACCAGAAGCCACAGTGACGCTCCGACACGCGATGCCAATGCCATCGTTGCGCGCGCGCGCGCGCTGCTCGAGAAGACAGAGGTCGGGGAGCGGCCGGTCCGCCTGCTCGGCGTGAGCGTGCACAACTTCGGTCCGGAGGTGACGCCCGCACCGGAGCCGCAAGCGCGGCTTCCGTTCGATGTCTAGCGGCGCCTGCCCGCTGGCGTCCCTAGGGAGCGGGGGGCACGACACGAATGGTCGTGACCTCGATCCTGGTCACCGGCTCCTCGCCGTTGACCGGCACCGCTTCGATCTGCTCGACGACCTCCATCCCCTCCACCACGCGGCCGAACGCAGTGTACTGGTTGTCGAGCGCTGGCGCCGGTGCCAGCACGATGAAGAACGATGACGTGGCGCTGGCAGGATCGTCACCGTGCGCCATCGACAGGATGCCCCGTTCGTGCGGTGTCGGGTTGAACTCGGGCTGCAGTTCACGCACGTAACTGAACTGTCGTTCATCGAGTGGGTCCCGCCTGGTGCCAAGGAATCCGCCCTGGATCACGAATCCGGGCGCGACGCGGTGCAGCGCGGAGCCGTCATACACGCCGGCGGCGGCGAGCCGAAGCAGCGCGCGCACGTGCTCGGGCGCCCGGTCCGCCAGCAACTCGATCGTGATGTCGCCCATGGATGTCTCGATGACCGCACGGTGCCGCGACATCTCGTCGGCCGTCGCGTCGACGAACGGTTCCGGTTCCGGCGGCGGCGTATCCCGGATGGTCGCGTGCAGGATCCCGACCCGCTCGGCGGGTGTCCCGTCTGCGTCGGCAGCCACCAGCGACATCTCCTGCGCGACCAGGATGCCCTCCCTCACGCGCGCAAAGACGGTGTACTCCCCGTCGAGTGCCGGCTGATCGGTGATGCAGATGAAGAACTGCGATCCGCCGCTATCGCGATCGCCGGGAACCAGGACCGCTGCCACCGCGCCACGTGTGGCCCTCTCGTCGTTGGGTTCGAACTCCAGGGCGCCCAGCCCACCCGTGCCGTAGAGCGCCTGTTGCGAGGGGTCGGTTGACAGCGGATCGCCGCCCTGGATGATCCCCATCGGGATGACCCGATGAAACAGCGTCCCGTCATAGGCGCCCTCATTCACGCGCGCGATGAAATGCGCAACATGCGTGGGCGCCGCATCGGCGAGCAGGTCCAGCACGATCGTGCCGGCGGTCGTCTCGAGTACGGCCTGCTTCTCCCGTAACTCCTCGGGCGTGAGGGTCGTCGTGAAAAAGCCTGGCGCCTGCGCAAGACCCAGCAGCATCAGGAACACGAGCATAGGCAAATTATATGTGCGGCCCGACTACGGCTCCAGCTTGATCGACCGCCTCGGCGGCCTGCCCGCCGTCCGGTTGCGCCGCTTCTCGTCGAGTTCCGCGCGCACGTCCCGTTGCCGCGCGAGCCCGACAAGTTCCTCCTGGAGCCTCAGGTAGCTGTCCAGTCGGCCAGGGTCGAGCCGGCCGTCTGCCGAGGCGGCCGTGACGGCGCACCGCGGCTCTCCGCTGTGCCGGCAGTTCGTGAAATGGCATCCATCGGCCAGCGCTTCGATATCGTCGAAGGTTTCCCGCACCGCCGCCTCGACATCCCAGAGCTGCAACTCCCGCATGCCGGGCGTATCGATGATCAATCCGCCTGACGGGAGCTGGACGAGTTCGCGGTGCATCGTCGTATGGCGCCCCTTCGAGTCGGTGGCCCGCACTTCCCGGGTCTTCTGCACCTCCTCGCCGACGAGGCGGTTGATCAAGGTGCTCTTGCCGACGCCAGACGATCCCAGCAGCGCGCCCGTGCGACCGTACGTCAGGTACGCCGCCACGGGGGCAAGACCCTCCCCGGCCTTGGGATTGACCACGTGCACCGGGGCGCCCCCGGAGACCGCCCGGACATCGGCACACTGCGCGGCCGTCATCGTCGACCGGTCGGGCTTGGTGAGCAACACCACCGGTGTCGCGCCGCTCTCCCGGGCCAGCAGCAGATACCGTTCGAGGCGCCTGACGCTGAAGTCCCCGTCCAGGGCCATCGCCAGAAACACGACATCCACGTTGGCCGCGACGATCTGTTCATCGGTGACGGTGCCGGCCGTCTTGCGCGAGAACCAGCTCCGGCGCGGCAGCACCGCGACGATCGAGGCGTGATCCTCGACCCGTCGTCTGCGCACCATGACCCAGTCGCCCACCGCCGGCAGTTCGCTTCGGCGCACGGCGCGATGTTTGAGCCGACCCGACACCGTCGCCTCGAACTCGGACTCCCCCGTCCACACCCGGTAGATGTGGTTGAACTCGATGGCAACCCGCGCCGGCTCGGCATCCGCGTCCGCGGTCGCGGCCCTGCTTGCCTCGGCGCACGCCTCAGCGAAGCTGTCGTCCCACCCGATACGAGCCAGTCGACGTAAGCGGTCCTCTTGAGGGGCCTGCGATTCGGACATGCGCAATCAGCCTACAATACGCACCATCGCCGGGCGACCACGTGCTGCCCGGCCGGACGGAGGGCTGATGACGTTCACGCTACTGGCATGCGCAATCGCCGCGCTCGGTCTGGCTCTGCTTGGCATCGCCGGGCCCGCGTATCGCATCGGCGTGCTCTCGCTGCCGAACGCGTTCACGCTCTTCCGGTGGGCGGCCTACGCAGGACTGGCCGCCACGCTGGTGGGGCTCGTGGCCGGGGGCCTCGCGTACCGTCGCGGGGCGCGCGTCGCGACGTTCCTTGCGGCGATGGCTGCCCTCGGGGGCGCGGCCGCGTTCGGTATCCCGTTCGAATGGCAGCGCCAGGCACGCAGCGTTCCGCCGATTCACGACATCACCACCGACCTGGAGCGCCCACCGACGTTCGACGCGATCGTCCCGCTCCGCGCCGACGCACCGAATTCGCTCGAACGCCCCTCCGACCTCTCGGAGCGGCAACGGCTCGGATATCCGGACCTGGCGCCGATGACCCTGCCCGTGCCCTCGGACCAGGCGTTCGATCGCGCGCTGGCTGCCGCCCGGCAGGCGGGCTGGACCATCGTCACGGCCGACAAGGGCACGGGGCGTATCGAAGCGAGCGACACGACACGCTGGTTCGGCTTCACCGATGATGTCGTCGTGCGGCTCACCCCATCGGGCGACGGCACGCGCGTGGATGTCCGCTCCGTATCGCGAGTGGGCGGCAGTGATGTCGGGACCAATGCGCGGCGGATCCGCCAGTACCTCGCCGCGCTGCGAGAGATGCGAGAGAACTGAGACCGCCATGCTGCGGCGCCGCGAGGCGCCGCGCTCCGGGACTTATCCAAGGAATCACGGTTCCAGGGGACTATTCCGTGTACGGCCGATGAAGACGCACCGGCGTGGCGCGGCCGCGAACGCGTAGATTGATCATCTCCACGAACACCGAGAACCCCATCGCGAAGTAGATGTAGCCCTTAGGAATAGGCTGGTCGAATCCTTCGGCGATCAACGAGACACCGATCAGCAGCAGAAAACTCAGCGCCAGCATCTTGACCGTGGGATGGCGGTCGACGAACTCGCCGATCGCGCTGGCCGACACGAGCATCACGCCGACGGCGATGGTGACGGCGAGCACCATCACGGCGACGTCGTCGGCCATGCCGACCGCCGTGATCACCGAGTCGAGCGAGCACACGACGTCGAGCAGAAGAAT